>NZ_DAMDAK010000005.1:51118-52464 GCF_032094055.1 Carnobacterium sp.
GCAGTTAGGCTTCGTTTGAGGCTTGAAAGACTGGAGACACTAAGGCTCCAGTCGGTCCCATGGCTCTTGCAAGCAGACACGTAAATTCCGGAGGAAATTTCATTATCTAAGAATTACCAATACGACTTAACAAAGAACCATTTATCTTTGCTTTTCGATGCTCTTCATAAAACGAATTAAAAAAAGAATTGGAGAAAAAATAATGAAACAATTTCAACTTGTTGCAACTGCAGCTAGCGGTATAGAAGCCTTAGTTGGGAAAGAGTTACGTGGCATGGGTTATGAATGCCAAGTAGAAAACGGCAAAGTCTTATTTACAGGTACGGAGAAAGACATTGCTCAAACAAACTTGTGGTTAAGAACTGCTGATCGAGTAAAGATCATTGTAGGAGAATTTGACGCTTATGAGTTTGATGAACTGTTTGAAAAGACAAAAGCATTGCCTTGGGAAGATTATTTGCCAATGGATGCTAATTTTCCAGTAGCGGGCAAATCAATCAAGTCGACTCTTTACAGTGTGTCTGATTGTCAAGCATTAGTAAAAAAAGCTATCGTGGATCGTTTGAGCGAAGTTTATCATCGCCGGACGAGATTACCTGAAACTGGAGCCTTGTATCAATTAGAAGTTGCGCTATTAAAAGACAAAGTAACTTTGACATTAGACACTACCGGGCCTAGTTTATTTAAACGCGGTTATCGAATCGCTAAGGGTGGGGCGCCATTAAAAGAAAATATGGCAGCAGCATTGATCTCGCTGACAACTTGGCGCAAAGATCGGCCGTTTTATGATCCAGTTTGTGGTTCAGGAACACTTCCAATCGAAGCTGCATTGATTGGCCGGAATATTGCACCGGGTCTTAACCGTAGTTTTTCTTTTGAGGAATGGGAATGGTTTGATCAATCGATTTTGAAAGAAGTGCGTTCGGAAGCCAAAGCAGCAATCGATCATGAAATTGAATTAGATATCGTAGGAACCGATATTGACGCTAAAATGATTGAAATAGCCAAACAAAATGCAATCGAAGCTGGAGTAGGAGATAGTGTTGTATTTAAACAAATGCAATTAGCAGACTTTACAACAGAGAAAGAATATGGTGTTATTCTGGCTAACCCTCCTTATGGCGAACGTTTAGGTGAAGAAGAAGAAATCCAAGCGCTCTACAAGCAAATGGGTAAAGTTTATCGGCCTTTAAAAACTTGGAGCAAATACATTCTAACAAGTGATTTAACTTTTGAAACACATTACGGTGAACGAGCAACGAAAAAACGCAAATTATACAATGGCGCTCTCAGAACCGATTTATTTCAATATTGGGGAACTCGCCCGCCGCGTGTGCCAAAAAAAT
>NZ_DAMDAK010000005.1:52474-53204 GCF_032094055.1 Carnobacterium sp.
TCTTAGCGCTTTTTTTGTAGAGTAGGAAATTATAAGTTTTAAAGGATTTTTTTACGAAGATGAACGCTTTGTTTTTAATCGCAGCTGCAATGCTTGACGTGCAAAATGATCCGCTTCTTTATTTTGTGCTTCTGGGATCCATTGCATACTGAATGAAGGAAAGTGCTGCAAAAGTTGATTGATCGTTAGGAGATACTGCCGAAACTTTTGATTTTTAACATAATTACGTTCAACAGCAGTTACAACGATTTTACTGTCTGAAAACAGCAGTAAATCATGAGAGGTCAGTTGCTGTTCGATCAAATAATTTAAACCTGCAATTACCGCTTCAAATTCTGCTTCATGGTTGCTCATTTCTTCTTTTAGCGGAACAGCTAATTGTTCATGCAGTTCTTCACTGATAAAAACAAGCCCAACGCCGCTGGGACCTGGATCAGCTTTAGTTGATGCATCTGTATACATTCTTAACATATAAACTTTTTCCTTTCTTCTTCTACATTGGTTTTAAAAAAAAATTGTGTTATGATAATTTTAAAGATGTGCTAAATGAATGGGGGTATGCAAAATAGAAAGGCAATTAAAAGTTCGGCTTTCTCTAGAGCCCGCTTATCAAATGATTTATTGGTCGTTTTGCTGGCTATTTTTTTTCTTAAGTCTGATAGGATTTTTAGAAGGCCAACATTTTAGTATTAGTATTATCCTAGGATTATCTAGTGTCGTTCTTTTGTAT
>NZ_DAMDAK010000006.1:0-846 GCF_032094055.1 Carnobacterium sp.
TTTTTGACTTGCTTATTACTCAAACAAGCAATCACTTCATTCACATTCATATTTGTTTGAGTGCCGCTTCCTGTTTGCCAAACCTTTAAAGGAAATTGTTCTTCGTATTCTCCTGTTTGAAGAAGTTCACAAGCTGCTAGAATACCGTCTCTTTGTTCGCTACTTAGTTTTCCTTCAGTAGTATTGACATTAGCTGCTGCTTTTTTTAAGGAAATTAAAGCGTAAATAACAGGCTTAGGTATCTCTTCTTGTCCAATATTAAAATTTGTTCGGCTTCGCTCCGTTTGGGCGCCCCATAAATGCTCATTTTTCACCAAGACGGTCCCCATCGAATCTTTTTCTTTTCGATATCCTTTCATCTTTTCACTCCTAATCAAATTTGATTAACTCTTGTCTGCCTAGCTGCTTCAGCTACATAACTAGCGACTTGTTCTGCTACTCGTGCGTCAAAAATTTTGGGAATAATATAATCTTCTCTAAGTTCCTCAAATGTTACTAAATCCGAAATAGCTCTTGCTGCCGCAAACTTCATCTCATCATTAATTGTTGTTGCTCTGACTCTCAATGCCCCTTTAAATATACCTGGAAATGCTAAAACATTATTGATTTGATTAGGAAAATCTGACCGGCCGGTACCCATGACACGAACTCCTGCTGATTTTGCTACATCATACATAATCTCTGGTTCTGGGTTAGCCATTGCAAAAACAATTGGTTCTGTTTGCATTTTCGCGATTAATTCTGGTGTCAAGATACCGCCTATCGAGACACCTATAAAGATATCTGCACCAACTAAAGCATCGGATAATGTACCTTCCTCATTTTCAAGGTTCGTTCGTTCAGCTA
>NZ_DAMDAK010000006.1:856-7667 GCF_032094055.1 Carnobacterium sp.
TATGTTCAATTAACGGCTCTGGTCTATTGACAGACAATAGACCATGTTCATCACAAACCAATACTTTCTTAGCTCCCATCTTTAATAACATGGTAATAATAGCTGTCCCTGCTGAACCCGGACCATTCACAACAATTTTCACATCTGAAAGTTTCTTACGAACAAGCTTCAAACTATTGATAATCGCAGCAGCTACTACAATTGCTGTTCCATGCTGATCATCATGAAATACAGGAATATCTAATAACTCATCTAATTTTTTTTCGATTTCAAAACACTGTGGTGATGCGATATCTTCTAAATTAATTCCACCAAAAGTCGGAGCAAGCACTTTAACCGATTGAATAATTTCAGCTGGTACTTGAGTATCTAAACAGATAGGCATTGCATCAATTCCACCAAATTGTTTGAACAATACAGCCTTTCCTTCCATTACTGGCATTGCTGCTTCAGCTCCAATGTTTCCTAAACCCAAAACTGCTGATCCGTCAGAAACAACCGCTACAAGATTCCCTTTAGCTGTATAACGATAAACTTCAGCTTTATTTTGAGCAATCGCTTTGCAAGGTTCGGCTACCCCTGGTGTATATGCAAGGGCCAATTCTTCGTTATTTTGAATAGCTACTTTGCTAGTAATGGCTATTTTCCCTCTGTTCTTTTCATGTAATTTTAATGCTTCTACTTGAATAGTCATTGTTTTCTCCTTTAATGAGTTATTTCCATTTTCAAATTAAACTATTAATTAAAAACTATCCTTTCTATTCTTTTTTTAAATAGAAAGGACAGTCCTCTTTGGTTAAACTTTCAATTTACAGCTCATCATAACGGCACAATTCATAACCGTTATTTAATAAATATTTTTTAAAAATTGGATCACAAAGAACTTCCACCTCTCGCATTCGAGCAAGATTAAAAGAAGAACCTAACCATACCGTACTGTCCACATAACCAGGGTGACAAACTGCTTCAACAATTTGAGAATCCTTATTTTTTTCTGCATCTCTACTGATGATCTCAAACATTGCTGATCGAACGACTAAATAGTCTTGATCCACTACTTTCATTGATGGGTAGTTAAAAAGATTCCAAAAAGCTTCAGCTGGTGCTAATTCAGGGTTAGTTAATTTTCTCTTTACTCCAAAACAGTTACGTAATGGTACTTGGTATTTTTCAGCTAAAGCTTCAATTACCTGATAGTTGTTACCAAATGAATGGGCATAATGATGGGAATCTAAATGGGTAATAGGAATCCCAGCTACTTTTACTTTTTTGATTTGAGCGTCCCATTCATCATATAGCTGTTCTAGACAAACATCTTGCGGATGGTCTTTTAAGTCTTTCAGTTGTTTAAATTCACCCTTTTCATTGATAAGTTGGTCAACATCGTGTAAAACAGGTTTACCAAGAGTCATTGATAAATGCACACCAATACCTAATGTCTGGTTTTCTCTGGCCAATGCAATTGCATGGTCAAATCCAGGTAAATTAGCTAGTAAAGTAGTTGAAGTTAACACTCCATCAATGTGAGTATCTAGAATGGCATGGTTAATTCCCTTAGAATATCCAAAATCATCTGAGTTGATAATTAATTTCGCCATTAAATTTCTCCTATTTTTTTATATTTATTGTGTATAACTTATAAATTTTGCTTATTCTCCATACTCATTAAAAATCTTACTTGCAGTTTCTTTAGCTCTTTCAGCTTCTAATTCTGCTAATTTAGCGGATAATCCAATATAATTTCTTGGATCAATCATTTCTTTAACTTCTTCTTCTGAAAATTCATCAGCGATCAATTCATTAGCTCTAAGATTAGTATAGAAATCTTCTCCTTCAGCTGCTGTTTTCATAGCGATTTCGTACATTAATGCATGTGCTTGGTCTTTGCCTAATTTTTCAGATAATTTCATCATTACAAATTCGCTATTGTCTAAGCCTTTATTGCGCATAACATTATGCAGCATACGCTCTTTATGAACAACCATTGTTCGAGTCAATTCTTCACAACGTAAAAGAATTTCTGTGGTTAATTCTAAAGCTTCTTCTAAAATCCCATCAAACAACATATACGAGCTGCTATCGCCTTCATAAGGCCTTACAGCTGAATACATGCCTACTCCTGGCAAGGAATACAATTTTTGAGAATTTGCAATGATACCTTTAGCTAACTTAGGATTGATTTTATGAGGCATTGTACTGCTGCCAACTGTTCCTTTACTAAATCCTTCAGATACTTCTGCGATTTCTTCTAAAGTCGTACTATAAACTTCCTCCGCTATTTTATGGCAAATATTTGCTAGTAAAGCTAAATTCATCATATATTCTATTTTGTGAGTACTAATATTTCTTGAAGGCACTTCCATTGGATACATGCCTACTAGTTCAGCAACACGTTTTTGCACACTAATACCTACCTCAGGCATTGAACTAAAGGTACCAACAGCACCACCCATCATAATTTTAAAAACCCTTTTTTCGGATTCAACCATTCGTTCATAACAATCAATCAAATCACTAATCCAAACTGACACCTTATAGCCATAAGTAATTGGTATTGCGTGTCGTCCATGTGTCCGGCCTGACATAACCGTATCTTTATTATTTAAAGCTAAGTGACTTAAGTTTTCTAATATTTCACCAATCAATGACATATATTTATGATGAACGTTCTTGACCATATAAAGCTGAGAACTTTGTTGGATATTTTGTGTTGTAATTCCATAATGAACATACTTCCCACTATTTCCTGGGCAGGCTTTAACCAGTACTTTTAAGAAGGGAACAAAACCATGCCCTATTTTTTTATAAATACGGTCCATTTCTTCAAAGTCGATATTCTCGATTTTAGCTGCTTCTTTAATATCTTGTGCAGCTGATTCTGGGATAAAACCAGCTTCAGCTTGTGCTTGTGCTAAAGACGCTTCAAATAACAACCATGTTCTGTATTTTTCAGTTTGAGAAAAAAGATCCTTAATTCCTCTATCATCAATCGTTTTGCTTTTTGAATCATATAGTGCTCTCATTTAAAAATCCTCCATTGTTTATATTTTTTCATCTACTGCATTTCGAACAAATTCAACTAACGGACCATATACAATATGAATATGTTTCGCTGTAGGGAAGAAAAATCCAGTACAACCAGAAGTTTGTAATAAATCTTTATTCACAACATTTACTTCTTTTAAATCTATTCGCAATCTTGTAATGCAGTTTTCGACATTTTCGATATTCTCTTTTCCACCTAGCGCTTCTACTACAATTCCAGCTATTTCATCATAGCGTTTTTCTTTTATTAAGGTATTATCTAGATTTTGTACTTCTTCTCTACCAGGCGTTTTGATATCGAACTTAATAATTGCCCAATAAAAAATAAAATATGTGATTACTGCTAAGAACAGTCCAATAAGCACTAAAAATATCCAATTTGACTTTTCATACAATAACCCAAAAATAGCGAAGTCGAAGATTGTCCCCCTAATATATCCAATAGCCACACCGGCTAATGACATTAGTACTGCTCCCACACCAACAATACACGCATATACCAAATACAAAACTGGTGCTAAAAACACAAATGTAAATTCGAGAGGCTCAGTTACATTACCTAACATAGCTGTTAAAACCATTGTAATTAACATTGATTTCACAACAGCCTTATTTTCTTTCTTAGAGGCTTTATACATTGCTGTAGCAATTGCTGGAAATAAGAACAAGGTAACCAACATTTGCTGCTGTGCCATAAATCTTGATAGTTTTGGCATTAAAGACCAATATTCGCTGTTTGGTCCTTGATTAAAGAGTACTTCGTTCATAGCCGGGACCACGCCAACATAAGTAGTGCCATCTATAACATAGCTGCCGCCTGCTTCGGTAAATCTAAATAGAGCATTCCAAACATGATGCAAACCAAAAGGAATAAAGAGTCTTTCTCCTGCTGCTGTAAAGAACGGGCCCATGGTACTTAAAAAGACGACCGATAATTTCATTAAGATGCCGACAAAAAACGTCCAAATAAATGGTATAATCATCCCTAACACAATCATAATCCCCATTGTAATAATAGGAACAGATTTTTTCCCTGAAAAGAAAGCTAAAGCAGTTGGTAATTCTAAATTATAAAAGCGATCAGTTACCCATGCAGCAACTAGCCCAGCAATAATTCCTCCTGCTGCACTAATATTCATGGTCTGAATTCCAAGAACAGTAATCTGACCGAACTGGGTCATTACTTCTGGGTCTGCCATATTCCCGGTCAACGTCAACCATACGTTCATTGTGATAATGAGTGTTAAATAACCAGTAGTGGTAGCAAAAACTGAAATCCCTTTATCTCTCTTACTCATCCCATAAGCTACACCCATTGCAAACAATAAGGGAATATTATCAAAAACAACACTCGCAATTGTTCGAATACTAATCAATAACGAATTAACAGCATCATTACCTAAAAAAGCAAACCTTTCAATCATATAAGGCTGAACAAAAGCACCACTAATCCCTAAAATCATTCCAACAGGCGCCATTACTCCAATTGGAAGCAATAACGTCCGACCAAACTTTTGAATTGATTCACTAACATTATTTTTTTTCATAAGAATGTTTCTCCTTTTTTTTATTTATACTCTTATACTAACAATTGTCCTCATCGTTAAAAAGCGTTTTCATTAATTGCTTTAAAACATAGATAAGTTATAATGACATAGGTCATATTCACTTTGTTACTCTAACTGCTGATTGACAAAGCAGTTAGAAAACCTTAAAGTAACTTCGATGACAAAAAAGTTAGGAGACGTTAACAATCAAAAATCAAAAGAACCTTAATAGTAAAAAAATAATTAAAATTTTTGTGATCCTTGCTGTACTTGTATTACTTGTCTTTATCGGCTTATCTTATTATTTGTCTGTCCAGCGTGCTGACCAGGAAAAACAAGGATCTTCCAGTGAGAACCAATCTTCTGCTGCTCTTAATCTAACCAACGAGGATACGGATTATCAGTTCCTTTACCCTGATTATGAAATTGCCTATGTTTATATTTTAAATACATTTTCTAAGCAATTAGACAAATTCGAAGAGGATTCTTCCTCTGAAAAAGAACTTAATCAAGTAATAGATGATTTTGACGTATTGGTTAGTGATTTCTTAGCGAAAGTTCCGGAATCAACTGAAAAATTTCAAAAAAGTCGAGATTTCGCTGTCTCAAGTGCTGATAAAACTCAATCTGCCTTAGCAGGATTTAAACAACTTGTTGAGTCGGGAAAATCGGTTCATTCAGAGAAAGAAATGGATGCTTTAAGCGATGCCGTTGCTGATTTTAAAGAAAGCCAAGAAGCATACAAAGAAATAATGGAGACAATTAAATAGTCTGATTCCTAATAAAGTTAAAAAAACTCCTGCACCTATTTTTATAAGGTTGCAGGAGTTTTTAATTTTAAAGTTCTGTATTTAATACTGAACGCCCAGCATGATGATGGATTTTTCTCCAATCTACTAAGCCTTCACCTAATCCGCGCAGCAAGATTTCCCCAGTCCCCATATTAGTGGCTAAAGGAATTTCATAAACATCGCTTAATCGGAGCAAAGCAGTGATATCCGGTTCATGAGGCTGAGCGGTCAATGGGTCTCTCAAAAAAATCACCATATCTATTTTATCATCTGAAATATAGGCACCGATTTGTTGGTCGCCGCCTAATGGGCCTGATTTGAAACGGTGTACATCTAAACCTGTAGCATCAACGATTCTTTGTCCTGTTGTTCCGGTGGCATAAAGAACATGTTCCTTCAAAATATCTTGATAAGATGAAATCAATTTAACCATTTCATCTTTTTTCTTATCATGAGCAATCAATGCAATGTTCAACTTTATTCCTCCGTTCTTTTTCGTTTTCTATTTAATCATAACATGAAAATAATGGAATCGCATACTTTAGCAAAACTAGAAGAAAGTTTGAAGAAGCCTTTATTCTTGAGTCGCTTTTTTAATTGCGTTACACTTAAGTTAATCAAAAAATAGAAAGAGGGAATAGAAACATGGGAAAAAAAGTTGCGACAGTTGTTACAAATTTATTTGAAGATGTCGAATTTACCTCGCCAAAAGATGCCTTAACCAAAGCAGGACACGAAGTCATTACCATTGAAGAAAAAGCAGGCAACCAAGTTACCGGTGAAAAAGGTGATGCAACGATCACTATTGATAAAGGCATTGATGAAGTTTCTCCTGAAGATTTCGATGCTTTATTGATTCCTGGAGGCTTCTCGCCCGATCAATTACGAGCAGATGACCGCTTTTTGACATTTGTTAAAGGATTTGCAGAAGCTAAAAAACCTATTTTTGCGATTTGCCATGGTCCTCAATTACTAATCAATGCCGAAGTAGTCAAAGGCAAGAAAATGACTTCTGTTAAGCAAGTCGGTGTAGATCTAAAAAATGCTGGAGCTTTATATGAAGACAGTGAAGTTGTCCTAGATGACAGCGGCCTCGTTACAAGCCGTACTCCTAAAGATTTACCAGCCTTTAATAAAGCGATTGTAGATGCATTAGCTTAAAGCCATTCAACCATAAGGTGCAGAAATTATTAAAAAATTTAACTGATTTTCACTTTCTTCTCATTTTATTTTGCTAGACTTTGAAAGTCGTTTAAATAAATTCATTTTATTTTTACTCTCTTTTCTCCCCTAAGAAAAGAGTCCTATCCCCTGAGGGTTGAGTGAATGAACTCAACCCTTTTTTGTATATCTAACTTGCTATTGATTTTTCAGTTAACTTTTACTTATTTGGATGAAATTCTTTTATAAATAAGAAACTGCCGCTGA
>NZ_DAMDAK010000006.1:7677-20154 GCF_032094055.1 Carnobacterium sp.
CAGGGTATTTGTCCCACTTAACCAAAGAAGAGGATGGTGTACCTGCACCATTATTATTTTGAGACAGCCTCTTTCGGTTCTAATCGCTTTTTATCGTACTTGAGTTTCTTAACATAAAAATTAAACTTTGGTCATACTTTCTTCATATTTTATCGGTATATTATATACATACCAATAACAACCAACTTTTTTATATTTTCATTTTTACCTTGTACTCCTCCAAAGTATCAGGTATTACTCCTTTTAACCACTTGTTTTTTAAACAAGTGGTTTTTTTATGTACTTAGCCTTTTAAAGGAAAGAAACATAAAATAAAACAAATGAATTAATTAATTTACTATTCTATTATTTATAGGAATGAAAGCGATTATCATTTTCAAAAAACAAAAAAATGCTGATTTGACGATGTTTTTCGCTTGCACAACTCCTTACTTTTTGTTAGAGTTAATAGTGAAGGAACAAACATTTGCCCTTCTTACTGATTAAATCAAGTAAAAAACTATACAGGAGGAATGTTATGGATTTCAAAACAAAACAGATAAAGTCCATCATACAGGCGTTAAACAGCGACGAAAAAAAGGGACTAACGTCGCAGCAAATCGAACAAAAAAAACAAGAATTTGGTGCCAACCAATTTACAGAAGAAGAGCGTATTCCGCTTTTTAAAAAAATACTTAATCATTTAAAAGATGTGACCGTCATTATTTTAATTTTGGCTGGATTCATTTCCACATATATTGCCATCACTCAACACCCCTCTGATTTATCAGAACCCATTGTTATTTTCTCTATTATCGCTTTAAATGTCTTTATTGCTATTCGACAAGAAGGAAGCGCAGAAGCCGCTTTAGAATCATTAAAAAACTTATCCGCTCCAAAAGCTAGAGTTATTCGGGATAATCAAACCGAAGAAATCGAAGCCGTTGATTTAGTACCAGGAGATATTTTACTTCTTGAGGCTGGGGATATGGTTCCAGCGGATGCACGTCTCATTTCTAGCAGCAACTTACAAGCGGAAGAATCTGCTTTAACTGGTGAAAGTCTGCCTGTTGAAAAAGATGAACATGCCGTTGTTAACGAAGATGATCCAATTGGAGATGTCTTTCATACCGTTTTTTCAGGGTCATTGATTACCAATGGTCGTGCAAAGACGATAATTACAGCTACTGGAATGGATACTGAAATGGGTGCTGTAGCCAATCTGCTTAATAGCACTAAACAAGGAAAAACTCCCTTACAAGACCGGATGAACAAACTGGGCAAACAATTAAGTATCATCGCCTTATTGGCCGGTGCTTTGATTTTTATTTTAAGCTTCTTCCAAGGTGAAGATTTCATTACTACTTTAATGACAGCTGTCACATTGGCTGTTGCTGCTGTCCCAGAGACTCTGCCGGTTATCGTGACCATCAGTTTAGCTTTTGGTGTCCAAAACATGGTTAAGCGCCATGCGATCATCCGCAATATTCCTTCGGTTGAAACGTTGGGCAGCGCTTCTGTGATTGCTTCAGATAAAACTGGAACATTGACACAAAATAAAATGACCATTCAAAAAGTCTGGGCTTTCCCGCATCAGCCTATTGAGGCGTCTGCTGAATTTATCGAAGACGAAAAAGAGCTTTTAAAAATGATGAGTTTAGCTTCGAACGCTACCATCGAAGAACGTGATGGTGAAGAAGTGATCGCTGGAGATCCAACGGAATCAGCTATCATTCGCTTATTACAAGAAAAAGGCATGCCCAAAGAAACATTAGAAAAAGAATATCCGCGTGTTCATGAAATTCCTTTTGATTCTGAACGAAAATTAATGACGACTGTTCACAAAACAAAAGACGGATATCTTTCCATTACAAAAGGAGCTTTTGATCGTATTCCAGTTCAATTTTCAAGTATTACGGATGAAGTTGGACACAAAGCTCGCGAAATACACGATTCCTTTGCGCATGAAGCTTTACGAGTTATTGGATTAGGGTACAAAAAATACAATCAATTGCCTGAAGATTTAACAACTGAAGAACTAGAAAAAGACATTGTATTTGCCGGAATCGTCGGCATGATTGATCCTCCTCGTGAAGAGAGCCGAGATGCAGTCAAAGAAGCAAAAGCAGCCGGCATCAAAACAATTATGATTACTGGTGACCATGCTGTTACGGCGACTGCCATTGCTAAACAAATCGGCATTTTTGAACCGGGTGATAAAGTTATTACGGGCGCCGAGCTTACTAAATTATCAGATAACGAACTCGAAGAAAATGTGAGGGATTATTCGGTTTACGCACGTGTCTCTCCTGAAGATAAGATTCGCATCGTTAAGGCATGGCAAACCAATGATGAGATAGTAGCCATGACTGGTGATGGAGTCAATGATGCGCCAGCTTTAAAAGCAGCAGATGTTGGGACGGCCATGGGAATTGCCGGAACAGAAGTTGCTAAAAATGCAGCAGATATGGTTTTAACAGATGATAACTTTGCTACAATCGTCCATACCGTTGAAGAAGGCCGCCGGGTTTACGAGAATATCAAAAAGACGGTCTACTTCTTATTAGCCTGTAACATTTCAGAAATTTTCATTATGCTGCTTGCTGTCCTCTTTGGCTGGGGCCTTCCAGTTGTTTCTATTCAACTACTGTTCATTAACGTCGTAGCAGATGGCATACCTGGTTTTGGCTTAAGTAAAGAACAAGCAGAACCATCTCTTATGGAACAGAAGCCAACGAGAAAAGGCGAAAGTATTTTTGCTCGTGGCATGACGCGCAACATTGCAATCGTTGCGGCCATTTTCACCATCATCACTTTAGTTGGTTTTTATATTGGTTCTTTTGTCACAGTTGATACTGCTATTGGCGCAAGCCATGAAGTTGGACAAACGATGGCTTTCCTTATCCTAGGTTGGTCTTCCGTCATCCATATCTTTAATGCCAGAAGCAAAGAATCCATTTTTAAAATCGGCTTCTTATCCAATCCGACTGTTTTCTGGTCTTCTCTTTTATCTGTTTCGATTTTAACACTCGTTGCTTTGGTCCCTTTCTTAGCCAACATTTTCTATCTTGTTCCGCTGAGTTTAACCCATTGGATCATTGCGATTGTTTTATCGATCTTGCCATTGGTTTTTGTGGAACTACAAAAATGGATCTTTAAAAAAGTTGGAAAAACATTCTAAAAACTAAACCATAAAAAAGGCTCTTGCAGAATAAAAACTTCTGTAAGAGCCTTTTTGTTTATTAACAAATTATTTTGTATGAAGACTGGCACCATTGGTTTCAATAACTTGTTTGTACCAGTAAAAGCTTTTCTTTTTATAGCGTTCTAATGTGCCTGTACCGTCATCATGACGATCGACATAAATAAACCCATAGCGTTTTTTCAATTCAGCCGTTGAAGCACTAACAAGGTCAATACAGCCCCAAGTGGTATATCCCATTACCTCAACACCGTCTTGAATCGCTTCTCCAACTTGAACGAGGTGATCGTTTAAATAGTCGATTCGGTAATCATCATTAACGGTCTTGTTGCCATTTTCATCGGTGATCAATTCATCGTTAGCACCTAAGCCATTCTCAACAATGAAAAGTGGTTTTTGGTATCGATCCCAAAAGTCATTCAATACAATGCGCAATCCTTTTGGATCAATTTGCCAGCCCCACTCAGAAGCTTCTAAGTACGGATTCGGTATGCCGCCTAAAATGTTGCCTTTACCAGGCTTACGTTTACTTTCATCAGCCGTTTCTGTAACACTCATATAGTAACTGAATGAAATAAAATCGACCGTATTTTTAAGAATTTCTTCGTCATCTGGCCCAAAATCCAATTCAATATCGTTCTCACGGAAGAAGCGTTTCATGTAGCCTGGATACGCTCCTCGCACGTGGATATCCGAGAAGAAATAGTTTTTGCGTTCAGCTTCCATAACTGCAATCATATCATCTGGATTAGATGTAAGCGGATAAACCGGCATTGCCAAGACCATACAGCCGATTTGAGCTTCCGGCATGATTTCATGTCCAATTTTGGTTGCTAACGCACTCGCTACTAACTCATGGTGTACTGCTTGATACAAGTCTTTTTGCGTCAGCTCTTCAGGGGCTGTATAAATACCGCCGCTCATAAATGGCGCATGTAAAATAGAGTTGATTTCATTGAATGTCAGCCAATATTTTACTTTTCCTTTATAACGGGTGAAGACTGTCCGTACGTAATTTTCGTAAAAATCAATCATTTTACGGTTTACCCAGCCGTCATATTCTTTAGATAAATGCAGTGGGGTTTCATAGTGAGAAAGAGTCACTAAAGGCTCAATGCCGTATTTCAACAATTCATCAAATAAATCATCATAGAATTTCAAACCGGCTTCATTCGGCTCAGTTTCATCGCCATTAGGAAAAATACGAGACCAAGCAATCGACGTACGAAATGTTTTGAAACCCATATCCGCGAATAATTTGATGTCTTCTTTATAACGGTGGTAAAAATCGATTCCGACTAATTTCATATTATCTTCTGTAGGTTCATCTGTGATCGGGCCGAATCCACCATGAGGAGTAACATCTTGGACAGACCACCCTTTTCCGTCTTCGTTATACGCTCCTTCTAATTGGTTCGCTGCGACTGCTCCACCCCATAAAAATCCTTTTGGAAATTGTTCTTGTGTCAAAATCATCCGCTCCTCTTCTATTCATTAACTTAATTCTATCATATAATCCTATACTTTAAAAAAGGACCGCAACAGTATCTCGGCCCTTTACATCCTTATTTACTCAAATCGGTCCCGTTAGTGCCAATAACTTTTTTATACCAGTAAAAAGAATCTTTTCTGGACCGTTTTAACGTTCCATTTCCTTCATCGTCTTGATCAACATAAACATACCCATAGCGTTTAGACATTTCTGAAGTGGAGGCACTAACTAAATCAATAGCTCCCCAACTCGTATAACCTATTAAGTCAACGCCATCCCTAATCGCTTCTTTCATTTGTTCAATATGTTTTTGTAAATAATCAATACGGTAATCATCATGGATACTGCCATCTTCTTCAACGGTATCATAAGCTCCTAAACCATTTTCAACGATAAACAACGGCAGTTGATATCGGTCATAGAAATCTTTCAGCGTCCATCTTAATCCAATTGGATCAATTTGCCAGCCCCAATCGGAAGTTTCTAAATAGCTATTTTTGATTCCCCCCATAAAGTTCCCGCCAACTTGGTCTTCTGACGGTCTTGAACTAACCGTACTGGACATATAATAACTGAAAGAAATAAAATCAACTGGATAAGCTTTTAAGATTTCATCGTCCCCGCGTTCTTTTTGGATATGGATATTATGTTCATAAAAGTAACGGTCCATATATGCAGGATACTCACCACGTGCTTGAACATCTGTAAAGAACAAGTTCAATTGGTTTTGCTCTTGCGCTTTGATCACATCTTTCGGGTTATTCGTTTCAGGATAAGTTGTCATTCGTGCTAGCATACAGCCAATTTGAAATGCTGGGTTAATCTCATGCCCTAACTTCGTTACTAAAGCACTAGCCACAAATTGATGATGCCCCGCTTGATAAGATAATTCTAGTGGATTTTCTGCTTCCTCTACTAATACTCCACCGCCTGTATAAGGACTTAATGTAATAATATTGATTTCGTTAAATGTCAGCCAATATTTCACTTTATTTTGATAGCGTGTGAAAACAGTCTCAGCATAGTTCACAAAGAAATCAATCACTCGTCGATCTGCCCAACCATTGTATTTCAATGTCAGGTTTAATGGAGTTTCGTAATGAGACAAAGTTACCAATGGTTCAATCCCGTATTTTAGGCATTCATCAAAAACTTTATCGTAAAAAGCTAGTCCTTCTTCATTTGGTTCTGCATCGTCACCGTTTGGAAAAATACGTGCCCAGTTGATAGATAGACGGAAAACTTTAAAACCCATTTCTGCTAATAAAGCGATATCTTCTTTATAATGGTGGTAAAAGTCAACTCCAAAGCGTTTAGGAAAGACTGCATCAACTTTGCCTGCTAAAATCGCTTCAATTTCTTTACGCGTAACGTCTAATGAAAACCCTTCTCCTCGTTCTTCTTTAGGAACAAATTTTACCATGTCTGCTGTTGAAAGGCCTTTTCCCCTTTCATTGTATGCTCCTTCAAATTGGTTGGCGGCAGTTGCGCCGCCCCATAAAAATCCTTTTGGAAATCCTTCAATTTTCTTCATGTACACTTCTCCTTTTCTATATAACCACTGTCATCAGTTGATCTTTTGAAGCAATCGATTCTTTGTCCGTCGTAATTACATCTAGATAATTTTGTGAATTTGTAATGACGATTGGAGTGATCACGCTATACCCAGCTTCTTTGATTTTTTGAATATCGAATTCACACGGTCGCCTTGTTTAACATGCGGTGTAAATCCTTCACCATCAAGTTGAACTGTATCCATTCCAATGTGCATCAATATTTCTGTGCCTTCATCTGAAGTGATTCCGACTGCATGCGCAGTAGGGAAAATCATTGTAATCGTTCCATTTACAGGTGAAATCAACTTGCCTTCAGTAGGATCGATTGCGATTCCTTTGCCCATAGCTCCAGAAGAAAAAGCTTCATCTTTAACATCTGAAAGCGGAACAATAGACCCTTTCAAAGGACTTTCGATACTGTCTTTTCCAATGTAAACTTCATTGCCAGAATCAATGATCCCTTCATTGTTTGTTTCTGCAACAATTACATCATCTTCAAATAGTTTTCCGAATCCAGCAAGATAAGTTAAGACAAACCCAAGAATTGTTGTCCCTACAATAATGGCCACGACTCCTAATACCGTCCCATTGTTTCCACCAGCAGGGTTTAAGAAGTTCGTGATTCCGAATACTCCTAAACCACCTATAACATATCCATTAGCACCAATTAAACCAATAGTTGCTCCGCCAATGCCGCTAGCGATACAACTCATAATGAATGGTTTTTTTAGAGGCAAAGTGATTCCGTAAATTGCCGGTTCTGTTACGCCGAATAAGCCTGAAATAATAGAAGGAATACCCAATGACTTAACTTTTTTCTCTTTCGTTTTTGCCATTACTGCAATAATTGCTCCTGTTTGTGCAAAGGAAGCCGCAAAAGACATTGCTAAAATTGGATCGTATCCATAAACAGCCATATTGTTAAGCGCAACAGGCACAAGTCCCCAGTGTAAGCCAAACATAACGAAGACTTGCCAGAATCCGCCGATTAATGCTCCGGCAACCATTGGGCTTAGATCATAAATAGCTAAACTGCCAGCTCCTACAAGACTTCCTGCCCATGTTGCCACCGGGCCAATAACAATAAATGTTAACGGTACAACGACTAAAAGTGTAAAGAATGGCACCAAGAACGTTTTCACTACATCGGGAATGATTTTTTTTAATCCTTTTTCTACTTTTGATGCAAGGAAAACCGATAAAATAATCGGAATAACGGATGAAGCATAGCTCATTAAAATAACAGGTATCCCTAAAAACTCAATATAAATAGGCGATTCAATAATTGTTCCCGCAAATAACGTGTACAACGGGTCTCCTGCTGTTAGCCCAGATAATGTAGGATAAACCAGTGAAGCTCCAATCGCCATTGCCGTAAACTGATTGACTTTCATTTTTTTGCTGGCTGTAAAGGCTAAGAAAATCGGGAAGAAATAAAATAATGAATCTCCAATTGCATTTAAAATTTGGTATGTGCCTGATTCTGCTGACAACCATCCCAAAGCTACAAACAAGGCATTGAAACCCTTGATCATCCCCGTAGCAGCCAATGTTCCTAAAGTTGGTGCGAAAATACCGGAAATCAAATCGACAAATTTATTAAAAATATTTGTATCATTACCTGACTCATCAGATGCTGAATCAGATGAACCTAAATGTCCAACTTCAACAACTTCTTGATAAACGTCTGGCACATGATTTCCAATAACAACTTGGTATTGTCCACCACTTTTAATTACGGTCACAATGCCGTCCATCTTCTTTAGAACTTCTGTATTCGCCTTGCTTTCATCCTTTAGTTTAAAGCGCAATCTGGTCACACAGTGAGTCAAACTGTTAATGTTTTCTGTTCCACCTACATTTTCTACTATTGATTTAGCTAATGCTTCATATTTCATCATAAGTCCTTCTTCCATTTAGTTTTTTTAGAAAAAGAAAAACCCAAATCAATAGCAGAATCCACTTCTCAATGAGAAATAGTCTAGCTATCAATTTAGGTTTTGCCTGTTTATTCAGTAACAATCCATCATTGATGTTTTATTTAATTGTTCGTTCACTCGTTACTCGTTGGATATGAATCGTTAAGTAAACTTGTTCGTCTTTTGTTAATGTTGTGCCATGTTTATTTATGAGGTACTCATTGATTCTATTCGTACATTCAAAAGCCTCTGGATATTTTATTTTGACTTGATCGAATAAAAAGTCATCACCAGAAGGATGAGTCGCGTGTTCCAGCATTCTACGGGCAAAATATTGCAGGTGAGTAACGAAACGCGTGTAGTTAAATGAGTCTTCATCAAAAACGATACCGAATTGCAGCCTGACAATCGTTAAGATATCTTGAACGATCTCAGTCATTTTAACGGTTATGCCGATTTCTTGACCATCTTGCCTAGCGTTTACAATATGCAGAGCAATGGATGCTGCTTCATCTTCATTCATTGAGACGCCGAGTTTAGTTTTGATACGTTCTAACGCTTTTAATCCAATTTCGTATTCTGCTTTATAAAACTTTTTGATTTCCCAAGTTAAGGGATTCTTTATTTCAATACCTTCTTGAGTTCGGTTTATCGCATAATTCAAATGATCGGTTAAAGTTAAATAAATATTATTGCTTAATTTTGTATTTAAGGTGCTTTGAGCGTATTTGATAATATCGGTTGCGATCTCTATAATTTCTGGATTGATTTCTTTAAATAAAGCGGCTAGAGTTTCCAAGCTTTCTTGGCCTTCAGGTACAAATGTTTTTTCAACTTTTTCTATTTCTATTTCTTCTCCGACTTTACGCTGAAAAGCAATTCCTCGCCCCATTACGACCATTTCTTCCTTCTTTTCAGTCAAGGCGATAATAACATTATTATTTAAAATCTTATCTATTCTCATTTAATGCTTAGCTCACCTACTTTCTAGAAAATAAAAAACCTAAACTCATTCCAAGTACTCTATCTATCTTACCAATAGAATAACTTCGAATCAATTTAGGTTTTGCCTGCCTCAGCAGTAACAATCCTTTTGTTGAAATAAATATATCACGGCACCCAAATGAATGCAAGCGTTTTTTCACTTTTAATAAATAAAATTTGCTTGAATGTTGAAGGATAGTCTTTTCAAGTAAAAACTGTTAAAATAATAGACAATTGAAGTCATTTGATATTCGCTTTTAAATGACTGTATCTTGAAAGAATGGATGAGTGTAATGAACAAAACAGCAAGACAAGCTTTAACTTTATGTAAACGAATCGTTATAAAAGTTGGTACCAGCACCATTATGTATCCTAATGGTACAGTTAACTTACAACGGATGGAAAAATTAGCTTTTGTGTTAAGTGATTTGAGAAACCAAGGAAAAGAAGTCATTTTGGTATCTTCTGGTGCTGTCGGGGTCGGTCTTCATCGGCTAAAATTGCTTGAAGCTCCTAAAACCATCCCTGAACAACAAGCCGTTGCTTCTGTTGGCCAAAGTGAGCTGATGAATTTATACAGCAGTTTCTTCTTTAATTATGGACAAGTCATTGGGCAAGTACTGATGACCCGCGATATTGTAGAATTTCCTGAAAGCCGATTGAATGCGATCAATACATTTGAACAATTATTAATGAAAAAAGTTATTCCGATTGTAAATGAGAATGATACAGTGGCCGTTGATGAACTGGATCATGAAACGAAATTTGGAGACAACGATCAATTATCCGCGATTGTAGCAGGAATTACAGAAGCTGATTTGCTGATCATGTTGTCCGATATTGATGGTTTTTATGACCGGAATCCCAACGAAGACGAAAAGGCCCAACTATTCCATGAAGTTCATCAAATTACACCTGATCTTCTTTCACTTGCAGGAGGAGTCGGATCAAAATTTGGCACGGGTGGCATGATCACTAAACTAAATGCAGCTGAACACATTTTAGAGCGCTCCGGTCAAATGGTCTTAGCTAATGGAGAAGATCCAACAGTTATCTTTAATATTATTGCCGGTGAAGATATTGGGACACTTTTTACGGCTAAATAAACGAATTAAAGAGGAGGAAAATAAATGGAAACATTAGTGGAATTAGGTGAAAAGGCAAAGAAAGCTAGTCGTTACTTGGCTCAAGCCTCAACTAAAGAGAAAAATGCTGCTCTTCAATTAATGAGTCAGGCTTTATTGGAAAATACTTCAGCCATTCTTGCAGCCAACCTGCAAGACTTAGCAGCAGCTAAAGAAAACCATATTGCTGAGACTTTATTGGATCGGTTAGTTTTAAACGAAGAACGAGTGCAAGCTATGGCTGATGGATTAGTAGAGATTGCTGATTTACCAGATCCAATTGGGTTAGTGAGTAGCATGTGGAAAAATGAAGCAGGTTTAACCATCGGTAAACAAAGTGTTCCACTTGGAGTTATTGGTATTATTTATGAATCACGGCCCAATGTTACTACAGATGCTGGTGCCTTGTGCTTTAAATCAGGCAATGCGGTTATTTTACGCGGTGGAAAAGAAGCCATTCATTCCAATAGAGCTTTAGTCACTGTCTTGCAGCAAGCTTTAGCTAAAACCAACTTTCCAACAACAGCTATCCAATTAGTAGAAGACACAACCAGAGAAACTTCTCGCGACATGATGCGCTTAAACCGCTACTTAGATGTTTTGATTCCTCGGGGAGGCGCGCGTTTGATCCAAACTGTGATGGAAACAGCGACTGTTCCCGTCATTGAAACCGGCACAGGTAATTGCCATGTCTATATTGATAAAGACGCGCAATTGAAAATGGCTACCGATATTATCGTCAATGCAAAATGTTCTCGCCCTTCCGTCTGCAACGCCGCTGAAACTTTATTGATTCATGAAGACGTCGCTGCTGAATTCTTACCTGTGATTGAAGCCGCCTTGGATGAATACCACGTTGAATTGCGAGCGGATGAAACAGCTCTCCGTATTTTTAAGAAGGCACTACCTGCAACAGAAGAAGATTGGGCAACAGAATTTTTAGATTTTATTTTAGCTATAAAAGTCGTTTCTTCCTTGGATGAAGCCATTACCCATATCAACCAATACAGTACAGGGCATTCTGAAGCAATCGTAACCGATAATTACTTTGCTGGACAACAGTTCCACCGTGAAGTCGATTCGTCAACCGTCTACATCAATGCTTCTACCCGTTTTACTGATGGCTTTGAATTTGGCTTCGGCGCCGAAATCGGCATCAGCACTCAAAAACTGCATGCTCGAGGACCAATGGGGTTAGCTGAATTGACTTCTTCCAAATACATCGTTTTTGGAGAAGGACAAACTCGGTAGTTTCTTTTGAATTAGAAAGTTATTTAGCAAAATGAATTCACTTAAAGGCATCATTTCGAACAGGATCCGAGATGATGTCTTTAAAAAAATCAACAATCACTTGTGGACAGTCTGTGGATAACCTGTTGATAAGTAGGTTTTTTGCTCTTAAAGTTATCCACATGGGGATAACCAAAATAAATAAAGTAATAGGAGGTTATCAGATGGAGTACCAAGAAATCATAAATTTTTGGTTCGAAGAAGTTGAACCCAGTCAATGGTTTGAAAAAGATGACCAGTTAGATGAAGAGATTCGCCAGCGTTTCGGAGCTTGTCATCAACAAGCGACGCAAGGAGAGCTTGCGGAATGGCGCGATTCGCTTAAAGGCCGTTTAGCCGAAATCATTGTTTTGGATCAGTTTTCTCGAAATATTTTCAGAAATGATCCCCGTTCCTTTGCTTATGATGGGATGGCCTTGGTTTTAGCTCAAGAAGCTATCAAACAAGAAGAATTGAACCAATTAAGTACAGCACAGCGCAGCTTTTTGTATATGCCTTTAATGCATTCCGAATCTTTAGTGATCCACGAAGAAGCCTTGAGGCGCTTTTCAGAAAAAGGGTTGGAAACAAACTTAGAGTTTGAAATAAAACACCGAGATATTTTAATGAAGTTTGGCCGTTACCCTCATCGCAACGACATTCTTAATCGTCAATCAACACCAGAAGAACTCCGTTTTTTAAAAGAACCCAATTCATCTTTTTAATACTATCTTTGCGATTTTCTTCTTTAAAAATAACTTTACTAAAAATGGATCTTCTATTCCGAGAACTAAGGCTAATCAGCCTTAGTTTTTTTACTTTCTATCTAAGCCAAGCTTTAACTAAAGAACCGAATGGGTATTTCTGAAACTCTCAAAATAAATAAACTTTTTCTCTTTGTTCTTATGCTAAACTAGAAGAGAATCTAAAGAAAAAAGGTGACTTATTATGA
>NZ_DAMDAK010000006.1:20164-28318 GCF_032094055.1 Carnobacterium sp.
TATGAACAACAAAACATCCATTGCAATTATTGGTGCTGGCATTGTGGGAGCAACCACTGCTTTTTATCTTAGTGCTGCAGGTTATACGGTCACGATTTACGATGAAGGAACTGGGCAAGCGACTTCAGCTGCAGCGGGAATTATTTGCCCTTGGCTCTCCCAACGCCGCAACAAACAATGGTATCAATTAGCTGCTGCTGGTGCAGCTTTTTACCCAACATTACTGCAGGATTTAAATGAGGATATTAACCACTCTGCTATTTATCGTCAAGTTGGGACGTTAGTCTTTAAAAAAACGCCTAAATTATTAGCAAAACTTGAAAAAATAGCGTTAAACCGACGAGAAAGTGCTCCAGAGATTGGGGAACTATCCATTCTTTCACCTACTGAAATTAAAGCCAAGCTGCCTTTGCTAGAAACGGAACAATCAGCTTTATTTGCTTCCGGCGGAGCACGAGTTGATGGGGCCTTGCTGACTAAGAAATTAGTGGATGCAGCTATTTCGAATGGAGCAAATTATTTTACTGAGAAAGCTCAATTAACGCTATCTCCAAACGGTACTTATACGATCGCTACGCCTGCACATACCAAATCATTTTCTGCTGTCGTATTAGCAACAGGTGCTTGGTTGCCGGAAATTTTACAGCCTTTAGGTTTTTCTGTCGACATCCGTCCACAAAAAGGACAGTTGATTCATGTAGAAGTAGAGCAAGAAACTGAAAATTGGCCTGTCGTCATGCCAGATGGCGAGAAAGATATGATTCCTTTTCCAAATGGACGCATCGTAATCGGAGCTACTCATGAAAATGATGAAGGATATGATTTGACCCCCACTGAGGAAAAGTTAGCTGTCATGTTGAAAGAAGCTGCCGAACTTGCTCCAAGCTTAGCTAAAGCAACGATCAAAGAAACACGTGTCGGTACACGTGCTTTCACTTCTGACTTTGCGCCTTTCTTCGGCGAAGTCCCTGACTCTCCCGGATTGTATGCAGCCAGCGGGTTAGGGTCTTCAGGCTTAACTTCAGGACCAATTATTGGCCGTATCTTAACGCAATTAATTATGAAAGAACCAACTGACTTACCTGTATCCGATTATCCAATAGCTCATTATGTTCAGAAAAATTAAAACAAAGAAAAATAACCATGAATTCTAACTGTGTTCATGGTTATTTTTTGTAGTTTATTACCAATAAATAATCGTGTGTTCTACGATTTCCATCCTCCGAGCACTGATTTATAAATATTTAGACATACTTATGTCAGTCATATTAAACCCCATTTTTTCGTACAGCGAGAATGCCGTTTTGTTATGCGCAAATACATGAAGCATAATTTTTTCTATTCCCATCTTTTTAGCAGTTTCTTCAAGAGCTAGCATGGTTTGTGTACCGTAACCCCTGCTTCGAAACTCTTCAAATACGATAAAATCAAAAATAAAAGCGGCTTTCCCATTCAAGTCTTCGCTAGATCGGAACCACAAATATCCTACTTTTTGAGAAGAGTCACTTTTTACAATTGAAAAAAGGTAATGATCTTTTGTTGCTACGCCATTTGGCAGCAACTCCGCAAAAGAGTCCTCAGATAATTTTTGTGCTTCCTCTTTAGCCCAAGTTCCAGCGCTAATTTTCTCGGCTGCATAATCAGGAATGGCAAGAGAAAGATAATCGATAAAGTCTCGTTCAGTCATTTTTTCTAACTGTATCATTTTTTCAGCTCCTTTATTCTAGTTTCACACGACTGCATTCTGAAATTTTATTTTTTTCATTTGTAATGATAAAATTTATTAACTGATTGATTTTCACCAATCTCAGCAACAAACAAGTCTGGAAACTTCATCATAATGAATCTAGTCTTTTCATTTGTCATCATTCTCTCCTTTTTTTGTCAGCTTCATAACCATTACTTATCTGTTGTTTCTTCGCCCTTCTATAAGCAATAAATACATTAAGCATACAACTTAGAAACCAGATACAACCAGCAAATTTCGTGAGAGTTCCCTCCTGAAAAATATAAAAGAATCCTAGAAAAAAACTAATCAAAGCAGTATAGGTATTTATTTGTTTAAATATTGCTTTATTCATCAAAAACGCCTCCAGTGACTTTAGCGTATAATTTCTACGTATTACTTATTATAGCAAAAACACCTATTTTATTTTGCCAGATTAGTCTTAATGGGTATATGGTATTTTTGACTAAAGGGTGATTCTAATCTAATATGATAAATAAGAAAAGAGAACACTATCAAAGAGAGGTGTTGTTCGCATTCCTTATTAATAAAGTTTAGAACTTTTTAGATAGTCCAGTTTAACTTTGGGGCAAATCCTTATCTGCTATTGTTATGTTACTTATAGCTTTTACGACGACTAATTTAACTTTTTCAGCACTATTCAAGATTCTTAAAATCGTTGTAGTTTTATTCAGCCTACTGCTTGTTAGTAAAATTGTGAGTAAAATATTAAAAGAATATAGTTCTTAGATTTCAAGTCATACAACCATGTAGCTAAAACGAATAGGAGGAAATGCAGTGAGTGTTTTTACTGAAGAGCAAAAGATAAAGATATTAGAAGATTTAGTTGCTATCAAAAGCGTGAACGAGAATGAAGTTGAAGTAGCTGACTATCTTAAAAAGCTATTTGAAGAGCACGGTATTGAAGCAACTATTGTGTCGGTAACAGATACTAGAGTAGATTTAGTTGCTGAAATTGGTTCTGGTTCACCAGTACTTGGTATTTCGGGTCACATGGATGTCGTGTCTCCAGGGGATCTCTCAAAATGGTCAACTGATCCATTTGTATTAACTGAAAAAGACGGGAAGCTTTATGGACGTGGTGCCAATGATATGAAATCAGGACTTGCAGCTTTAGCAATAGCGATGATTGATATTAAAGAAAACAATTCTTTACAAAAGGGTTCAATCCGTTTTATGGCAACGACAGGCGAAGAAGTCGGCGGCGCTGGTGCGAAAAAACTGTATGAAAATGGATATATGGATGATGTAGATGCATTGATTGTGGCTGAACCTTCTCAAGATGTAATTGTATATTCTCACAAGGGATCATTGAATTTTAAGGTTACTTCAAAAGGCAAGGAAGCACATAGTGCACTGCCGCAACTTGGATATAATGCTATCGATCCGCTTGCAGAATTTATCACAAAAGTAAATGCTGAAGTTCGTGATTCAAACCGTTCAAACGAAACATTAGGCGAACTAGTTATGAATTGTACGATTATACACGGCGGTCAGCAAGTAAATTCTATTCCTGAATTGGCTACAGCAGAATTTAACGTGCGTACGATTCCTGAATATGATACAGAAGAAGTTATTGAAAAGTTCAAACAAATTGCTGAAGAACTAAACAATGAAGGAGCAGATATCATTGTTGAAGTAACTATGTCGCTTCCTAGCGTGTTTACAGATGGAAAATCTCATTTGGTTAAAACTGCTCAGCTATTAGGTGAGAAATACTTTAATGACAAACCCGAATTGATTGGTTCTCCTGGTGTAACAGACGGTTCTAACTTATTACGATCTAAGGGAGATGATTTTCCATTTATAATGTTTGGACCAGGATTAACAAAAATGGCCCACAAAGTTGATGAGTACGTTCATAAAGATGTGTACTTGAAATTCATTGATTTGTATGAGGAACTAATGCTCGAATTCAACCAATAAATTTTCGGATCATTCATTCTCGGCGTAGTTAAGAAATTGAACCTTAAACCCTCAGAAAAATTCTATGGTTTAAGGTTTTTTCTTGCTGATTCTTTTTTTACATTCTTAAAACCTTAGCTTTTAAATTCAGACTTCAACAAAGAATATTTGTTCATATCGCGTAATTTATCATACATCACTATGTCTTCTTTATCTGTTCCAACGAAAGAAAATCCACTTTTCAGTGCCACTGCGTTACTACCTGCATTTTCAGTGTCAGCAACAATAGATAGTTTATTCAGTCCCATTTCTTCGAAAGCTATTTGGCATACTTTTTTTACACATTTAGTTGTGATCCCCTTTTTCGCTTGAGAAGAATGGATCCAATAACCTATTTCTGCCTTTTTATTGCGAGAATCGATAAAATGCAAATCAATAGAACCAACTAATTCATCCTCGTAGGAAATCAAAAATAATCTATCTGTTCCTTTTATATGCCCAGATAATTTCATATTTATGTATTTGATTTCATCACTTGGTTCTTTTGTGGTATCAACAAAATCCAGAAACTCCCTAATATGTTCTCTATCACTATCCACTAAATCAAAAAGAATAGTTGCCATATCTACGGTGGGTTGTACAAGTGATAGTTTTGAATCTATTGGCAGATAAAAATAATTTTTCATAAAGCATTCTCCTTTTGTTAAAACTATAATTTTCATACTTTTAAAGCATGTTATTAAAAAGCATTCTTTAAAAAACTTGCTAAATAAATTTAACATTTTCCAAAAAATAAATTAAGCTTTAGCTTTAGCTTTTCTATTATTCAAAAAAATTAATACATACTGAATAAAAAGGACTATCCCTAGAATGACAGCTATTCCAATTTTGCCTTCTCTTGAGTTTAAAAGGCTTGAAAAAACATTCAGTCTAATAAGAATTCCTAAAACAGCAGAAACAGTCAGAATAGGGATAAAAGGCAACCACATTTTTTTATCGTTTTCTTTGTAAAATATCAGCAGCAAAGAGCCAGATACAACAATTATTGTTAAAATTCCTAACATTCCACTAAGATTCAAATTGATTGGGGTAGATATATAAAAATTGAGTATAAAACCAAGGACGACACCTATCCCAACTAATAAAATAAAAAAACTTTTAACTAATTTATTCTTAAATCGATATAAACTCATTCCTAAAAGCCATAATGTGAAAATAACCAAGAGAACCCAATATAATCCCGTCACTACAAAACGCCCAATATCTACTCCGTCCTCCGGAAAAATAAGCTCAGGCAAAATACAAATAAGACCGTAGATTCCTAATGAAGTCAAAAAAATCTTTACAGTATCAAAAAGGTTAACAGGCAATTGCTTAATAATTTCATCAGCAGTTTTTTTAGGGTTTTCACCAAAATATTCTTCTGCAGAAACACCTTGATCTTGAGCATCTAACATATCTTGTAAAACTTCTAGTAATAGTTCTTCACTCTTTTTTTCATCTCTAAATAATGCCATTCCCCTAACATAAATAAGTAAGTTCCCATAATATTTCTCGTTTTCTTTTGTTAAAGACTCTTGTAAGGTAGTATTTGTTTTTATCAATTCACTCGTTTGCATTTAATCCACTTCCTCCAATCAGGTTGTCCACGCTATTTTTAAGATCATGCCATTGCATAATGAACTCATCTGTTTCCGTTATCCCGGTATCCGTAAGCGAATAATATTTCCTTTTAGGGCCTGTATCAGAAGGTTGCATTGTTCCCTTAATCAGTTTCTTCTTCTCCAGAGAGAGTAGTAAAGGATAAATTGTTCCTTTAGGGATACCATTGAATCCAAATTCTGTGAGTTTTTCACTCAATTTGTACCCATATAGTTCTTCTTGAGAAAGCAATAGTAGTATACTGCCTGATAAAATACCCTTCAACATTTGGGAGTTTATTTTGCTATCCACGGTGTTCCTCCTCTAGTTTGTTTTACAAGTTAGTTATAACAAATATGCACTAACTTGTAAAGCAATATAGTATAGAGCTTTTACTGATTAATAAATTATAGTAGGTACTTTTTTCAGAAGGTTATTCTTGGTAATAGAAAATACAACCTTGTATAATGAAAAATAAATGTTTGATAAATAAAGTGAGGTAAATGGATATGCCAAAAATTAATCGTAAAAAACATGATCTTCACCCTGGTGAAGAAGAAGATATCGAAATAAAAAGCGGTCGCTTTCGCTTATACTTTCAAAATCGTTATTCACTTATCTCTTTAACCACTGATCTCCTTACAGGAATATTTTATGTTATTGGAAGTATAGCCAGCCTAACCCCTATCCCAGATGTTTATGGGACGTATCTTTATTTAGTGGGTGGAATCTTTTTAACTGCACGCCCTATTTTAAAAATCTTCCATAATATCTTTATCTACGACGACAAAAAAATAGCAGAACGAGAAGAGCAAAAAGATACAGAAGATGAAGAATACAATGAAGATTATTATGGTGAGGATAACGATAAAGAATATAAGGAGGAAGAAGAGGAGGAAAAAGAAGAACAAAAAAACAACCAAAAGAAAAACTGATCTGATTTTTCTAACTTATTCAGTAAATAATTTTGGCAACTGAAATTTGGATAAAGGAATTAAAATGAATAAAAGAAGGTTATTTATTTTATTCATTTTTAAAAAAATATTTACAAAAAAAAATACTTTAGTTCTAGTGAACGTTTACCGCCTGTTGTTGATTTAGGTAAAACAGTAACTGTAGAAAATTTAATCCATTAACTTATTCGTGTTTTTCCTCTTATCTTTACTTTCTTTGTTGACAATGCTGTGTGAACAATGATAGGATAACACTCAATTAAATGCAGTGATGAGAAGAGTAAACAAGTTGCCATTTCATAGAGAGCTCTGTTAGCTGAAAAAGAGTAAATGAATGCTTGTCGAAACAAGCCTCTGAGTAGTGCATCGGAACTTCATTTTGGTGATGATGTAACAGAATGCCTCTGTTATCGGGCAAAGGTATAATCAGTTTATTTGCTGACGTACCTGCTAAGATCAATATGGCGACATATTGGTAAAATGGAGTGGCACCGCGATGAGATTAAATTTCGCCTCCAAGACAAAATAGTCTTGGGGGTGAATTTTTTTATTTAACTTAAAAATTGCGGTGAAGGCGGATGATAACAATGAACAGTAAAACAATAGCAGCTTGGAAAAATCCTATGATTTTATTAGTAACCATCGGAATAGCAAATATTGGAGAATGGATTTATTTTATTGCGCTTAATTTAGCTGTCTTAGAAAGCAGCGGCAACAATGCACTTGCTGTCACGGGGCTCTACATTATGCAACCTTTAGCCACTGTGCTGACTAATTTTTGGGCAGGCAGTTTGATTGATCGTTTGAATAAACGCACTCTTCTCATTGTTCTGAATTTATTTCGTGCTGGAGTGATTGCTTTGCTTCCCTTTTTCTCTTCTCTTTGGATCATTTATTTCATTGTTTTTATCTTAGGCAGTGCCAATGCTGTTTTCCAACCGACTTCCATGTCTTATATCACACGTACTTTGGCCCCGGAACAAATCAAAAAATTTAATTCCTTTCGCAGCTTAATCGATTCAGGAGCATTTCTAATTGGCCCAGCAGTAGCCGGAATACTTTTAGCATTTGGAACACCAAACTTTGCTATTTTAACAAATGCTGCAGCTTTATTTTTAGCCGGTGTTCTAACTTTACTTTTACCGAATGTTGAAGCCATAGGCGAAAAAATCTTAAATGAAAAGCTCTCTTTCAATATGCTGAAAGCTGACTTCAAAGCTGTTCGAGCATTTAGTTTAAGCCATCGTTTAATCATGAAAATTTACTTCTCTTTTAGCGGAATAACCGTCATGGCCACCGCGTTGGATTCCCTTGAAGCAACCTTTTCAATCACTGTATTAAACTTATCCAATCAAGAATATGGCTTTTTAGTTAGCATAGCCGGTGCTGGAATCTTAATAGGATCGATAGCCACAGTAGCATTAGCTGATTCTCTTTCGTTAGCTCTTATGATGGGCGGAGGGACTCTTTTGGTTTCTATTGGCTATCTCATTTATGCCTTTTCAACTTCTTTTATTGCTGCTAGTATCGGATTTTTTATTTTAGCTTTTTCTCTAGCTTTTGCAAATACAGGCTTTCAATCCTTTTATCAATTAACTATTCCTGTTGATCTTATGGGCAGAATTGGCAGTTTGTACGGATTAGTTGAATCGCTCTTTACTATGATAATGACTTTATTATTCGGACTCGCCACTCAATTCATTCCACTTCGAAGTATAATCCTTCTTGGTTCTTTAGGTACTCTTTCTATCTCCTTAATTTTGTGGAAAGCCAGCAGCAAAAAAACAGAAACAAATTTTGAGTTGATAGACTGAATGAGAGTGGGACAAAAGGCGTTTAGACTCGAAACACTGGAACGAATAAGCGCAGTATGGTCACTGACCATCGAGCATTATTCGTGAAGTGGAC
>NZ_DAMDAK010000006.1:28328-37609 GCF_032094055.1 Carnobacterium sp.
ATTTCAAATTATTAAAATATGATTTCTTTTTTTATTCTGCGAGTGTTATCCTTGGTTTTTAGCTTTCTCCCATATTCTGATTAAATTAACAATAATTATCAGCGGCATAAAATAAAGTGTTTGCTTATCAAATGGAATATTCATATATAAGAAGCTTATTCCAATAATAATAGCTATAACTGTAGATGTTTTCGTTATCTTCATCGTTATTTCTCCTTATCCTTACTTATTTTATTAAATAAGCTAGAAAAGAGGTACCAATTAAAGCTCAGTCCTGTAAATAATAAAAAACCAGGAACCCAGATTAAATTTCCATAATAATTAACATAAGAGACGTAAACAATTACAAGTGATACCAACATGATAAATGAAACTATATGAAATAATATTTTCAAATAAACCATCCTCCTGTTTTAAGTAATTTGAAGAGGCTTTTTACGAAAACCTTACTACTTTATTTACTTTTTATTATTCTCAGTGTAGTGAGCATAATAAAAAGCAATACCCATAAGAAAAGAAATAAAAGCAAATATTGAAATAAAACCATTTATCTCACCGTAATACATATCACTTAATACATAATTACCTATAAAAATAAAAAATGAAGCTATGAAAAATAACGTTCCAGAAATTAAGTACATAAACATTCTCCTTTTATAATTCTCTTACTTTTTTAAATAAATTAGCACAATTTCAAGAACTAAATAAACGCTTACAAATTCTTATTCTTCACTATACTATCATACTTCTTTTAGTTCCGAATAAGAACTTATTCATCAGGTGTATATTCCAAAATATCCCCCGGTTGACAATCTAAAGCTTTGCAGATGGCATTCAACGTCGAGAATCGGATGGCACTGACTTTTCCCGTTTTGATTTTGGAAAGATTAACGTTTGCAATACCAACTTTTTCAGAAAGTTCATTCAAGGACATCTTTCTATCTGCCATAACTCGGTCTAATCTTAAAATAATCGCCATGTTGATCCTCCCACTCTATAATGTTTCATCTACTTCTCTTTGCAGTGCCGCACCATAAGCAAAAATTTCGGCTAAAATATAAAAAATAATGGCTGTAACCAACTCTGTTCCACCTAAACTAATAAAATAATATCCACCTGGAATTAGGATCCAATGAAGAACATTTTGTAAAATGAGGGGAATAAAAATCGTACTGGTAAACAGCCAAGAAACTCTTTTTAGTCGCTTTACTTGTAATTTTTTAAACGGAGATTCACCATTTGAGATATCGCTAAAAATAGAACTCGCTACAAAAAATAGAACTGCATAAATCATACTCACTATTATTCCAATACTAAATATGATGTATCCTTCTCTTAGCTGTGCTAGTTCTACATTAGTGGTAGAGCTATATCCCATACTGAAAAGCGGAAAAGAACTTTGCGTTAATTCAAAATCTGTCACCTTCATAAAACCAAACTTGGCACCGACAATAAAAAAGATAATTATAAAAACACTCAATAACCCGAGGAATTTCAAAAAGATATTCAATAGTTTGCTTGTAAAGGTAATTTTTTTGTTCACATCTATCACTCCTTTTATTTAATTCACACAAAGTATAGCGTTTTAAGTCACGATAAACGTTAAATAATTAATAAATATCATTTAAGATAGAATAGATGACTTAAGAAAACAATACCTCAGCTATTTTTGCTAAAATTACCTATAGATTCCTCTTTTTTCAGAAAAGAAGTCTTGTATCGCGTCTTTATGCTGTTGATTGGCAATTTGGGGAAGGTTATCTTGAGAAAAAAATTTTAAATCTAAGGTTTCTGCTGCATCTCCAACCGTTAATTCCCCTTTAGCTGTTTTGAAGATAAACATCGTTGTAATAGTTTGCGCTTTATCTCCATTAGGATACGTATCAAAATAGGCTGAATAAATGCCCAAAAGAGAATCCACTTCAACTTGCAAACCTGTTTCTTCTGTTACTTCTCTTTTAGCTGCTTGCTCTACACTCTCTCCTCTTTCAACTACTCCGCCAGGCAACCCCCACAGCTTCTTATCGGTTCTTAGCTGCAACAGTATTTCGTTCTTTTCATTGGTAATTATGCCGCCTGCAAAATTTAGTATGATTTCTCTATGCCCTACATAACTTCTGATCCATTTAATATAATCCATGATTCTCCTCCTATTACTGCTTACTCAACCTTATGTTACCAGAATTAGTGCCTAGATAGATAACTCTCTAAGCAATAATTTATTCATATGGAGGAGAAATTTCTATTATTAAAAGTTCACTTATTATAAAACTACTTCTAGGAATTTTAATCTGTTGCTTAATAAAGCATTTAGTGTTAACTTTAACTTACCGGTTAAATAAAATTAACCATACGATTAGAAAAGAGGATTTTTATGAATAATAAATATTTAATCACTACTTATACTCAGCTTAAAACAATCTCCGACCCTTTGCGCGTACAAATCATTATCTTATTAATCGAAAAGGAAATGACCGTCACAGAAATTGGAAAAACTATCCAGTTGCCTAAAGCAAAAGCCTTTTATCACCTTAAAGAATTAGAAAAACAAGGGATGATTCGCATTACTAGAACACAAGAAGTAAAAGGAAATATTCATAAATACTACCGAGCTACCCACAATGGTTTTGAAATAGACGAGCAATTATTACCTCAATTAAAAGAAGATATAGGAACTGTCCATAGTTCGATTATTATCCAGCAACTAGAAAATACTAAAAAAGCTGTTTCTGAAAATGTCCATTTACTTAAAGAAAAAAATAGCATTTCTCAAACCAGACAAGTCAATTGTACAGAAGAGCAATTTACTTTATGGACTACTAAATACGATCAATTAATGACAGAGCTTGATCAAATGAAAGAAGATGAAAACAGTAAACTTTTTTATATTACTACGGTAGGAATAGAAATCGAGCACAAAATATTCGAATAAGGTTATAAAAGGAGGAGTGCTTGATGTTAGGGAAAATAATTTCAAACTTAGTTAAACTAAATAAGTATACTCTCTTTTTTCTATTCGTTAGTTTTGTAATTACCTTCTTTCGCTTTCTTTCTATGCCTTTTTTGACCATATTTTTAAGTTCCACAACTAGCTTTTCTTCTGGACAAATTGGATTAATTATCGGGATTCCAGGTTTAGTTCAGCTTTTTTTAGGCGTAATAGCTTCTAACATCATTGATTATCTTTCTGATAAAATTTCTATTATCTTTTCTCTTTTATTGCCTGCATTTGGAATCCTTGGGTATATTTACTTTGACAGCTATATACTTATGCTGCTTTCTTCAATTATTTGTGGAATAGGATGGTCAATTTATAATCCTTTATTAATGAGTTGTTTAATGAGATATTCCAGCGAAAATTCAGGTACTATTATTGAAATCAACTATTGGATCATCAATTTAAGCGGAGCAATTGGACCGCTTGCCGGTGCATTATTGAGTGATGGAAATTCAACATTCCCTTTCTTTCTATTTTCAGGAGCACTTTCTATCTTAGCAGTCATCACTATGATCTTTTTCCCTTACAAAAGAAAACAAACTACATTAATAGAAAACCAATCTAATTTTAAATTTTCAGTCGCTATTTTATCTTTAGTAGAAACTATCTTTACGTTAGCTAAAAACAAAATTTCTATTTTTCTGTTCTTATCTTTCTTTAGCATTAACTTTATTGAAGCCCAATACAACACAACCTTTGCATTGCATTTAACAGCTGTTACAACAAATGGGATAAACATTCTAGCAAGTATGATGGTCGCAATGACTGTCACTATTTTAATATGTCAGCCCATTTTCATTAAAGTCTTTGAAAAAACTAAAATCAATTTTCTTTTCCTTTTAGGCTCTATATTTTACTGTGCTGGGATTGGTGTATTCTCCATTTCTATTTTCCCTTTATCTTTTATTATAGCTGCAGTTTTATTAGCTATCGGAGAATTATTTATTGCACCAAAAATACAAGTACTGACAGGAAAATCAGCTCCGAATGATTTACAAACAACAGCTTTTGCGTTTACAACCATGGGTGGAAACTTAGCTTACTTTTTAGGGCCTACTTTAGGTGGTTTTATGTATGAGCAGAGCTTCTCCGCTTTATTTATGCCATTCTTGCTCTCTATTGGTTTTCTCGCTGGAGTAACAGCCATAATAGCTAATATACTCTATCAGAAAAAAGGTTGAGTTTTCTACTACTCTAAAAGAAGTTTTTTTGTAAAAAAATTTTATCAATAAGTTTCTATTACTTTCTCTTATTCATATACAAGCCTCTTTCGTTTACCTTAAAAAAAGGAAACGGTATCCTTAAAATAACTTAATAAAGAAGGATGCTTTTTTATGATAAAAAGAAAGAAAATATCTCGTTTTCTGCTGATTGGATTTTGCGGAGCCATACTAACAAGTTGTTCAACTAATAATAACAGTACAAACGATACAACTACGACTAAATCATCAGAAATAGATAGTGGAGATACAGTGAGCAGCGAAAGCAGTTCAGCTACTTCTGAAATGAGCAGCAACATGGATAATGCAGAAACGAATAGTTCAGGAGAAACAACCGCTTCTTCCACTGATCAAGAAAATCAAGAAACTGTTGATGTAGCTTCGAAACTAAAAATAGACCCAGAAAACATCTTATTGCCGACAGATTTTCCAACTGCTGATCCTTCTTCAGTGACAGCTGATATCCTAATAAATAAATCAAATAGCTATACCGTTAGCTATACGGATGATCAAGGAGAGATAGTGGAAGTTTCAGGAACACTTTATGAAGGTTCTGAAATGGCAAAACAAGAACTAACAAACTTTACGGATGGAATATTCATAGTAGAACCTAAGAATGAAAATGAAAAAGCCAAGGAAGAATTAGGAACAGACTTGGGACATGGAATTACTGGATATGGGGAAGGTTCAACAGGCAAAAGCGATTTTAGCTGGAAAGAAGGAAATTGGCAATTGAGCATTCATTCTAGGTTAGAAGATCAAATGAAACCGGCAGAGATAGCGAAGAAAATAGTTGGTTATTTAGAAGACAATACACTTCCTGCTCCAAAGGATCAAGGAATGATTTATATACAATACCCTCAAGGTGGAGAAGAAGTTGATGTAGACATTCGTTGGCAAGACGAAGACAACATTTATCAACTACATACAACAAGAGTCCCATTAGAAGCATTGGAAATGACTGTTTCAATGCAGTAATTGTAGGGTCAAACAAGAATGCAAAAAAGTACTGCACCTCAAAGGAAGAGACTTCTCTCTGCTTTTGAGGTGCAGTACTTTCTATAAATTTCTTTCTAATTAGTAAGAAAGGAGATCCATTTTTATGTCTTGGTAAAGTTGTTTAGCTGCTTCTTGTTGTTTTTCAATGGAAGGTTGTTCCTTGCTGCATGATTTAAAAAAGATACTTTCGATATCGATTAACAAATTTTTAAGCATCGTATTTTTTTTGCGGTCACTTAACTTATCTGAATGGATAATCGCTTTATAATTAGCTTTGAATTCTTCAATTAACTCGATCAAATGAGTGTTTCCTCCCTTATTCCCTTCCTCTTCTTTTACTTCTTGATTATAAATGGAACTGTTTTTTTTTGCTATCTTTCTTGTCCACGAAAAAGGTATTTTTTTGCGAAGTGACACTTTTTTGACACTTCTAGCTTATTTTTTATCAATTCCCGACAGAAGACTCCCTCTTCTCTAAGGGGAGATGAATGTCGTTTGAACGTTGTTCAACAAGTTGTCTCGTTTTTTGTTCCCATTCAGGCATAAAAAATAAATCCAAAAATGTAAGCGTTACTATTGAAGCGGGACTCTTTTCGGAGTATACTAACAGCACAAAAGGGGGAACGGATGTTCAAGTACAAAACTTATCGCTACCGGATTTACCCAAACAAGAAACAACAACAGTCCATTAACCAGACGATCGGTTGTGCTCGTTTTGTCCTCAATCATTTCTTACACCAGTGGACTGAAACCTACCAAGAAACAGGCAAAGGATTATCGTACAGTACGTGTTCCTCCCTCCTCACACGGCTCAAAAAAGAAACTGAAACTCTTTGATTGAAAGAAGTTGACAGTATTGCGCTTCAGTCTTCTCTTGAACATCTGGCGGATGGCTTCGAACGTTTCTTCAAGAAACAAACCAAGTACCCGCGATTCAAAAGTAAAAAGAACCCTGTCCAATCTTATACCACTAAACAAACGAATGGAAACATTGCTATCTCAGGAAACCAATTGAAACTCCCTAAGATAGGCTGGATTCGTTTTGCGAAAAGCAGAGAAGTTGCTGGCAGAATAGTGAGAGCTGCTATTCGGAAAAATCCTTCTGGAAAGTGTTTTGTCTCGCTTTTGTGCGAAGTGGACATTCATCCCTTTCACAAGACGGGTTCTGCCGTAGGCATTGACCTAGGGATAACGGATTTTGCCATTTTGTCCAACGGAAAAAAGAGAGACAACCAACGGTTTACTGCTCAGATGGATAAGAAATTGAAGCGGGAACAACGGAAACTCTCCCGAAAATACGAACAAGCGAAAAAAGACGGGAAAGAGTTGTGGAAAGCCAAAAACTATCAGAAACAGAAACAAAAAACAGCGAAACTCCATGAGAAAGTTGCCAATCAACGAGAAGACTTCTTAAACAAGCTCAGTACAGAGATCATCAAAAATCACAATATCATCTGTATAGAAGACCTGAATGTGCAAGGCATGAAAAGGAACCATAAACTCGCCAAAAGTATTTCCGATGTGTCGTGGTCGGCTTTTGTACAAAAATTGAACTACAAAGCAAATTGGTATGGAAAGAAAGTCATTAAAGTCAGTCGGTGGTTCCCTTCCAGTCAGATCTGTTCTGCATGTAACCATCGGGACGGAAAGAAACCCTTGAACATATGAGCATGGATCTGCCCGGAATGCGGGATACTTCATGACCGAGATATCAATGCGAGTATTACTATTCTGCAAGAGGGATTGAGGTCCATACAACTTGTATAAAAAAACAAAATCGCAGGTACTGCGGGGATAGCTTGGTCCATAAAAGCAACCTCTGACAGTAAAGACATCCGCTGTTAAGTCTACTTTGTTCCCAAGAATCTCCCACTTCTAAGCGCCCGCGTAAGTGGGAGTAGTTCAAAAGTTTAACTAAATTAACATCTTTTTGTTAAGTGTTTTTAAAAATTGAAGGTTCTATCATTTTTGATGTTGGTAAATAAAATGAATCTATTCCACAATCTTGAAATTTTTGGAAGAATAGTGGTTGCTTGCAGCCATGTAAAGGATTCAATGCGAATTACGAAGCGGTTATGCTTCGTTTGAGGCTTGAAAGACTGGAGACACTAGGCTCGGTGCCATGGCTTCTTGCAAGCAGACACGTAAATCCCGGAGGAAATTTCACTACTAATCTTAGTATGTTTGATAAAGAGCTGAAAAAGAGAACTGCCACAAAGGCAATTCTCTTTCTTTTCAATCTCACAACTTGTCTTTTATCTTATTTACGATACCTTTGACAGGAGTCGTAGCGGGTTCAATATCGATCGACTTTTGAACTAGTTCATTTCTTTCTCCCAAATTCTCATCGTACTTTTTATCCCATAACTCTTTTTGTCTCTTCTTGACCATGGGTACCATTGCTTTTGGAACAACGTTTCGGTAATCATTCGTTTCGCCGGTCAGTACTTTGATGGCTTCTTTGATGACGTCTTCCGGATCCAATTGTTCATAAGGAAAGGCCAGCTGTTCATAATCAAAAAGCCGTTCTTCCGGATTGTCTCGCCACATTCTCCATGCCTCAAATTCGCGGTCATTGAACCCAGTTAAGTAAGGTCCTGGGTTGATTACCGCCACTTGCACCTTGAACTCTTGCAGTTCTTTGCTAAGCGATTCAGCAAAAGCTTCCAACGCAAATTTCGATCCGCCATAAGGCCCAGATAGCGGATCTGCCATTAGACCAGAAACCGAAGACATAAAGACAATTTTTCCTCTTTGTTTTTTCGCCATTGCTTTAGCAATTTTTTGAGTCAATAGAATGGGTCCGAATACATTCACTTCAAATTGGTTACGCAATCGTTCTTCTGGTATATCTGCTAATGACCCACCTTCAGAAACTCCAGCGTTATTCAGTAACACGTCTACATCCCAAGTCCACGCTCTTTCTCTATCAGCTGGATTGGTCACATCTAATTTTTCCACTTGAATGTCAACCTTCTTTTCTTTTGCTTCTTTTTCAAGCGCTGACACTTCTGACATCGTTTCAACTCCGGCAATGACCTTTTTCCCTTGTTCGGCAAGACCAAAAGCAATACCTTTTCCAAATCCAGTTCCTGCACCCGTGATCAAATAGGTTTCTTGTACCATCTGCTGTTCCTCCTAAAGTCTTAATAGACTGATTATCTTATCAGCAGTATAACAGCATGCAGAAACCGTTTTCCAATGATATGCATCGCTTTTATCCAAATCTAAAAAAGAAAAAGCTGACTGATAACATTTTTATTTCAACTTATTTTTCTTAGATACCTATCTTGATACACTTGATTGGATATCAATCCCCATACTAGTCAATCTGCCTAAGAAGTATAACTTAAATGTAGGCAGATAAGATCTATGTTAGTATACTGATAGAAGATGAAAAAGCCTTTTTTTATATCCCAAAGTTCAGACTAACTATTTATTAAAAAGGAGACGAATAAGATGTGCACAACAATTGGTTTTTCTTACACAGAAGGAATAGTTTTTGGCAGGACTTTAGAAGTTAGCGTAAAATTAGATAACAAGATTCTTTATGTTCCAAAGAATAATAAGGAATTTCTCAAAATAAAAGATAGAAAATTTGCCACAAAGTATGCAACTCTCGGAACCGGCTTCTTTAACATTGCTTCTTTAGGAGACGGAATCAATGAGATGGGACTAATGGGTTCCAGCAATTTGTTTCCAGGCTATGCTTCATTCGCGAAAGAAGCTGTAGAAGGGAAAATAAATACCGTTACGTCAACAGCTTTTGATTATTTGTTGAGCAGGTGCAAAGATGTTGCTGAAGTAAGAGAAGAAGCTGAAAAACTTGTTTTATTGGAAAAAGACATAGAAGGAGAACAGCAAGCAACGAGTAATCATTTCTTTTTTATGGATGCTGAAGGCGGAAAAATTGTTTTAGAACCAAAAAACGGACACCTAGTTCCTTATGATAATCCTTATGGTGTTTTGACGAATGCTCCCGAATTCCATTGGCATGAAACAAACTTGAAGAATTACTTAAATATCAGACCAGAAAATATTGAAACCAAAGACTTTAATGGTAC
>NZ_DAMDAK010000006.1:37619-41821 GCF_032094055.1 Carnobacterium sp.
TACTGTACTTTCCAAGTTTGGAGAAGGAAGTGGAGCAGTCGGTCTTCCAGGCGATTTTACACCACCATCACGTTTTGTCCGTTCTGCTTTTTTTGTAGCTCATACACCTAAGGATTTAGAACGTCAAGCTGCTATCTTACAAGGCTTTCGTATCTTATCACAAGCCGATATCCCGACAGGCGCGGTAGTAGATCTCAAAGAAGGTCATAAAGATGAAACTTTATATACATCGATAATGGACACTAAATCAAAAGCTTACTTTATCAAGTACCATGATAATATCACTATTCAACCATTCTATCTTGAAGACTATCAAGACAAATCAGATATTACCTTTATTGAAATTAAAAAAGAGATGATTTTGTAACCACAAAAGGACCTAGCATTAGAATACCACTCTCTCCGTATACAGAGATGTCTTCTGTGTTACATTAAATTCTTCAAACTTCTCACTATTTTTTGTTAAAGAAATGAAAAGAAAATAAATACACATCTACCAGTAAGCAAGCAACTCATTGGTAGATGTGTACTTCGTTCAAGATATTATTTGCAACTAGCTTTTCTAAAATCCACTACTTTATTGTTTAACAGCATACGCTAGAGGCTCTGTTAAAAATTCTTGAGATTTTTCCACATAAATACGGTGCCAGACCATAAATGTTAAAGCTGTCCATATTTTACGCGAGTAATCTATTTTTCCAGTACGGTGTTTATCGAGCAAGTCCACTATATAAGACTTATTCAACAAGTGTTCTGTTTGAGATTCATTTATGATCGCTAAAGCCCAGTCATACATCTCATCTTTAAGCCAATGACGGATAGGAACTGGAAAACCTAACTTTTTACGGTAAATAACATCTTCTGGAACAATTCCTTCTACAGCTTTTCTTAAAATGTATTTTGTTGTTCCATGTGCAATTCTTAAATTAGCTGGTATTTGTCTAGCCACTTCAAACACTTCTTTGTCTAAAAATGGCGTTCTTAATTCTAAAGAATGCGCCATCGTTGTTCGATCCGCATTTAACAGCAAATCGCCGCTTAACCATGTATTGATATCGATCAATTGCATTCTATCAACGGGATGATAGCCAAGCGTCTGCTCATAAAACGGTTTTGTTACTTCATGATAAGGATAATGCAGGTTGTAATTTTTTAAAAGTTTCTTCTTTTCAGCTTCTTCAAAGATTTTTGCATTGCCAACGTACCGGTTCTCTAAAGGAATCGTTCCTCTTAAAAGGAAGCTTTTCCCTTTGACTCCTTCTGGCATCAGCTTCGCCAGTCGATTAATCGCTTGATTGGTAACTTTCCCAGTGTGATTAAACATTCTTAAAGCATGCGGTTCGTTATAAATCCCATATCCACCAAATAATTCATCCGCACCTTCACCAGACAAAGCGACTTTCACATGTTCGCGAGCTAGTCTGGATAAAAAGAACTGTGGCACAGCAGCCGGATCTGCTAAGGGATCATCCATATGCCAAACAAAACGCGGAAATTCATCCATAAATTCTTGGGCAGTAATCGTATAACTAAAATTGTCTACTCTTAGTTCTTCAGCGGTTTCTTCAGCCAAATTAATTTCATTGTAGCCTTCTCTTTCAAAGCCGACCGATAGCGTTTTTAACTTAGGGTTAAATTCTCGCGCAATTGCAACAATAATAGAAGAATCAATTCCTCCTGATAAAAATGAACCAACTGTAACATCTGATCGCATATGTTTTTCAATTGAATCATATAAACTTGCTCTGATTTCTTTTGCAAATGTTTCTTCCGATTTAGCAACGGGCAAAAAATCTGCTTGCCAATATTTAGTGATTTTAACTTCTTCATTCAGTTTTTTCGTAATGAAATGACCAGGTGCAAGTTCCTTGATGGATTGGTGCATGGTTTCCAGTCCAGGAATATATTGGAAGGTCAAGTAATTCTGCAAAGCTACTTCGTCTAATTGACGGTCTTTGATAACCTTTAAAATCGATTTTTTCTCAGACGATACATACAACCCTTGATTTTCTACTGCATAATAAAATGGCTTAATCCCAAAATGATCACGAGCCCCAAAAAAAGTTTTTTCTAGCTTATCCCAGATAACGAATGCAAACATCCCTCTTAACTTGCTGGTTACTTTTTCTTTGTATGCTGAATAAGCTGCAATGATTACTTCTGTATCACTATCCGTTTGAAACGTATAGCCCTCTTCAACCAATTCATTTCGGAGTTCTATGTAGTTATAGATCTCGCCATTAAAAATAATCCAGTAACGTTCTTCTTCATAGGACAAAGGCTGATGACCTTTTTCAATATCGATAATACTCAATCTTCTAAATCCTAAAGCAATGGTATCATCACTATAATAACCCTCTTCATCCGGTCCTCTATGCACAATTCTTTTATTCATTTTTTGAACTTTTGTCTTTTGCTTTTCTTCTATCGTGTGTTTTTTATTTGAAATATACCCAACAAATCCGCACATTTTATCCCCACTTTTTTTATTTTAACTAATCAATTAATACTTTTTTTATTGGCAAGTGATTTTTTTATATTCTACTCAGCCAAATCGCTCACATTAATAAATTTACAGGAAATCTTGTTACAATTCAAATGAATTTTACCAATTTAGATACATTTTAGTCAATTATATTTTTTATATCACATTTATATTACATTGAGCCTGAATATATTACAGGAAACAGGACGTTTCCTGTATCTTTTGCAGGCTATATTGTATACTAAAATTATAGTAATAAGGAAAATCAACGAATGAGGAGGATAAAAAAAGATGAGTGATCGAGATCAGCAAAATAAGTACAATAAAGAAAACAATATTTCCAGTTCAATGTATTCACGCATAAATGTAGGAAAAAATAATGCTAACAATCAACTTGATGGACCCCAGTTTCATCCGATTGCTGGTAGCCTGAATAATAAAGATGAGTACACGCCAGACTTCACTTCTTTTTCATATAAATTAGCTTATTATGGGTTGGGATTGTTTTTCTCTTTACTGATAGGCTTCAGCATTTTCTATATCTTTCATGATTATTTTTATGGTTCGGGATCAACTAGTTTATTCTCTTCATTTATCTTATTTATCGGCTCGACAGTAAGCGGTTTTTCTTTATCTAACATTATCCTGAAAAAACTTTTCAGAAAAAGAAGCGCTTGATTCTGTTTTTCAAAAAAAATAAAAGAATTGCCTTTTTAGTTTTTTTAAAAGGCAATTCTTTTTGCGTATACAGTTAATTAATCAGTGTAAGGAATGTATTCACCAGTCAATGGATCCATTTTCATTAATGTTTTATTGGTTAAATCATATTGGAACATTCCTACCATATTAGAAATTTCGACTCCTTCTACTTCATGAGCATGGCGAATTTCGACTTGGTACAAGCCGTCATCATTTTTTGTTACATAAAATTGATTGTCTTCAGGAGAAATTCCTGTTTTCGACACAACCTCATTTAATACAGCTGTTCGTTCTTCATCTGCTGACATCGTTGGAGCTGCAGAGGAACTGGAAGCGGCACTGCTTGCTGCTGATGTGTCAGTTGTTTCAGAAGATGCAGTGGCTGAATTAGCAGCTGCGTCTTTTTCAGCTAACCATGTTTTAATCTCATCATCTGAGACCGTCTTGATATCTTTACCGGTAGCTGCTTTGAACTCTGTTGCCGCCAAATCTGAAGTACGTTCTGTTTTATAAGCTGAGTTTTCTAGCATAGCCGCAGTTTCATCTGCTTTGGCTTTTTCTGCTTGAGCTGAATTGATTTCTGTTTTTAATTTAACTGCTTTTTCTTTTAACTCACTATAATCAGATAAATCATTTTGCAAAAGCGTTTCAATACTGCCAGCTGCTTCATCCAGCTTACCAGCCTCAAATTGTGCTAAGCTGTCATCATACATTTTTTGATAAACTGCTTCTGCTGTAACTTCTTGGCTTGATGATTCTGAAACAGAAACAGCACTAGAGCTGACGGATGATTCTGTCGTTCCATTGTTTTCCGTTCCGCAAGCACTCAAAAGAACTAAACCGGCAAATGCCATCATAAAAAATTTGAATTTTTTTGTCATGTTCCTTTTCCTCCTCTATGTATATTCCTTTTTCATTTCCTCCTCATTATACCTTAAATTGCTTTTCTGCCTACCCATTTGCTGTTGGATTTAAGAGAATCTTTCTTATTAGCTCCTATTTATGCTGAATTTTAGGG
>NZ_DAMDAK010000006.1:41831-44120 GCF_032094055.1 Carnobacterium sp.
ATTCTATTAGTTCTAATAAATAAAGTACGCTTAAGGAGTCACCCTTTTAATTGCCCCTCTTTTTTATTATACTGGGAACAGTTGAAAAAGAAGGAGCAAACCACATGAAGAATTTTATAGAAGAATTTAAAGAATTTGCTTTTAAAGGCAATGTACTCGACTTAGCTGTTGGGGTCGTCATCGGATCTGCATTTACAGCGATTGTAACCTCTCTCGTTGAAGACATCATTATGCCCGTAGTTGGGATAGTTATCGGCGGTCATGATATTTCTAACTTATCTTTAAAAATTGGAAATACCACGTTAGCTTACGGCGCCTTTTTACAAGCCGTTATTAATTTCTTGCTGATTGCCTTTGTTGTTTTTATGTTTATCAAAATTATTAATACTGCAGCTGCTAAATTCAAAAAAGAAACAGGCGAAGTCGGTAAAGAAGTAGAAATACCAGCCGCTGAACAATATTTAAAAGAAATTCGCGACTTATTGGCAAAAGACAACTCTTCTTCATCAGAAGAGTAAAGTTATAGAGCTACAAAAAATCCCAGAAAAGAAGTGCTTTATTCAGCACCTTCTTCTGGGATTTTTTAGTGATTGTTCCGACTTATTCGACACTATAATTTGGATTTTGGTAATTATCTTTTTTCAAGCCTTTAATGCTCATCATGATCACAAAACTGATCAAGTAGAGTGCAGATAAGAACAACATAACCGCAAACAAATTATAATGGTCTAGAATGAGGCCAATCGCAACAGATGAAAATCCGCCAACCGCACGCCCCACATTCAGAATGACATTATTAGCTGTTGAACGAATATGTGTTGGATAAAGTCTACCGACGATTGCACCATACCCTGCAAACATTCCATTTGCAAAAAAGCCAACGACTGCTCCTCCTAACAACAATGTCCATTCGCTAGTCGCTGTGACAAATAAAAAGACGGAGGCTGCTGAAGCAAGCAAGAACAGCGCATAAGCTGTCCGGGCTCCTAATTTATCCAAGATACGACCAAATAGCAACATGCCAATACTCATACCGACAATTGTTGAAATCATCCAAATTGATGAATCAGAAACCGACAACCCTAAGCTTTTTTGCAAAATGGATGGCAGCCAATTCATTAAACCAAAGTAACCGGCAATTTGAACGGTAGCCATGATCATTAAGGAAACCGTCAAGCGCGTTAACTTAGGTGTTTTAAATAATGCTTTGATCGATGTCGAAGGACCGTCCGTTTCTTTTTGTGCTTGTTTCCATTCATCTGTTTCATCCAAATGCTTGCGCACCAAAACAGCCATAATAACTGGCACTAGACCAAATAAGAATAACGTATTCCATCCAAGTGTTGGAATGATAAGTGCTGCTAAGATTGCTGCTAAAATAGAGCCGAATTGTCCAGAAATTGTAACGATTGACGTCATCGCTCCCATTTTCTTTCTAGAAAATACTTCAGCAACCAGAGCCATGCCGATTCCGTATTCGCCGCCTGCTCCCACACCAGCTAAGAAGCGGCAGAAGTAAATTAAGTAGATGTTGTTTGCAAAGTACATAGCTGCTGTGGCGAAAGCAAAAATATAAACAGTGTAGCTGAACATTTTGATTCGACCATGTTTATCGGCTAACACACCAAATAAAACGCCTCCCAGTAGCATCCCTAAATTAGTCACCGTTGAGATGAGTCCTGCTGCCGCACTATTGAGCTGCAAATCCGCAATAATAGAGGATAATGAGAAAGATAAGAACATAATGTCCATATTTTCTAATCCGTATCCTACTGCTGATGAAGCCAATATTTTCTTTTGGTAGCCTGACATGGTTGGATTACCAGTTGCCGTTTGTTGTTTCATATTTTATTTTCCTCCTAAAACGAATGATCTCTGTCATTCATTATTTTATGGTGTTGTCGATAAGTATACGAAAGATTTCTTTTTTGAGCAAGTTTTTTTTATTCAACACTCAAAAAACAGATTAATCAAGTTCTCAATACTTTTTTCATTAACGAGAGACAAACTGCCCTTTTTTAGCCATTCTTTGTCCCAATCTTGCTCTTTCGGGACAAGTTCTCTATTTTAAATGAGAAACTTGTCCAAAAAGTTAGGAAATAATCGATAAAACGCAAATTTTTATCGTTTATTCACATTTTTCTATTTAAAGTTCATGATAAGCAGCATAAACCTCTTGTTTTTTTATGTCTCTTAATTTAGCAACTTCTTTGATTGCTTCTTTACTGGTTAGCCCTCGTTCATCGATCACTGCGTTAACATGTTCTGAAAGAGACATCGAACTCCATG
>NZ_DAMDAK010000006.1:44130-48657 GCF_032094055.1 Carnobacterium sp.
CCTTCAATGATCAAACAAAATTCGCCGCGTACTTCTGATGTCGCTGCCCATTCTAATGTTTCCGCTACCGTACCACGGATGAATTCTTCATACCGTTTAGTTAATTCACGACAGCAAACGATTCTTCGTTCTGCTCCAAAGACCGTCACCATATTTTTTAAAACTTCTTTTAAACGATGAGGCGATTCATATAAAATCAAGGTCTCTGGCCGCTGATTTAATTCTTTCAATTCTTGGAGCTGTTCTTTTTTCTTGCGTGGTAAAAATCCATAAAAATAAAAGGGCTGCGGAGCAATGCCTGAAGCGATCAAAGCGGTCAATCCGGCATTTGCTCCAGGTAATGGAACAACGGGTATCCCGGCTTCAATACAAGCCACCACTAATTCATGCCCTGGATCACTGATGGAAGGCATCCCTGCATCGCTAACTTGTGCAATTGTCACTCCTTCGTGTATTTTTTCGAGGAGTTGCACAATGCGTTCTTGGGTATTGTGTTCATGAAAACTGATCTGCGGCGTTTTGATTTCAAAATGATTCAACAGCTTCTGGGTATTGCGTGTGTCTTCAGAAGCAATAAGATCAACCTCTTTTAATATCCGAATGCCACGAATCGTCATATCTTCCAAGTTTCCAATAGGCGTGGGTACCAAATACAACATGCCTCTGCTTTCTTTTTCAAAACTCTTTTGACTCTGCATTTTCTTTCTCCTCCTCTGCTGTTAACTGTTCAGTGTTCACAATACATGATTGAGTTGAATCCATTGGCAAGTGAACACCTTGTGCTTTTAAAAACTGTTCTTTCTTCCTACGCGTTTGCTTTTTAAAGGCATACTCTGCTTTAGTTGCCTCGCTGCGTGTTTTAAAGGCTTCTGCATAAATCAACTTGACCGGGCGACGACCAGCTGGTCTAGTATATTTTGCGCCAATGCCTTCGTTGTGTTCCTGCTCCCGGCGAGTCAAATCGGTTGTATACCCCCCATAAAAACTGCCATCACCGCAATACAGCACGTAAAAATAACTAATTGTTTTTGCCATAGAGCATCTCACTCACTTCAGGCAAATACCGATTGTCCTCGCCATAGACAAAAAGCGGCGGTAAAACACGAAAACCGGTATCTTTGCCATCTTTAATGCCTTCGATCAATAATGTGTTCGCTTCTTTGCCGACTTTAGGATAAACCAAGCGCATTTTTTTAGGAGCCAAGCGGTGTTTCTTCATCGTGGCCAAAATTTCGATCAGCCGATCCGGACGGTGGACAAAATATGCTTTGCCGTTCATTTTCAACAGTCCACTAGTTTCTTTCATTACTTCATCCAAATTTGTGTGCAATTCATGGCGAGCAATCGCTAAATGAGAATTTGGGTTTTTAACACTGGTCCCTTTGTTGATGAAGTAAGGTGGGTTACACGTCACCACATCAACGGAATCTTTTTTGATCCAATTGGTCGCTTGGTTTAAATTGCTGTGAATCATGGTTAACTGGTTTTCTAAACCATTTAACTGGATGCTGCGCTCGGCCATTCCTGCCAGCCGTTTTTGTAATTCAATACCGATGATGGGACTTTTCGTTTTCTGGCTCAATAGCAGTCCCACCACACCATTTCCTGCACATAAATCTACGATGGTCGCCCGATCATGCCGCGGCACTTGTGCAAAATCTCCTAGCAATACTGCGTCCAATGAAAAAGAAAAGACGGTCGGGCTCTGGATAATTTTTAATTGGTGGCTTAATAAATAATCAATACGTTCGTCTTCTTGTAACCATTGGTCCACTTCTGACACTTCCTTCAATGTGTAATTCGCTCCCCATTATAGCATAAAAAAAAGACCAAAAGCAGTGCTCTTGATCTCCTATTGTCTTCATATTCACTTAGCCTTACAGTTAAGACCGAACCTTCATAATGATTTTTCCGATGTTTTTATTAGCTTCCATGTACTGGTGAGCTTGGACGACCTCTTCTAATTGAAAAGTAGTGTCAACAATCGGACGAATGGTGTCATGTTTAAAATATGGCAAGGCAATTTTGAGAAACTCTTGCGTTAGTTCTGCTTTATATTCATCGCTGCGCGGTGTTAATAAGGTAGCTTTTAAGGTAATCCGTTTTGCTAGCAACGCTGATAAATCTACTTCTTTGACAGTTGCCCCACCTAGTGTTCCTATCAATACCCAGCGGCCATCTGTTTTGATGCTTTTCAGATTATTCTCCCAATAAGAAGCTCCAATAAAATCAAGAATGACATCCACACCGGCTTGATCGGTATAATCAAGCACTTCTTCAGCAAAGTTTTCTTCTTTGTAATTGATGGTTTTATCTGCTCCTAACGTTTGGCAAACGGCTAATTTTTCGGCTGAACCGGCAGTTGCAATAACCCGGGCTTGGGTTAGGTGTTTTGCCATTTGAATAGCAGCTGTTCCTACACCGCTGGCACCTGCATGGATCAAAACGGTCTCAGCTGTTTTCAGCTCTCCTAACCAATACAAGGTTTGGTACGCCGTTAAGAAGACTTCTGGAATAGCGGCTCCTTGTTCAAAACTCATATTTTCTGGTAAAAGAATCGCACGATCTGCTGGCAAAACGGCATATTCTGCATAGCCGCCGTGGTTCACTAGACCGGCTACTCTGGTTCCAGTCTTATACTTTTCACCATTTCCACGATTTTCGACGACCACACCGGCAATCTCCACACCTAGAATGGGATACGGCTCAGCTAGATTCGGATTCGAACGTGTTACTATATCCGTTCGGTTCAACGCTGCTGCATGTACCTCTACTAATAACTCGCCTACTTTTGGAATCGGCTTATCGCGTTCTTGGATCTCCATTTGTTCGACTCCACCCGGCTGTTTGATACTGACTGCTTTCATGTTTGCCCTGCCTCCTTTTCTTCTGCTTATAAAGCAGCTCTAAAAAAAGGTAAAAAGACAAAAACATCTTTTCACCTTTTTTTATCTGCCTACCCGTAGTTATTTGTGCGCTTTATTCAGTAACCGCTTAAATTAATTCACTGGCTTCTTTTAATTCAAACGTTTCATCTTTATGCGCCTTAAGGAATTCAAACGCTTTAGGTTCGTTTTTTAATACGATTTCCTCTTCTGTTTCGTCTGCTTTGGTCATCGTGAATGTAAAACTAGTTGTCTCTTTTTGTCGCGTTAAAAATTCTTCTAATTCAACGTTAGACATTTTGTTTAGTTTATGCACTTTAAATCCCACCTTTGTTTTTTTGCAGTATCGTTCTAAATCCAATATACCACTCAACGATGTGAAATTCTAATAATATACTCTTAAGGAAAAACCATATTACACAAAAAAGAGCGAATAAACTTCGCTCTCTTGTTAAACCTATCTATTCCAATTTATTCATTTTAACAAATCTCATTATTTTCATGTTTTAAAAATGCAATAAAATCCCCAATGCGAAGGCAACGATCAGAAAAACCGGAATAATAGCAGAATTCTGAACAGCGTACATAAAGGTTTGAGATTTTACTTGAACAGCCAAAAATTTATCTGTATTCTTTTTCTCCAATGGAATAGAGAGTAAAGCTAGCAGAACCATTTTTGGATAAACACCGATAAAAACTGAAACAATCAATGAAACATAGGCTAAAATGTAAAGCCATTTGAACAAAACAAGCGATTTTGGTTTTCCAATATAATAAGGCAACGTAAACCGCTTATCTTCAATATCTTCTTCCAAGTCGCAAATGTTATTCGCCAACATAATATTTGTAACAACAATAACCGTCGGCAAGGCCGCTAAGAAAATTTTTCCAAATGTTGGACCATCAAGTGTCATAACATTGAATGCATTGACGTAAACCGTAATAAAATAGATTCCAAAGCCCATCGCAATACCTGAAAAAGCTTCGCCGAATGGCGTACTTGAAATCGGCAGTGGACCCGCAGTATATAAAATTCCAATCAAAAAGCAAATAAGTCCCATATAAAGCAACGCCATACTGGTTTGAGCCACTAAGTAGATTCCTAATAAAGCTGAAATGATTCCTGTAATCGAGTAAACTTTTTTGACTGCCGGCATAGAAAGTTTTTCCTTACCGATCGTCATTTCTTGTGCGCTTGGATCCTTTTTATTGCTAGCTGTCTCATAGTCTAAATACTCGTCTCGTGTATTAACTGCCGCATGAAATAACACAACAGCGACAAACAAAACAAGTGAATTCACTACATTCAGTTCTTGATAATGGTACCAACTGTATAAAAGCCCAACCAACACCGGAAATATACTGGCAGTAGTGGAATACAATTGGGCTAGTTTAATAATTGCCTTAAAGTTCATATAACCCTTCCTCTAACTCTTTTTTTTGAATACGTTTGAAAGCTGAAAAACAGATAGATATCAGCAGCTTCTCTAATATGCGACGAAGTCTGACTGTTGTCAAGAAAAAAGGACCTAATCTCATTACAAAAATAAACAAACCGAAAAAGATGACTCCGATATAGTCAACCGAAATCACCCTTATTTCATTCATTTTTATCTTCGATCGCCGTAAATAACGTCTAAGC
>NZ_DAMDAK010000006.1:48755-50081 GCF_032094055.1 Carnobacterium sp.
ACGTTGTAGCTTTTCAAGATCACTTAACCGATCTCTGAGATGCTGGTTTTCAATTCGAAGAGTGGCATTTTCTTCAACGAGTGCTTCAACTTCGCTTTTTAAATCGGATATTTGATGCAAAGTAGCATCGGTATCTTGTTCTAACTTCGTAAAGCTATCATATAAAGTTTTTTTATCCATTCCTTCTCACCCACTCTTTATTATGATCTTCGTCTGGTCCATTCTTAACGCTGTATCAGTAATAAATCTAATTGCTCAAGAACTCCTTGTGCATTGACATTACTTTCTAATTTTTTTCTGCTTGATAAGATAATCTCAAGAGTTTTGGTTAACGTTTTTCCTCCGGTTTGATTGGCTGTTTTTTCAATTGTTTCCCGGTATTGCGGATAAGCCAGCAAATCAACAGCCTCATAGTGCAGCATTAATCCATCACGATAAGCCAGCAACAATAAATCAATGGCCAGCAAATACTGTTCTCTTTCTTTAAAATGAGGCATGATATCGGTTTGGACAAAGACAAAACTCTGCGCTTCATTTCTTGAGATCAAAACAAACCATTTCCAAATAATTTGTCTGGCTTCATTGAACCATTCATCTTGGCTCATCTTAACCGCCGTATCCAAACTATTGGTCAGATGTACCAGTAGCGCTGACTGACTAGCCGGCAATTCTTTATTCTCTAATTCTGCTAATAGTTTTTTCTTGGAGAGCGGTTGAAAGTGAATGAGTTGACAACGAGATAAAATCGTTGGCAAGATTCGTTGTTTCGCTGTTGTTAATAGAAATGCGATCGCTTTTCCATTAGGTTCTTCTAAAAACTTCAAAAGACTATTCGCTGCACCGACAGTCATTTTTTCAGCATCTTCTATGATAAACACTTTTTGCTGCCCTTCTACTCCGCTTTTTGAGAATTCAGCTTTCAGGTCCCGGACTTGTTCCACTTTGATGGATAAACCCTCAGGAGCAATTTCTGTTACATCGGGATGTTGTTGTTGTAAGACTCGCCGACAAGATAGACATTCCTCACAGGGTAACCCATCTACTGGATGCTGGCAAAAAAGAGAAGCAGCTATCCATAATGCCATCTCTTTTTTGCCTGTTCCTGAGACACCTTCAAAAAGATAGGCATGCGCCAACTGTTTTTTCTTCACAGTCTGCTGCAATTGCCTATAAACAACCGGTTGAATCCATTTTAGATTTTCAGTTATTTTCATCACGACCTATAGTTAATATTGTTCAAACTGCTCAACCGGCATAACAAATACCGTTGCGCCGCCTACTTGAACTTCTACCGGATAAGGCATATTCGTTTCCATAGACACGTCT
>NZ_DAMDAK010000007.1:0-3251 GCF_032094055.1 Carnobacterium sp.
TTCATTTGTGCTCGTTTTTGTTTCAGCTGCGGACACTTGTGTTGTTTCTTTTGAAGTAGTCGCAGTAGCTACAGCTTTTGCTTCATCCTTATCTGAAGAACTTGTCTTGATAACTGCAGTCGTTTTAGCAGCTTTTAATTCTTGAGCAGCTTTTTCTGCTTTTTCTTTAGTTGCCAAAAGTTGTGCTTTTTCTGTTTCAACATTAGATTTTTCTGCTGCGATAGATGCAACTACAGCTTCTTTTTCTATCTTCAGCTTGTGCTTTTACTAACGCTTGGTTAGCCGAAACTAATTTAGAAACAACATCAGCACGTCCTAAAACATCTGCAAAAGATTCAGACTCTAAAATAAAATCAACATAATTTTGCGTGTCGCCGTTCACTTGTACTGTACGAGCTTGTTCCGCCAATTTATCTTCGCGAGCTGCAATAGCAGCATTCAAAGTATCGATTTGTTTTGTAAGTTCTTTCAATGTTGATTGTGCTTTTGACATTTCAGCCATCATTGAAGCAGCATTTTCTTCATTTTCTGAAATTTGATCTGTGATCTCTGCTAATTCATTTGCAACTGATTTTTTTTCGTTTTCAAGTTGATTGATTTTTTCAGTTGCTTGGCTGATGTCATCATCAACAGCTGCCTTTGCTGTTAAAGGGGTTAAACATGTGGTTGTTCCTAACGTAGCTATTAAAACAAGAGTTATGAGTTTCTTATTCACTTTTTCTTTCCTCCATTTTCCCTAAATGCTTTTTTATTATACTTTTAAGAATCTTCTAATTGAAATTGATGAACCAATTGCTCCAATCAATACTCCGACTGCAACCATTAAGCCGCCGATTTGGTATAAGAATGGAATGGGTGTTAATAATGAAAAGTAGGTTCCTGATAAATAAGCTGTTCCTATATCAAAAATCGTTACATAAAGGAAACTGATTAATGCAACAGGAATGAGTGATCCAATCAACCCAATCAGTGCTCCTTCTACTAAGAAAGGCCATCTGATAAACCAATTGGTTGCTCCTACTAATTTCATGATTTCTATCTCTGTTCTGCGTGACATGATAGTGATACGAATGGTATTAGAAATCAAGAAAACAGCTGTTAATACCAGTGCTACTATAACGATCGCTCCAACATTTCGTACTGTGCCCATTGTTTTAAACAAGTTATCTGCTGTGGCACCACCGTAATTGACTTTTGCAACTTGTTCTAAGCCTTCTGCTTCTTTAGCTACCGTCTTAGTATACTGCGGTGCATCTGTATTTACGATAAATACATTGTATAAAGGATTGTCGTCTCCCTGGAATAAATTAAATTCATTTCCATAGCTGCCAACGACTTGCTTTAATTCGTTTTCTCTACTTGAAAATTCAACTGTGGAAACATGATCAAGTGCGGATAGTTTAGTTTCTAATTCTTTTTGCTGTCCTTCATCTGCCGCTAAGTCGATATACACTCTTACGCTGACGTCATTTTCAATATCAGTAGCTAATTTGTTTACATTCATCAACATAGCGATAAACGAACCAACTAATAATAACGTAACCGCAACCGCACTGACCGCTGCAATCGACATCCAGCCATTTCTTTTCAAGCTCTTTAAGCTTTCTATGAAATGTCTTTTAATTGTTCTAAGCTTCATATCCGTAGTCTCCTTCCAATTGATCTCGGACGATTCGTCCATTCTCAACCGCAAGTACACGGTGTTTAACGACGTTTACGATTTGGCTGTTATGTGTCGCCATAATCACGGTCGTTCCTTGATTATTGATTTCTTCTAATATATTCATGATCTCCCATGATGTATCCGGGTCAAGATTACCTGTTGGTTCATCAGCAATCAATACTCGCGGCATATTAGCGATAGCTCTAGCGATGGCTATTCTTTGTTGCTCTCCGCCGGACAGTTCGTTCGGAAACATTCTGATTTTGTGTTTCAATCCAACTAACTCTAAAACTTCTAAGACGCGTTTTTTAATGACTTTAGGATTTTTTTCAACTACTTCCATTGCATACGCAATGTTTTCGTACACTGTTAGCCTTGGCAACAATTTAAAGTCTTGGAAGACCACTCCGACATGACGTCTTAAATAAGGAATGTCTTTGTCTTTCATAGTCATTAAGTCAAAATCGCCAACTTTGATTGTTCCTTTACTTGCTTTTTCTTCACGATACATCATTTTAATAAACGTTGATTTACCAGCACCACTGGGGCCGACTACATAAACGAATTCACCTTGTTCAATACGGATTGTTAAACCGTTAATTGCTGTAATGCCATTAGGATATTTCTTATAGACATTTAGCATTTCAATCATCTTATCACCTAACTTTTTTTAATTTCTGCTATTTCTTTAGTATTGTTGCTGTTTAAGGGTCTTCGTCATTCAATCCTTAATCATTATAGCACTCAAAAAAACAATGTCTGTTGTAGTTTGTTTACAAATACATTTCAAAGTGTCGCAGTACTGTAACGAACTGTATTATTTCCGCCATTTTTTACACACATTTTCCCAATCACCACTATAGCCTTTAATTATCCTCTAAAATCAATTATCCTCCCCATAAGAAACTTATATACCCTTCAAATTGGGAAGTCGTTTTCCGATTATTACAGTGGCTTCACACAAAAAAACTGTCAAAATAGATTTTTTGACAGTTTTATGACAAAACTCACTTAATTTTAATTTTTTTGCGCTAATGTGCTTCTCAAATAGGCTTGAATAAATGGATCTAAGTCTCCATCCATGACACTTGTAATATTTCCTGTTTCATAATTGGTTCTATGATCTTTGACCATTGTATAAGGATGAAACACATACGATCTGATTTGAGAGCCCCATCCAATTTCTTTTTGTTCTCCTCTGATTTCAGCCATTTCTTTTTCTTTTTCTTCTACTTCTAGTTGATGCAGTTTGGCTTTCAACATGCTCATGGCTTGTTCTCGGTTCTTCATTTGTGAACGCTGTGCTTGGCTAGCTACTACTACTCCGCTAGGAATATGCGTGATCCGAATAGCAGAATCTGTTTTATTAATGTGTTGTCCACCTGCTCCGCTAGCCCGATACGTATCAACCTTTAGATCATCTGGATTGATATCAATATCTATGTTTCCTTCTAATTCCGGAATAACGTCGATTGAAACAAAAGAAGTATGTCTGCGTCCCGCTGAATCAAAAGGGGAGATCCGTACTAAACGATGGACTCCTTTTTCAGCTTTTAAATAGCCATAAGCATTCCGTCCTTTGATCAAT
>NZ_DAMDAK010000007.1:3261-8861 GCF_032094055.1 Carnobacterium sp.
GCTTCATCTCCGCTTTGGTAATCCAATACTTCAATTTTAAATCCTTTTTTTTCTGCCCAGCGTGTATACATGCGTAATAGCATGCTGCCCCAGTCTTGTGATTCGGTTCCGCCGGCTCCTGGATGCAATTCAATGATCGCATTATTTTTATCATAAGGACCACTCAACAGCATATCTAGTTCATATTGATCTAAGGTTTCAAAAAAAGTCTCCGCTTCTTGGGATAATTCCTTTTCTAGTTCCGGGTCGTTTTCTTCTTTAACCATTTCCAGCATCAGTTCTAACTCTTCTTGTTTTTCTTCTAGTTGTTTAAAATGAGAATATTTTTCCTTCTCAACATTCGCTTCATTAATTAACGTTTGGGCTTTTTGTGCATCATTCCAAAACGCAGGATCTGTCATTTGGTGGTCGTATTCAGCAATGGTCTGTTCCAGATTCTCTAAGTCAAAGAGACCTCCTGTAACCGGCGATTTTTTCTTTAGCTGTTTCTATCTTATTTCTAATTTCACTTATTTCCATTTTAATTGCTCCTCGTCTTTACTAGTTGTTAATGGTTAGTGAGAAAAACACGATTCGTTGAACAAATCGTGTTTTTAACATTTTTTTAAGCTTTACCATGACAATTTTTGTATTTTTTTCCGCTGCCGCATGGGCAGGGATCGTTCCGTCCTACCTTTGAGCTATCAATTTTGATTGGTTTTTTCTTTGCTTCTTTCACTACTTGTCCATCACCCGTAGAGTGAGCAGCTGTTCCTTTAGCTACTTGTTCTCTTTGCAAGTTTTGACGAATTTGTGATTTCATCAGCAAACGCGTAACGTCATAATCAATCGCAGCAATCATTTCCTCAAACAATCTAAAACCTTCTGTTTGATATTCTACTAATGGGTTAGACTGGCCATACGCCACTAAGCCGATACCTTGACGTAATTGATCCATCGTATCGATATGATCTGTCCATTTGCTGTCGACCACTCGCAAAATAACGACTTTTTCAAATTCCAGCACTTGTTCTGTACCATTCAATTGTTGTTCTTTTTCAGCATAGATTTTTTCAGCTGCTTCCATTAAAAGTGTTTGAATTTCAGCTGCTGATTTGCCTTCTAAATCACTTAAACTTAAATCATCCGGATGTACAACCGCTGAATGAGCAAAGTCTAAAATGCTTTGCAGGTTCCACTCTTCTTTAGGACCTTGTGTATGCAATTGGACCATGCGTTCAATGGCACGTTGAATCATTGGTATTGTTACCTTTTTCAATGACTCCTGTTCCATAATGACTTCTAGTCTTTGTTTATACATAATTTCACGTTGTTCTCGCATCACATCATCATATTGCAAGACGTTTTTACGCGTATCGTAGTTGTTCCCTTCTACTCGTTTTTGAGCAGATTCTACTTGACGTGAGATCATTTTGCTTTGAATGACTGCATCTTCATCTTGAACTTTTAGCCGCTCTAAAACGGCTTGGATTCGTTCAGATCCGAAACGTCTCATCAAATCATCTTCTAAAGAAAGATAAAATTGGGTCACACCAGGATCTCCTTGACGACCAGCACGACCACGTAATTGATTATCGATCCGGCGTGATTCATGCCGTTCTGTCCCGATAACACAAAGACCACCTACTTCACGGACACCTGCACCTAACTTGATGTCAGTTCCCCGTCCAGCCATGTTGGTTGCAATAGTAATAGAACCTTTTTGTCCAGCATTTGTGATGATCTCTGCCTCTTTAAAGTGATTTTTAGCATTTAGCACTTCATGTGGGATCCGAGCTTGTCTTAATAAGCCGGAAAGCAATTCAGAAGTTTCAACTGCCACCGTACCAACCAAAATCGGTTGCCCAGTAGCATGGCGTTCTTTAATTTCTTCTACTACTGCTTCAAACTTGCTGATTAAAGAAGGATACAACAGATCCGGCCGGTCATCACGAATCAATGGTCGATTGGTTGGAATAGAAACGACATTGATGTTATAAATTTCCCGGAACTCTTCTTCTTCTGTTTTTGCTGTTCCTGTCATCCCAGCTAGTTTCTTATACATTCTAAAGAAATTTTGGAATGTAATGTTAGCCATTGTTTTTGATTCATTTTGGATCGTTACGCCCTCTTTTGCTTCAATGGCTTGGTGCAAACCATCTGAATAACGGCGTCCTTCCATGATCCGTCCAGTAAATTGGTCAACGATCATTACTTTATCATCTTGAACCACATAATCAATATCAAACAGCATAATATAGTTGGCACGCAACGCCTGGTCTAAATGATGAGTCAATGCTTGGTTTTCTACATCATATAGATTTTCTACCCGGAATGTTTTTTCAGCTTTTTCCATTCCAGTTTCTGTTAAGGCAACTGTTTTTGATTGAACATCTATCGTATAGTCTTCTTCTTCTTTTAGTCCTTTAACAAAAAAGTCCGTTCGTGTATAAAGGGTGGTGGATTTTTCAGCTTGTCCTGAAATAATCAACGGAGTTCTCGCTTCATCGATCAAAATCGAGTCTACTTCATCGACAATCGCGTAATTTAACGGACGTTGAACCATCTGTTCTTTATAAACAACCATATTATCTCTTAGATAGTCAAAACCCATTTCATTGTTGGTACTGTACATCACATCTGCTAAATAAGCTTCGCGCTTTTCTTCAGCTGATTTGGAATTCAAATTCAAGCCGACAGTTAAGCCTAGCCATTGGTATAGTTCTCCCATTTCTACAGCATCACGGCTGGCCAAATACTCATTGACGGTTACAACGTGGACTCCTTCACTTGTTAAAGCATTAAGGTAAACCGGCATAGTAGCCGTTAAGGTTTTTCCTTCCCCCGTCTTCATTTCAGGGATATTTCCACGGTGCAAAGTCACACCTCCCATTAATTGAACACGGTAAGGATATAACCCTAATACCCGCTTAGCAGCTTCACGTACAACTGCAAATGCTTCCGGTAACAAATCATCCAGTGTTTCTCCTGCTTGGTAACGTTTTTTGAATTCAGGTGTTTTTGCTTTTAGGTCTTCATCTGACAAGGCAGCCATTTGATCTGCAAACGCTTCAATACGATCTGCTACTTTTCCTAAACTCTTTAGTTCTTTTTTATCATTTTCAATTAAATTACGTAAAAAATTAGCCATTCATTCTTCTCCTCTGTTGTTGCTATTCTATAGGTAGTAGTTGAGTCTATTTCATAAAGGTTCGTTTTTTTGGGTAGCTGCTTTTTTAATTTTTAACTTATATATTGACTTTTATTTTGTCTGTTGTCAATATCCTTATTAATTCTATCATTACTTATTCACAAATGAAACCTTTTTATAGTCAAAGTTAGTGGACAATCCTGCTTTTTAAGTGAAAAAGAAATAAAGAAAGAGTGCAGCTAGCTTTTAGGGCTAACTGCACTCTTTCTTTAACATTACTCTTGATTCCAATTTTTAATCTGTTTCGATTAAACCATATTTTCCGTCTTTACGACTATAGACTATACTTGTTCCGTTCGTTTCAGCATCTTCAAAAATAAAGAAATTGTGCCCTAACATATTCATTTGCAGAACAGCTTCTTCGCTATCCATTGGTTTCAATGACAAGCGTTTCGTTCTAACAATGTCCACGTCATTTTCAAGTTCTTCATCCAGTACTTCTTCCGCTGGAACTTGCATTTCAAAACCTTTTTCACGCGATTTACGGTTAATTTTGGTTTTGTATTTGCGCATTTGTCTTTCTAGCTTATCAACTACAAGATCTACACTTCCATATAAATCAGGCGAGGTTTCTTCCGCACGTAAAACTAAATAAGGAAGAGGAATGGTTACCTCCACTTTCGCAGTTTTGTCAGAATAAGTTTTTAGGTTTACATGTGCTGTCGATTCTGGCACATCAGTAAAATAGCGTTCGATTTTACTGACTTTTTTTTCAACATAACTACGAATTGCTGCAGTTACCTCAATATTTTCGCCACGGATATTATATTTAAACATAAACACTCTCCCCTTTCATCTGATTGTGTATCAGAATCAGCAACACCAGCTGGACCACTCAACTGATGATTTGCTTAAATCAATTATATAGGATAGCGCTTTAATTGACAAACAAAATATCCACTTCCCGAATTTTATCGTGCGATCGTGAAGGTTTCAACTGACTCGGCTTGAGCGTCCAGCATCAACTCTGCTGCGTGAAACAACGTGCGTCCCGTTGTGTACACATCATCTATCAGAATAATTTTTTTGTTTCTGATTCGTTTTGCATCTCTTGAAGCCAGTTCAAAAGGTTGTTTGCTCATCATCCGCCCTTTGCGGTCTTTGCTTGACTGTTTTTCTCCTCTGCCAATATGCTTTAAAAGCGGCGCATACGTTACACTTGCTGCTTGCAAGACAGCTTCTACTTGATTAAACCCGCGCAACTCCATGCTTTTTTTACTGACTGGGATAGGAATGTATAATTTGCCTTTTTGAGGATAAGAACAAAAATACGCGTTTACTTCTGGAGCAAACACTTTTGCTAATCGGTAATCCCCTTTATATTTAAATGCTTCGATCCATTCTTTTAAAAACGGATTATATTGATAGAGAGCAGTATTTTTAAAAGTATAATTTGGATACATCAGTTGCCATTTTAGACAATCGGAACAAAAATTTCCAGTCTCTTCCCACTCCCGGCAGCAGCCTGGACACACAGTTGCGCCAGCTAAATGGTTTAATTTTTGTTTACAGGTTCGGCATAGCATAGTTGTTTTCAATTTCTTTAGTCTCACTATTTCCCTTAATAGCAATTTTTCGGTTTCCTTTTTTCCACACCACATACAGGTCAGCATTTCTCTACCAACCCTCTTTCAAAGGCTAAACGGTTCATCTGCTTGATTTGTTTCACTGCTCTTTTGATCGCTTTTGTCTGTCCATAATAAAAAAATAAGACCGTACCGGTTGGAAAATCACGATGCCTCCCCGCGCGCCCAGCAATTTGAACTAAAGCAGCTTCTGTAAAAGTAGGATCTTCCGCTCCTAAAACTAACACATCAATATCTTTAAAGGTCACTCCGCGTTCAAGAATTGACGTTGTAAGCAACCAGTCATAACTTTCTTGGCGCATCGCCAATACTTTTTCTTTGCGCTCAGGATCTTCAGCATATACAGTTGCAAACTGCTTATCCGGATAAAGTTCTCTTAATTGTTCAGCTAATTTCTGCATCAAGGCAATATTGGGCAGGAAAATAAGGAAACGCCGTTTTTTTGCGACTAATTGCTGGATGCAATAAAAAAACTTTCCTGTTGTTTTTTTCTGCCTGATTCTTTTCTGCCAGTCGCCATTCCAAATCAATTGAGGAACCGGTAAAGGAAAACCATGATAGCGAGCTGGTAAAATCGAAGCTGCTAAGGTGCCTTGCTTGATTTCGTGCTGCATTTTTTTGTCAGGGGTTGCTGATAAATAAATGAGGGAGCCCTTGTCTTTTTTAGCTTTTTGAGCGGCAAACTGAAGCGTCTCGTCTATGTGAAAAGGAAAAGCATCTATTTCATCTATGATCAATACATCAAAAGCTTGTTTAAACCGCATCAATTGATGCGTTGTGGCTAGAACTAACTGTGTATAGCGATAAGGCTCTTCTGCGCCACC
>NZ_DAMDAK010000007.1:8871-17315 GCF_032094055.1 Carnobacterium sp.
GACTTTTTGAAAAGCACTTTTTAATCTGGGGGCCAATTCCAGACAAACATCGACTCGCGGAGAAGCAATACAAATTCTTTTTTTAGATCGTAACGCCACTTCAATTCCTTTAAAAATCATTTCTGTCTTTCCCGCTCCCGTAGTTGCCCAGACCAGTCTTTTTCCGTCCTTTTCGATCGTAGCAACAAGTTCTTTTGATGCTTCTTGCTGTTGTCGGGATAACGTTCCATCCCAAGTAAGAATCGGTTCTTCTAATGGAGGAAACTGGTTTTGTTCTTTTTCAGTATACAAAATACTGCAGCGTTTGATTTTTCCCATCTGTAAGCAATTTGTACAGTAATAACAGTCTGGCCCGCAGGAACAAGGCGCGGCTTGTCTTTTACTTCGCTCGCTCGTGCCGCATCTTCTACACGTGAGCTGTCCATTTAACTCGAAAAAACCTGATACTTGACTGACCGATCTCAACCCTGCTAACGGCTCGTTTATTTCTTCTAAAAGTACTTCTCGTCCGCTTAACATCAACACCAAACCTTCCCACCTTTCTGCTCTCAAAGTAAAAGTACGCAAAAAAAAACAAAGTAGTTAAACTACTCTGTTTTTTTTAGATCCTATTTTGTTCGGTCTGCTACCCACGTCATGCCTAATGCTCCTTCGCCCAAATGAGTGCCGATTACCGGGCCGAAATGGCTTAATTCAAAGCGAACATCTGGAAAAGCTGTTTCCAACTGTTCTTTCCAAGCCTTAGCATGGTCTTCCGCGTTGCAATGAATAATGGTTGAAACGATGGGATAGCCGATTGTAAGGTCATCGGCCAGCAAATTCTCAATCCGTTTTAAAGCTTTTTTCGATGTTCGAATTTTTTCAAATACTACGATTTGTTTATTTTCAAAATATAGAATCGGCTTTATTTTTAGTAATGATCCAATCATGGCTGCTCCGTTTGACAAGCGTCCGCCGCGTACTAAATGGTTCAAATCATCCACTAAAAAATAAGCTTTCATGGTTTCTTGCATTTCTGCAAATGCTTGGAAAATTTCTTCAACACTTGCTCCTGCTTTTGCCATGCGAGCAGCTTCTAAAACGTAATAACCTTGAGCAGAACAACTGATTTCCGAATCAAAGGGATAAATAGCAATTTTTTCCATCATGTTGGCTACACTTACTACGTTTTGATAAGTTCCGCTGATTCCACTAGACAAGTGGATACTAATAATGGCATCATATTCTTCAGCAAGTTCAGTGAATAAGGTAATAATTTGCCCAGTTGTAGGTTGCGAACTGGTCGGTAAAGATTCCATTGTTTTTACTTTTTTAAAAAATTCTTTACTTTGGATATCCACTTCTTCTAAATAAACAGTATTATCTATTACAACAGAAAGTGGCAATTTATAAATTGAATTTTGTTCATACTGCTCTTTAGTTAAATAAGCTGTACTATCGGTAACTATTGCAATTTTCAATTTTACACCACGCGCCTTTTTCTTTTTGTCTTCAACGTTCAAATAAAGATTATACCACATCTTGTGTACCAAAAAAGAAGAAGTTTGTTTTCTTAAGAGTTTGTTCACAATAACTGGTTTCTATGACTAGCTTAATCGTTTATGAAAGTTGATTGCCACTTTCTCTCTTCGCTTGTTCATTTCTATTCCTCAAGGTAAACTGGAGAAGAAGACGTTCATAAGTCGTTTATTTATAAAAAGGAGTGTTTAGGTTGCTGAATAGCTATTATACTATTGAAAAAGATGGGATAGTTGAAATTGAAATAAAAAAATCACGTTTTATTTGCCATTTAAAACGTGTTACAACGGAAGCCGAAGCTCAAGTTTATATCCAAATCCTAAAAAAAGAACATGTGAAAGCTAATCATAATTGTGTTGCTTATTTAATTGGAGACCATAATGAAATCCAACGCGCTTACGACGATGGTGAGCCTAGCGGAACGGCTGGCGTTCCTATGTTGGAAGTTTTAAAGAAACAAGAATTGAAAAATGTTGTGGCTGTTGTAACACGCTATTTTGGCGGAACAAAACTAGGAGCAGGCGGCCTTATCCGAGCTTATGGAAAAGCAGTCAGTACGGCTCTTGAAGAAGTTGGCGTAGTAGAACGAAAGCTACAAACCGAAATGAAAGCGACGGTTCAGTATCCTGCTTCTGGAAAATTAGAAAATGATTTAAGAGAATCTGCTTATCGGATCAAAGAAATTCTTTATACAGACCAAGTTACTTTTGTTTGTTTTGTAGATGAAGCTGAAATCAACGTCTTTCAAAAAGAAGTAATCGATTGGACAAATGGACAAGTAGCTTTTTCCAAAGGCGAAAAAAGCTACCACGACTTAAAAAGAACCCCTGCTCAGTAAAAAAGAAGCTATTACTAAAGAAGATCCGATTAAAAGTTTGGTACTTTAGCGTTTTTGTATATGGGTATTTCTCTGGCTCTCCATTATAAAGTTTAAGAAACTGTTATTTTTTTGAAGAAACTTCCACAATTTTTTTTGTTGTGATAAAATGATTAAGACTATTTTTAGTACAGTGCTCTAAACAGAGGAGAATGATTTTGAGAAGACAAAAGAAGACTACGCAATCTACTGCACCTATGCGGCAACCTAAACAAAAAAAGAAAAAAACGATTCTACTATTCTGCTTTTTATTGCCTATTATGCTGATTATTTTAGCAGGAGCTGTTTATTTCGCTAAACTATACGCTACTGCTCAAAATGCTGTCGATTCATCTTATCATACGCTTGAACGTGAAAAGACGATTGAAGTAAATCCTTTAACAGAAACAACTTCTATTTTGATTATGGGGATAGATGACAATGACAGCCGAGATCTTGGAAGTGCACGGACAGACTCGTTAATTTATTTAACCATTGACCCAACTAAACACAAAGTCAATATGATCAGTATTCCGCGAGATACGTATACAGATATTGTTTACCAAGATACGGTTTACAATAAAGATAAAATCAATGCAGCTTATGTCAAAGGAGAAGAACAGGCTACGATTGAATCTGTTGAGCACCTGTTAAATGTTCCTATTCATTATTATGTTACCTTTAATTTTGATGCATTTTTAGAGATTATTGACGCTTTGGGCGGAATCGAAGTCGATGTACCGATTACTTTTTCTGAACAAAATGCTGCTGGTATCTTAGACCAAATCCATCTTGAAAAAGGATTGCAAACATTAAATGGTGAACAAGCATTAGCTTTGGCCAGAACTCGGAAAATCGATAATGATGTCAAACGTGGCGAAAGACAACAATTGCTTATTCAGGCAATTGTCGACAAGGCTCTATCTGTCGGCTCTATTTCAAAATACTCTAATGCCATTACTGCTGTTGGTAAAAACATGAGAACTGATTTGCGTTTTGATGATATGCTAGGTATCGCTCAAACCGGCTTAGATGGAAAATACGAATTTGAAAGTTATGTATTCGACTGGACGGACTTTATGTTGGGCGGAGCCAGTATGGTCGAGCTTTACCCGGACAGTGTTGATTTTATCAGCCATCGTTTGCGAGTGGCATTGGGCTTAGATATAGCTGACGAACGGGATGCATCAGATTACGAATTTCAAACAAATGGCTTATCAAATTATTATGGAGATTATTGATGCTGATAAAAAAACCACTAAATTCTCTCTCTATTGAGAATTTAGTGGTTTTTTATTCTTTTTTATTTAGATTTTTTGCAAATTTTCTTAAACGGTTTAACAACGGCTTGCTGTTGTGTCCAACTAATCCAATAGATTCCACAAACAACTCTAATCCAAAAATCAATCCGATCGTCAAAAGAACTGAACCCCACAGAGTAGAGATTGGATACATTAAAGCAATCACTGAAAAGATAGCGGCAAGGCAGTAAATGGCCAGCACAGTTTGCCGGTGAGTCAATCCTAACGCCATTAATTGATGGTGCAAATGCATCTTATCTGCGCTTGATATGGGTTTTTTGTTTAAATACCGTCTTAACATCGCATAAATCGTGTCTGTAATTGGAATTCCTAAAATCACGACTGGAATGATCAATGAGATCAATGTAGCGTTTTTTAATCCTTGCAATGACATGACTGCAATCATAAACCCTAAAAACAAAGCACCTGTATCTCCAAGAAAAATCCGGGCCGGGAAAAAATTATACGGCAAAAATCCGGCTAATGCCCCAACCAATACGAAGATCATAATAGAAACAACTGCATTTTCCACAGTTAAAAAGAAGTAGCCGATAACTCCCATTGTTGACAACGCAATAATCGAAACCCCTGTTGCTAAACCATCCAATCCATCAATCAAATTAACTGCATTGGTAATAGCTAAAATCCAAAGAATGGTAAACGGCAAACTAAACATACCAATGGAAAAAGAACCAATGATGGGTAAGGTGACCACATCGATACGAATATCTGCACCAAAATAAGTAACTAATGCAGCAATGGTGATGCCCAACATCTTCATTCTAGGTGTCAATTCGATCAAATCATCCACAATACCAGTCAATAATACGACGGTAGCTGCTAAAAAGGTTGGCACTATTTGCCAAAGCGGGATTGGCAATAAGACAAACAGAGCAAAAAAGAAAGAGAGATAAATGGCTAAACCACCCATCGTCGGGACTTCCTTTAAATTGATCCGCCTTTCACCAGGCAGGTCGACAGCCCCTATTCTTAAAGCAAATTTACGAATCAAAGGTGTCAGTATCAAGGATAAAATGGCAGTCGCTACACACGTAACGATAACTAAAAACATATCATACATTCAGAAATAACCTACCTTTAATTCCTATTTTAGTCTAATTATACAAACTTAATTCCAATATTACAATTGCATTCTGATAAGTAATCATCTACACTGATAGAAAATGATAAAGATAGAGGAGTAAAATAATGCGTTTAAGCCGAATGAAAGAAAAGAAAAAAAAGAAACGAACTTATACTTTTCTGATTGCACTTGCTGTCCTCATCTTAGCTGGAGCAGTCTATGTTACTTACTTAGCCTTATCTACTGGCGACTTTTTGGATACGATCCAAGGAAACGATTTGCCAGAAACTGCTATGAATGCTGATGAAAAAATTGTTTTATCTAATAAAGATCCTTTTTCTGTTTTATTATTAGGAGTTGACAAACGACCGGGAGACATCGGTCGCGCTGATTCCATTATGGTTGCTACAATCAACCCGGAAACAGAAGATGTACGGCTGCTTTCTATTCCCCGCGATACTCGCGTAACGTTGCCTAATGGCGAAGTGGATAAAATCAATGCAAGTTATGCTTATGGTGGAATACCAATGACAGTCGAAACAGTTGAAAGTCTGTTGCAGATTCCTATTCACTATTATGCTCAAATCAATATGCAAGGTTTAGTTACGCTTGTTGATGCACTTGGGGGCGTAACAGTTGATTCACCCTTAGAATTTGATGTCCAAGATATTGATGATAAAGAAGGCGAGATCCACATCGACAAAGGCATTCAAAAATTGAATGGAGATCAAGCTTTAGGTTATGCACGGATGCGTTATGATGACCCAGAAGGCGATTGGGGCAGACAAAAAAGACAACGAGAAGTAGTCACTGAAATTATTAATGAAACCATTTCAATTAAAAGTTTGACTAATTTCAGTAAAATTTTTAATGCTGTTGGCCCTAATATCAAAACCAATTTCAAAGGACGTGACTTATGGGCTATCGCAACCAACTACACTAGTGCTGCCCAACACATTGAAACCTTGCAATTAGAAGGCGTAGAAGAGTATGAATACTTTCCAAGTTATGGACAAGATGTCTTCCTCTGGAAACCAGATGAAGAAAAATTAGTTGAGCTGCAACAAAACCTTAGACAGCATTTAAATCTGGATCAAACAGATTCTAGTGAATTTTCAGGATTTTCTTCAAGCTCAGCTGTTCTTTCAGAATAAGACCTAACTAAAAACAGTTCAACGATAAGATCATATTCTTATCGTTGAACTGTTTTTTTATATGAAAGAAGAGTTTATTTGTTTTTTTCAAGGTAAAATTCAAACCGTTCGCCGACATATTGAGATCGAACATATTCAAAGGGCAGACCTTCTGTTGAATAACTGATTTGTTTCAACCGTAATATTGCTTCTCCTCGTTTGATTTCTAAATATTCAGCGATTCTTTCCGAAGCCAGCATAGCTGAAACGGTCTGTTCTGCATGACCAACACGCAATCCTTTTTCATTTTCTAAAGCCTTATACAGAGAGCGCGTGATTTCTAATTTACTTAAATGTTCTACTAAATTGAATGGAATAGTGGCTACTTCAAAACAGATTGGAATACCATCTGCATACCGAATCCGTTCCATTCTTAAAACAAGCGTTTCTTCAGTCAACTTTAATTTCTCGGCTTCGCTTACACTTGCCGACTTCACATGATACGAAATCGTTTTACTAGTAGGTTTTTTCCCTTGAGACAGCATGATATCAGTAAAACTCGCAATTCCCACCATACTTTCCTGCACCTTCTTGCTTGATACATATGTCCCGGATCCTACTTTCCGTTCCAAGATTCCTTCATCCACTAAAGTTTGAACGGCTTGTCTTAACGTCATCCGGCTAACCTTAAACTGGAGAGCGAGGTCTCTTTCAGAAGGAATGCGTTCGCCAACTTTCCAAACACCTTCTTCTATGTCTTTACGCATTTGGTTATGAATTTGAATGTAAATTGGTGTTTCCTTCCCCATCTTCCTCCTCCTAGTGTTGGATTAATTTAGCAGCTGCTTCATCTACAATAATAACTACATTTGGGTGTTGTTGCAAAACACTAGCCGGTACTTCTGTTGTAACAGGGCCTTCAATTGTATTTTTAATAGCTTCAGCTTTTTCCTCACCAAATGCCATTAAAATAATTTTTTTAGCAGAAAGAATATTTTTGATCCCCATTGAATAAGCAAAACGCGGAACTTCTTCAACCGTATCAAAGTTACGTTTATTCGATTCAATAGTCGAATCGGTTAAAGCTACTTTACGTGTGGTTGAATCAAATGAAGTTCCTGGTTCATTAAATCCAATATGAGCATTCGTTCCAATTCCTAAAATTTGAATATCAATCGGGTGATTTTCAATAATTTGATTGTAACGGGCAGGTTCGCTGTTTTCATCCGCTAACCCGTCTGGCACGTAAGTTTCTTTAAATGGTTTATGTGAAAAAAGTTGTTCTTGCATAAAGTAATGATAACTTTGAGGGTTTTCTGGCGACAAGCCAAAATATTCGTCTAAATTGATAGAAGTCATATCGGTAAAATCAAGGTCGCTGGCTACCATTTCTTTATATAAAGTCACAGGTGTGCTGCCGGTTGCCAAACCCAATACTTTAGCATCTTGTTCCATGCCTTCTTTGATTAATTCAAATGCTTTTTTTCCGCCTTCGATGTTATCTTTTACAATAATTGTTTCCATTATTTTCCCATCCTTCGCTTTTCAATTTTTTTAAACCATTTCTCCAAAACTAATTGTGTGTTCAAGATTTAGATCCTGATCAAATACTACCATATCTGCATCTTTTCCGACTTCTAATGTTCCTTTTTGAGTTAAGCCAAATTCTTTTGCTTGGTTAACTGAACTCATTTTGACCGCATCTTCAATCCTGCAGCCTGTAAAGGCCATCATATTTTTAAAAGCATCTTTGAATTGCAATACACTGCCGGCTAATGTTCCATCTGCCAATCGAGCTTGTTTGTCTTTTACGAAAACTTTTTGTCCACCAAGCTCACTCTCTCCATCTGGCATGCCCTTAGCCCGCATCGAATCTGTAATCAATTCAATATGATCTGGACCAAGGATTTGATAAGCAATGTTTACCATATCCGGAGCAATATGGTAACCGTCAACGATCATTTCAGAATAAAGCTTTTCTAAAAAGGCATGTCCTGTCACACCCGGCTCGCGATGATGCAATCCTCTTTGAGCGTTATACAAATGTGTAACATGAGAAGCTTTTGAATCCATTAACTGTGCACGTGTTGCATTGCTGTGGCCCACTGAAAGGACGATATTGTGATCCGTACAATATTTTTCGAACTCAGTTGCATCACTAGTCTCTGGAGCATAAGTGACTAAGCGAATCAAGCCGCCGCTTAAGTCATTCCATTTACGCATCATTGCAGCATCTGGGGTTTTAATATACTCTTCTGGTTGTGCTCCTTTAAAATCAACCGAAACAAATGGGCCTTCAAGATGGATTCCTTGGATGACCGGATTGCGTTTAGCTGCTTCTTTAATAGCTACCATTGCTTTTTCAATATTTTGATACGATTGAGTCATTGTAGTTGCAAAATAGGAAGTGATGCCTTCTTGCTGCATTTTGTGTACCATTTGATCGATTTCTTCTGGGTTGCCATCCATACTGTCCCAGCCATAACCGCCGTGACTGTGCACATCAATAAATCCAGGGACAATCATTTTTCCTGCTGCATCTATTATCGTAT
>NZ_DAMDAK010000007.1:17325-21537 GCF_032094055.1 Carnobacterium sp.
CAGCTTCTTTAAAATCAGCCATTTCACCAATGTCCAAAATAGTTTTTGCACAACGGACAAAACCTTTTTCTATCTTTTCTGTTCCCGTATAAAGAGTTGCATTTATCCATACAGTTGTTCCCATGTAAGCCCTCCTTTATTTAATCACTTTTTATTATAAATGGTCTAGACCATAAGTCAAGAAGAATATCGTTTCTTCAGTTTGAGAAAAAATTTTGCTCTTTGCTGTAGTTTTTCCCGACCGTAACATCATATTGCAACAAATCATATTCTGCTAAAATTTGCTGCGTTTTTGCAGACAAGTCCAGACGTTCTTGTTTTGGCTCTTGATTATTATCTTCTAGATAAATCCCTTTTTCAAAAGCTGGTAATGTTTGTTCTAAAGTCATTAACAGTGCATGATAAGGCGATACTGGAGCGTTCGCTGCTTTTAACACATGGTTCATAAAATAAATAGGGCTGATGGTTCCAAGTGCTTCTTTTTCGGTCTTTCTGGAAGAAGCAATCAGCAAAGGCGTCTGATGCATCGTTAATTCACTGTTTGCGCCTAAAACTTCTTCGCCATAAAAACCAGGCAAGTGATCGCCCCAAAAGACAACAATTGTTTCTTGGTTAAGTTTTTTCAGATCTTTCAAAAAATCTGCTAATGCAGTATCACTATAAGCTATCCCTTGATAGTAATGAGCTGCTTCATTATTATCAGCTGTTCCTTGTGCAGAAAACGTTGTAGAAGGATAATTTTGGCCATACGGCATATGATTTTGCATGGTCACTAGATGAATAAAATCTGCTTCTTTTGTTTGGTTTAACTGTTTGATCACTTCTTGATAAGCCGATCGATCAGAAATATAAGGATTATTTTCAATTGTCTGATGATACGTCATCGTTTGATCGTACAAAAATGTATCAAATCCCATCTCACTGTAGACTTGTTTGCGTTTGTACATTGAAGTGTTATATGGATGGATAGCAGTAGTCTGATGTCCTGTTTCTTTTAAATAAGTTACTAGTGACGGCAATTCTTTCATACGAGTCGCCATCTGAGTATAAGGGGTGCTTAAATTAGATGCAAAAGGCTCCATCGACAAACCTGTTAAGGCTTCAAATTCAATATTTGCCGTTCCGCCGCCATACCCCTGAGACAACATTTCCCCACTTGTCTCTTGACTCATCAGTTGTCTGATTTGAGGCAAGGGGTCATCAGATACGTCAACACCGTTTAATTGAGTAGGATCTGAAAAACTTTCGTTCATAACGTAGACGATATTTACATCATCCAACTTACCCATTCTCGTTTGATTGATCTGCTCTGCTTGTTTTTGATATTTAGTAACGAGTTGTTCTATTCTTTTTTTCGAGTAATCAGCTGGCTGCTCCATTGGTGTAACATTTAAGTTGTATAGAAAGCCGCCGACAAAACCATTATTATAATAGTTCATTTCTTGGCTGTAAGGAATCCAATAAGCATAATCGTTATAAGCTGCTTTAACTAGGTTTCCAGAATCGTTAAATCCATAAACATAGGCCAGCAAACCACTGGATAACAGCCATACTCCTATTCTTACTATTCTGTAAATGGACTTATGATTCGAGCCTTTTTGTTTTACTCGTTTACGAGACTGTTTAATCAGCCAATAAATGATAGCTAAGCTGATTATGAATAAGAATAGGATAAACAACAGTGTTTTACCGTTTACCATTTGAAGTAAAAAAGGTAAATTGGTCAACATAGAGAAATCAGATGGGTACATCGGTTCTTCACGCAGCAGCATCTTTTGTTGAGTTGCCACGCCTAATGAGACAGACAATAAAAATAAGAGAGTCATTCCGACTCGCCGACTACCTATGAGCGCTGAAAACCAGATATAAAGAACGAATAAGACGCTTGTTCCTAGTAAAAATAATTCGGTATGCCAATGAACCATAAACAACCAAGCCAGTTCAAAACTAAATTGGTTTTGAAAAACTTGTAACAAAAAATTTGAAAAAACAGCTCCGAGAATTCCAACGACCAACGTAATGCCTATTTCTTTTACTATCTGATTAAATGAACCGCGGGAAACTGAGCTGTTCTCTTTTTGTTTCAGTGGCCTACGGGAATTTCTTTCCATTTTTTCATCCCTTCTTTACTGCAAAAAAATCTGCTTACTTCGCTACTACTTTTTTTCTTTTTCAGTTTGATCTGTTTCTTTTAAAATATATAATGGTCGTCTTTTCGTTTCTAAATACGTTTTTCCTAAATACTTCCCTACAATTCCTAAACAAAATAACTGAAGTCCACCAACCGCAAGCATAATCGTTACTAATGAAGGCCACCCAGCTGTCGGGTCTCCAAAAATCAAAGCTCGAACAACAATAAACAGCAAGAAAAAAATCGCTGCCAGAAAGGAAAACAACCCAATAAATGAAGCAAAAGTTAAAGGGAATTCTGAAAAATTAATGATGGCTTCTAAAGAATAATTGAATAATCCCCAAAAAGACCAAGACGTTTTTCCAGCTACCCGTTCTTTATTTTCATAAGGCAAATAATAGGTTTCAAATCCTACCCAGCTAAAAATGCCTTTTGAAAAACGATTTACTTCATCAAGCGAAAGAACAGCTTTCACCATTCTTCTGGTCATTAAGCGATAATCTCTAGCGCCATCAACAAATTCTGTATCAGAAATGCGATTCATCAATCGATAAAAGCAATTCGCAAAAAAAGAACGAATAGGAGGTTCCCCATTGCGCGTTATGCGCCGGGTACCAATACAGTCATATTCCTTCGTTCGTAATAACTCCAGCATTTCCGGCAACAATTCAGGCGGATCTTGCAAATCGGCATCCATTACTGCAATATAATCACCTGTAGCATACTGCAACCCAGCTATTAAAGCCGCTTCTTTTCCGAAATTTCTGGAAAAGGATAAGTAATGAACTCGTTTTGTATCTTGTGCTGCAAACTTTTTAAGGATATTTAATGTCTGATCCTTTGAACCATCATCTATAAAAATATACTCAATGTCTGCCTGTTTAAGGTTTTTGCGGGTCTCCTCTAAAGCTGCATAGAAAAAAGGTAAAGCCAGTTCTTCATTAAAACAAGGAACAACAATTGAGATTTGTTCTATTTTCACAGTTTTCTCCCTTTCTTCCTATCTAAAAAAACAAGCTATTCCAGTTTGAATTATTTAGCGGAATAGCTGTTACCTTTCTTTATTTCCAGAAATCATCAAAGAGAGAAATAGGCAAATGACGCTTGTGCTGGGTTTTCAAATACCATGTTTCTATTTGTGCTGCAACTGTCGGATCTACTTCTTTTCCTTCAAGGTAGTTATCAATGTCTTCATAGGTAACACCTAAAGCTACTTCATCTGCTATTCCCGGTTTGTTTTCTTCTAAATCAGCTGTCGGGATTTTCAAATACAAATGTTCTGGTGCTCCCAATGCTTGCAGCAATGCTCTTCCTTGTCGTTTATTCAATCGAGTCAACGGTGTAAGATCTGAAGCACCATCGCCAAATTTAGTATAAAAACCGGTTACTGCTTCAGCAGCATGGTCCGTTCCAATTACTGCACCTTGACGCATCCCAGCAACAGCATATTGAACAATCATCCGTTGGCGAGCTTTGATATTTCCCTTAACAAAATCACTTACCTCTACACCGGTTTCTTTTAAGGTTTGAACCGTTGCATCGACTGCTGGTTTGATATTGACTCGTATACTTTCATCTGCTCCAATAAACGCTACTGCATCAATTGCATCTTGTTCATCAGCTTGTTCACCGTAAGGCAAGCGGATCGCAATAAAGCGGTAATCAGAATCTCCTGTTTCTTCGCGCATTTCAGCCATAGCCATTTGGCTTAATTTTCCTCCAAGTGTTGAATCTTGCCCTCCGCTGATTCCTAATACTAAAGTTTTTAAAAACGGATTTTTACGCAAGTAAGTTTTTAGAAAATCAATACTTTTTCGTATTTCTAACTGTACATTGATTTCCGGAGCTACGTGCATTTCTTTAATGATTTGATTTTGTAATTTTGTCATTTATTCCGCCCTCATTTCATCTATTTTCTATTATTTTAGTATAGCATAATTCATGCAACGGCTCTATTTTTTCAATTTATCTGTAAAAAAAATGCCGCTTTCTCCTGAATAAAATAGGAAAAAGAGGTCATTTTTTGTTAATAGCAAGATCCTATTGATTTAATCGAAAATAGATAGGAGATTTACACTGGT
>NZ_DAMDAK010000007.1:21547-25492 GCF_032094055.1 Carnobacterium sp.
CTTAACGATTGAAATTCAAGAGACGTACGGTCCTTAAAAGGAGTTTGCCTACCTTATCACTAGAAGTTTATGAGACTTAAGGTCCTTAAAAGAGATTGGAACACCTTACCCTCTATATTTCATACTAATTTCAATTTATCTGTAAGAAAAGCGGGACAAGCCCGCCTTGATTCGCTAGACATTGAATGCAAAAAACTTATAATATCCTACTCCTAAAAAAAAGAACCTATTACAGGTTCTTTTTTTTAGGAGCCGTTAAACAAATTTATTGGATTTGTTGATTGATGCTTTTGCGGATGGCTGCAATGGAATTCATCTTATGATCCCAAGCAGTTTGCGACAAGTCAACAGGATAAGCTTCTGGGTTTAAACTGCGCTTGTATTCTTCCCATAATGAATTCAAACTGGCAATCGCATATTCTTTGATTTCTCCAAGGGTCGGCAAAGAATAAACTAGTTCCCCTTCAGCAATGATTTCTTTTAATAAAGGACGAGCTGTAAAGTTTGTAACCGTTTTGTTGATATAAGTATGCACAGGATGGAACATAAACAATTCTTTTGCTTCATCCGGTTTTTCTTCCCATAATGTAATATAATCTCCTTCAGATTTTCCATCATCGTTTCCAGTGATCCGCCATACCTGTTTTTTCCCAGGCGTTGATACTTTTTCAGCGTTGCTGGAGATTTTCATCGTATCTACCATTTTGCCATTTTCGTCTTCAATGGAGACTAATTTATAGACTGCACCTAACGCTGGCTGGTCATATGCCGTAATCAACTTTGTTCCGACACCCCAAACGTCTATTTTAGCTCCTTGCATTCGTAAGTTTAAAATTGTTTTTTCGTCTAAATCATTAGATGCATAAATTTTAGCTTCTGGGAATCCAGCTTCATCTAATTGTTGGCGGACTTTTTTTGAAATATAGGCCATATCTCCACTATCTAAGCGAACGCCTAAAAAGTTGATTTTGTCGCCCATTTCTTTCGCTACTTTAATGGCAGTCGGTACACCGGATTTCAACGTATCATAGGTGTCTATTAAGAATACACAGTCTTTATGCGTCATTGCATAAGCTTTAAATGCATCATAGTCATTCCGGTATACTTGGACCAACGAGTGCGCATGGGTTCCACTTGCTGGAATCCCAAATATCTTGGCCGCTCGAACATTGCTTGTGGCATCGCAACCGCCGATATAAGCCGCTCTAGTTCCCCAAATCGCTGCATCCATTTCTTGCGCTCTTCTTGAGCCAAACTCTAACACCGGATCATTTCCAACAACAGATTTGATCTGAGAAGCTTTCGTCGCAATCAATGTTTGAAAATTAACAATATTTAAAATAGCTGTTTCAACAAACTGACAATCAAGTAAAGGGCCTTCCACTTGGATGATCGGTTCATTAGCAAAAACAACTTCTCCTTCAACCATTGAACGAATGGTTCCTCTAAATTTGAATTCAGCAAGGTAATTTAAAAAGTCTTCTGGATATTGTCCCACTTCTCGCAAATAGCTGATATCTGATTCTGAAAAGGTTAAATTTTTTATATACGTTACGACGCGTTCCAGACCAGCAAAAACAGCATAACCACTTTCAAAGGGATTATTTCTAAAGTAGCACTCAAATATAGCATGCTTGTCTGCTTTTCCTAGCTCCCAATACGTTTGCATCATATTAATTTGATACAAATCCGTATGTAATGCCCAGCTATCATCTGGATAAATCCTGTTCATGTTATTCGCTCCCAACTACTGATTTACTTTCTTACTTATCGTCCTTCATCATACCATAAATTAGCAAAAAACACCTTTCAGAAACTGTTTTTCTGCCTAAACAGACTTCTTATTTCTTCTCTCATAAGCTTCCTCTATTTTCTTCAATTTTTTATTAACAAAAAAGACTGGAGAAAAGCAGAGTAAAACCTACTTTTCCCAGCCCTTTTTATTGTCCCAAAATAAATTGCCAATTTAAAGCCAAAATAATCATTCCCAAAATCAAAATAACTACCGGCATTAAGATTTTTTGCAGCGGATCTCGAATTTTGATTTGAGTAAAGATCGCTCCAACCATAATCACACTAATGACTACCCCACTCCAAGCAGCTGCCGTTTGGTTAACGATCCCGTAAATAGCTAATATAGCTGCAATAATTTCGATCACACCGGAGACGATCCTAAACCATTGAGGATATCCATAACGCTCAAAATCCTTGCCTCTTTTTTTGGCATCAAATTTCACAAAACCAAATATTAAAAATACAATTCCTAACACTAACTGAATGATAATTGATAAAAAACCCATTTCTTTCCCTCCTTAACATTCCCACTTCTTTCTTTTTAGTTTACTCCATTTACTCGCTGAATAGAAGAAAAGCGTCCTTCGAAAGAGAAACAAAAGAATAATCCAGTAACGGTTTCTATTTTACTTTAAACTAAATTCGTTATAGATTAATAGAAAAGAACAGTGAAAAAACAAAGGAGTGGTTTGAAAATGAAAAAAACTTTACTGCTGACAGTTGGTATTGCACTTGTACTTTCCCTTGTTGGCTGTGGAACATCCAAAAAAGAGGATACAGCTGATTCAGCACACTCGCTCTCTGACTCTTCGCAAAAAAAGGGAATAAAATACGAAGGAACCGTAAAAGAAGACGGTTCAGCAGCTAAACAGCAACTTATTTTGAAAAATTTGAAACAAATTGGAGAAGATGCAGATGCTATTTCTTTTGATGAAGTCGTTCTTTTAACAGAAGGCGTACCTATTCTAACTGCTGAAACTCACGAAAAACTGAGTGTGGACGAAATTAAGGCCGGAACAATTGTTACCGTTATGTTAGTAACTGAACCAATCACTACTCGGTCATTACCGCCACAGATTCCAGGAAACAGTATCCTTCAAATTTTAGTTCCGAAATAATAAAGGAGTTGAGATTTTTTCATCTCAACTCTTTTCTAGCTTATTCACGCCCTGCTTTTTTATTCATCAACACAAAACCAATCAAATAAACCGCACTAACCAACAGCTGTTTTACTGTAAGAATTGCTAATGGATCGGAAAGTATTGGAGCAAAGGAAGCCCCTGCTTGCTTTTTAATATACCACATATTTAAAATGGAAACGCCGTTTAAACCAGCTAGAATAACAAACAAATATTTCCAATAAGAATAACGGTTAGTTCCTATTTTATACAATGCATAGCACGACAAAGTAAGGATAATTACTGGTATAATGATAATCTGCATTAAAGCTACTGGTTGTTCCCTAAAATATGGATCCATTGACGATACCGAATAAAGTAATTCAGCACCATTATAAACAGTAGCGAGAATGAGTAGGAAAAACCCAAGTTTTTCCAATCCTGATTTCATGGGGTGCTCTTTTTCGCTTTTTTCTGTAAGAGTAGGCTCCTTTTTAGCTTGAACATCTTTAATTGAAAAAAACAGCAGTACTATGGACACAAAGTAAAATACCCCTAAAAGCAATGCCATTAATTGCTTGAAACCTGCAGTCATCAATAACATACTAATTAAAAGATACACGACTAAATAGGGAGTTTTATTTTTATAAACAACTTGGTAAAAACTAAACCACTTCACCAATTCAACCACTAAAATCACTAAAGCAATTTGAATAGCCCCTGTATAAGAAGGAGGCTTTCCTTCAATCTCTATCGAACTCAAACTAAAAATACCAAAAGAAATAAAAACCGCTATTCCTGATGATAAGACATTGCTGATGATCAATAAAATAGTTCCATATGTTTTTTTCATTCAACACCGCCCTGTTTAATAATAGGATTAACAAATATTCTCCTTGGTTAACTCAAGATGATTTTTTTTAGGTCAGCTAAATTTTTTTCAAAAAATAAAGCATTCTTTTCTATCCCTCGGCGTTTGCACCATCCAATGCTATTGAAAGTATCTGTAAATAGATAAAAAGGCAATACTACT
>NZ_DAMDAK010000007.1:25502-27361 GCF_032094055.1 Carnobacterium sp.
AAGTCTATCAAGGGTCGTATACTTTTATAGCCTTCTTGATAGGATTGATACAAGGCTAAATCAAAGCTTAAAAAATCACGGTACAATTTTGTGAAATCAATTTCTGTCGAACCAAATCGCGCACTTTCAAAATCTATCATTCCCGAAACTTTATTTCCATCAACAATTATATTAGCTGGACGAAAATCCATATGTATGAAACTTGGTCCATCTGGTGAAGGGAGTCTTCGCTTCATTTCTTCAAACTTTTCAATCGATTTTCTATATACTGCTTCATCTACTACTTCTCTTACATCTTCAGCAAAACCATAAAATTGATTTTCAACAAAACTAGACCAGTTTGTAAATTCATTCTTTATGCCGGTTAATGTTGTCCCATTAGGTGGCTGAACGTTGTGCATGGAAGCATGAAGAATACCGACTTGAAAGGCTATCGGTGAAGAAACGTTAGTCGTTAAGGGATTCCCTTTTAATTCAGATAATAAAAAAGCACCTGGATACTCCTCATCGCCAGTCCAATAAGCCAACAAATCAGGAATAGAAATCTGTTCTTTTAAGATTTCATAAGCTTCTAATTCTCGCTGGAACTTCAATTTGGAATAAGGAATTTTTATAAAAACAGTCTCACCATTAAATAATTTACATTTATAAACTGTTGAGCTATGAGAATCTTCTACTGCATTGATTGATACTGGCTGTAATCTAAATTGTTCAAGAATTTTATTTAACACGAACTTTCCTCCTTTTTTAAAGCAATTTTCACTTCAGATGGTTCATCGACAAATTACCAAATCCATTAAGTTCATCTACACTATATCAAATGTAGCGATAAAAGACTTCAATAAACATCTAATTGCATAACACGGATTTAACCCAATAAGTGTTAGGGAGCATACTAGATGCAACTTTTACAGCAAAAAATTAAAAAGAGAGCAGATGAGACTTTGCCTCCCATCTGCTCTCTTTTTTCAGCTATTTCTTACATCATACCGCCCATACTAGGGTCCATACCCATACCGCCGCCCATTGGAGCGTCTGGAGCTGGTTGATCAGCAACCACTGCTTCTGTTGTTAACAAGAGAGCAGAAATGCTTGCTGCATTTTGTAACGCTGAACGCGTTACTTTTGTTGGATCGACAATTCCGGCTTCAATCATGTTTACCCATGCATTCTTAGCCGCATCGAATCCCATACCCATTTCAGCATGTTTCATTTGTTCAACTACAACAGAACCTTCCAGTCCTGCATTTGTAACGATTTGACGAATTGGTTCTTCTAAAGCACGCACAACGATTCTTACACCTGTTGCTACGTCTCCTTCTGCTTCAATTTCTGCAACTTTAGATTGAACATTGATCAAAGCAGTTCCACCGCCGGAAACAATGCCTTCTTCAACAGCTGCACGAGCAGCATTCAAAGCATCTTCAATTCGTAATTTACGTTCTTTTAATTCGGTTTCTGTTGCTGCTCCAACTTTGATCACAGCTACTCCGCCAGAAAGTTTTGCTAAACGTTCTTGTAGTTTTTCACGGTCAAAGTCTGAAGTTGTTTCTCCAGCTTGTGTTTTTAATAAAGATACGCGTTGTGCAATATTTTCTGAAGAACCTGCTCCTTCAACAATAGTAGTAGAATCTTTTGTAACCACGACTTTAGCAGCATGTCCTAGTTCATTGATGCTCGTATCTTTCAATTCTAACCCTAAGTCTTCAGTGATCACAGTACCGCCTGTTAAGATAGCAATATCTTCTAGCATTTCTTTACGACGATCGCCAAATCCTGGAGCTTTAACTGCTACTACATTGAATGTTCCGCGTAATTTGTTTAAAACCAGTGTTGGTAAAGCTTCACCATCTACATCG
>NZ_DAMDAK010000007.1:27371-30104 GCF_032094055.1 Carnobacterium sp.
CAATAATCAATAATGGACGGCCTTGTTGCAAGATTTGTTCTAATAAAGGCAAAACATCTTGTATATTAGAAATTTTTCTGTCTGTAATCAACAAATACGGGTTTTCCAATACAGCTTCCATTTTATCGTTGTCTGTTACCATATATTGAGATAAGTAGCCGCGGTCAAATTGCATTCCTTCTACCACATCTAATTCTGTTTCGATTCCTTTAGATTCTTCGATTGTAATGACACCATCGTTGCCAACTTTTTCCATAGCGTCTGCAACTAACTGTCCAACCTCGTTATCTCCTGATGAAATACCGGCAATTTGTGCAATAGATTCTTTTGTTTCGATTTTTTTAGAAATCGTCAACAATTCTTCTACTGCTACTTTAGTGGCTAATTCGATTCCACGACGAATACCGACAGGATTAGCACCTGCAGTCACGTTTTTTAGTCCTTCACGGACAATTGCTTGAGTCAAAACCGTAGCAGTTGTTGTTCCATCCCCTGCTATATCATTCGTTTTCGAAGCCACTTCAACAACTAACTTAGCACCCATATTTTCGAAATGATCTTCTAATTCAACTTCTTTGGCAATAGTAACTCCATCATTTGTGATCAATGGTGAACCAAAAGATTTTTCCAATACGACATTTCTTCCTTTGGGTCCTAATGTAACTTTGACTGTATCTGCTAAAATATCCACACCACGTAACATTGCTGAACGGGCATCTTCTGAAAATTTAATATCTTTTGCCATTTCCACTTCACCTCATTAATAAATTTATATGACTTTATTTATTGATTTATTGTTTATTTTAAAAGTTTTCTCAATTTACGATCCATGCATTTTTAATGCTTATACTACTCGCTACTCAACAATTGCGATAATATCGCGTTCATTCACAACAAGGAAATCTTTACCGTCGTGTTTAACTTCAGTTCCCGCATATTTTTCAAATAAAACTGTATCGCCAACTTTAACAGCTAACTCAGCTTTTGTTCCGTTTTCTAGTATACGGCCTTCACCTACTGCAATAATTGAACCAGTTTGAGGTTTTTCTTGCGCAGAACCCGGTAAAACAATCCCGCTGACAGTCTTTTCTTCTTCTTTTGCGACTTCGATAATCACACGATCTCCTAATGGTTTTAACACGTAAATCCCTCCACTTTTCTTATCTTGTTTTCCCGTTTAGCACTCTTGTTGTTTGAGTGCTAAACCACTCTTTTATCATAATCAAATTCTTCATTAATTGCAAGTCTTTTAATCAAGTCCTTGGTGAAATTGATTTATTTTTTATTGCAGAGCGTTCCTTGCTCCTCTTGAGATGAATCAAAAGTTCACACATTGCCATTCATCTTATGTTATACTGACAAATGTAACTTATTTCAGTAATACGTTAAGTATAGCTTTTTAGTAAACTAACTGTTTACTGAAAGATTCAAATAAAGAAGTAACTACTTCTAAAAAAAGAAGGTTTAATAGTAGATATGAAAAATATTTTTCGACATACAGAGGTTCGTATGATTTTGGTTTATGTCCTCTCTCAATTCTTGCCGGTTCTGTTCTTAGCAGCAGCACCAATTCAATATCAAACAGAAGCAAGTGTTTACGGAACAATTTTTTCCTTTACTCTTGGTGCTTTGTTGATGATACTGCTCAATCAAAAATCAACTATTCATAACAGCATCACAGCAAGTCCTTCTGCCGGAAGATCTGAAGTTCTCAAGTGGGGATTGATTGGGATCATAATGGCTTTTGCTGCACAGATTATAGCTAATTTGATTGAAACTCTGTTATTAGGTTTGCCAGTAGATTCAGCAAATACTCAAAATATTCTATTGATAGTTAGTAAATATCCTTTCTATTTGATCATTGTCTCCATTATGGCTCCTATTATGGAAGAATTTATTTTCCGTAAAGTTATCTTCGGCTTTTTTTATGACTTAACAGGCGGTGTTGGGGCAGCTGTTATCAGTTCCTTGTTATTTGCTTTCATGCATCAGGACAGTCATATCTTGCTTTACTCTTCAATGGGCTTTGTCTTTTCATACTTGTATATCAAAACTAAAAACATTGCTACTCCTATTATCGCACATGTGCTGATGAACACTGCTGTTGTCGCGCTCAATTTGCTTCAATGATTGAATTTTCACTAAAGAAAGGAACTTTTTAATTATATGAATAGTAAAAACTTTATTATGCAAATCGTTTTTAATTATGTAATGTCTTTTATCTTCATTTGGTTCACGATCAATTCAGTCTCAACAGAAGGCTGGGGAATCTTCCCTGTTTTATTCGTCATATTTGCTACTAATGATTTTGTTCGTGCCTCAAAGCTTTTGGAGATTTATTTTAAAATAAAAAAAGGCGGCAAACCTAAATAAGGTTGCCGCTTTTTTTATGCTTCTTCTTTTTTATAATGGTCTAAAAAGTAAATCAAGGTCTGCAATTCATTCGCTAAATCAACATTTTGTACACGCATGTCGTTCGGTACTGAAATACGAATAGGTGTAAAGTTCATAATGCCCTTCACTCCCGCTTCAGCTAATGTATTTGCAGTGTCTTGCGCTACTTCTGTAGGGACTGTTAAAATAACTACCTCAATTTGCTGCACTTTAAGTTGCTCCACCATTTCGCTCATAGGGTAAACTGGTACGCCGCTTAAGATCGTTCCAATAATTTCTTCATTAATATCAAAAGCAGCACTGATCCGCATATTGTTGCTTTGATGAAAATTGTAGTTC
>NZ_DAMDAK010000007.1:30114-39869 GCF_032094055.1 Carnobacterium sp.
CGGTCTTTTCCAGCATCGTGCAAGAAACGTAAATAGCGATAATAAATAGGTAGTCTTTTAGCGGTTGCTTTTGGTACTGTTGGATTAGTCATTTTCTTCCTCCGTTAAGTTTTTTTAAAATGATCTTATTAGATAACATTTTTTTCACAAGAATTTTCATTTAAATGAAAATTCACAAGCTTTCCTTTACTTCGACTTAGTCATTATAGCATCTTTTAAAGAGAATACTAGTTTTTTTTTCTTACTTTTAAAAAGAAAACAGATTTTTCCCTGTTTTATCTTGTGAACATTCACAATATAAGATTGTGAAATCCCTGCTTTTTTTCTAACAAGATTGCTTAGAACAATATCAGAATGACAGCTTATATGCTAAACTAGAAGAGAGAATGATGAAATGAGGAAATAATATGATTTTATTACAAGTTCAGCATGTCGCGCGCTATTTTGGAGCAGATGTGCTTTTTGAAAATATTTATTTAGAAATACAAGAAAACGCTAGAATAGCTTTAGTAGGACGCAATGGTGCTGGAAAATCCACTTTATTAAAAATGATTGCAGATGTCGAACAGCCAGACGCAGGCCAAATTATTAAAAGTAAAAATGTGACGATTGGATACCTGGCACAAAATACCGGCCTAGACTCTGCCAGTTCTATTTGGGATGAAATGTTAAAAGTCTTTGAACCGGTGATCCAATTAGAAAAAGAAATGCGCCAGACAGAGATCCAACTGGGCGACCCAGAGCTGCTGGCAGATGAAACCCTCTATCACAAAACGTTGGCCCGTTATGATCAGCTTCAACATGATTTTCGAGCAGCCAATGGTTTCGGTTATGAAGCTGAAATTCGTTCTGTTTTGCATGGTTTTCGTTTTTATGAAGAAGATTATGCAAAAGACATTCGCCAACTATCTGGAGGCCAAAAAACTCGATTAGCTTTGGCTAAACTATTATTAGAAAAAAGAGACTTATTGATTTTAGATGAGCCGACCAACCATTTAGATATTGAAACATTAAATTGGCTTGAAAACTATTTACAACTTTACCATGGAGCCTTATTGATCGTTTCTCATGACCGGTACTTTTTAGACAAAGTAGTTAATGAAGTTTATGAAATCAGCCGACAGAAAATAACCCATTATAAAGGCAATTATTCCAAATATTTAACTTTAAAAGCTGCACAACTGGAACAAGAATGGAAAGAATATGAGAAACAACAAACAGAAATTGCTAAATTAGAAGATTTTGTCAACCGTAATTTAGTCCGTGCTTCTACAACTAAACGTGCCCAGAGCCGTCGAAAACAATTGGAAAAAATGGACCGGATGGATCGGCCTCAAGGTGATGAAAAATCTGCACATTTTCGTTTTCAATCCAATAAAGAAAGCGGAAATGTGGTTTTAACTTTAACAGATGGTGCTATTGGATACAAAGAACAAATTTTATCTGCCCCAATTGAATTAGAAATTCGAAAATATGATTCAATTGCATTAGTTGGCCCCAACGGGATTGGAAAATCTACTTTGTTGAAGTCTTTGATCGGTGATTTGCCTTTAATTCAAGGAAATAAGCAGTTAGGAGCTAATGTTGATTTGGGGTATTATGACCAAGAACAAGCAAACCTACATTCTAAAAAATCGGTACTCAATGAATTATGGGACGAGCATCCCACTACACCTGAAAAAGATATTCGCAGCATTTTAGGTAGTTTTTTATTTACAGGTGATGATGTAGAAAAAGGTGTTTCCAGTCTAAGCGGAGGCGAAAAAGCACGATTAGCTTTAGCTAAATTATCCTTGCACCGTGATAATTTTCTAGTGCTGGATGAGCCGACTAACCATTTGGATATCGACAGTAAGGAAGTCTTGGAAAACGCATTGATTGATTTCGATGGTACCCTTTTATTTGTTTCTCATGACCGTTATTTTATTAACCGTTTAGCTACAGCGGTGGTCGAATTGTCTGAAGAAGGAAGTACCCTTTACCTAGGGGATTATGATTATTATATTGAAAAAAAAGCACAGCAAGAAGAATTGCAACAGCTAGCAGAAGCGGCCGAACAAGATAAACAAGTTGTCGGAAACGCCTCTTTAACAAACAAAAACCATCGGGAAATAAACAAAGAGACTCAAAAAAAAGTTCGTCAATTAAGTAGAAGAATTGAAGCACTTGAAAATGAAATGACTGAACTGGAGCAAGAGGTCGAAGCGATTGAACTTCAATTGACCGAACCTGAAGTTTTTGGAGACCATATCCAGGTTCAAGAACTCAATGGAAAATTGACAGCTTTACAAACAAGAAATGAACAACTCTTAACTGAATGGGAAGAAAAAAGCATCGAACTAGAAGAACTGGAGCAATAAGAGAGTGGGACAAAAGGCGTTTAGACTTGAAACACTGGAGCGAATAAGCGCAGTATGGTCACCGACCATCGAGCATTATTCGTGAAGTGGACGTCGAGCCTGCCTTTTGGAGCTTGTTTAAGAAAAATAGTTAAGAAAAAGGCAAGAGGATGAGACTTATGTCTCATCCTCTATTACTTATTTTTATGGAACTTTTTTATTTGCTCTCTGTTTGCTCTTCAAAACTATCAAAAGTCAAACCAGGCTGTGCATTCAAGTCATAACCGGCAAATTGTTGCCGATTGTACTCTACGTAAGCAGCTGCACCAATCATGGCTGCATTGTCTCCGCAAAGCGACAATGGAGGAATCAAAAGCTTAACATCAGGCAGTTCTTGGTTCATTGTTGTGTTCAACTCTTCTCGCAATCCTTGATTGGCCGCTACTCCTCCAGCCAAAACCAACTGTTTGACTCCTAACTCTTTTGCAGCACGCATTGTTTTTTTGACTAACACTTCAATTACACTTGCTTGAAAACTAGCTGCTAAATCATTTTTGTCTACTTCTTCATTTTTTTGAGCGGCATTATGAACCAAATTAATAAACGCACTTTTTAACCCGCTAAAACTAAAATCGTAATTATCTTCTTTCAACATAGCTCGCGGAAAATGGTACGAATCTTTTCCTTGATGAGCCATTTCGTCGATCCGCTTACCGCCTGGGTAAGGCAAACCTAAGACTCGTCCAATTTTATCATAAGCTTCTCCGGCAGCATCGTCTCGTGTTTCTCCGATAATTTTGAAATCTCCGTCTTTTTCCATATACACTAATTCAGTGTGTCCGCCACTGACAACTAAAGCTAATAACGGAAAAACTAAGGGTTGAATCAATCGATTAGCGTAGATGTGTCCGGCCATATGGTTAACGGCGATCAAAGGCAAGTCATGAGCATAAGCCAATGCTTTAGCTGCATTAACGCCAATCAATAAGGCCCCTACTAATCCCGGTCCATACGTTACAGCGACTGCTGATAAGTCTGCGTAGGAAACACTTGCTTCCTCCATAGCTTCTTCAATACACTGAGTGATTTGTTCAACATGGTGCCGACTCGCGATTTCCGGTACGACACCACCAAAACGCATGTGGCTTTTAATCTGTGACGCTACAATATTAGACAGCATTCGTTCTCCGTTTTCGACGACAGCAACACTCGTTTCATCACAACTCGTTTCAATGGCTAAAATTAAATTTTGTTCAGACCTCATGCTTTCACTCTTTCTACTTTACATTTTTATTCTTCTTCTGGCTTGATGTATTGCATGACCACCGCATCTTCATTTGGGTCACGGTAATAATTTTTGCGTATTGCTACTTCTTTCAAACCAAATTTTTGATACACTGTCCGCGCCGGCTGGTTACTCGCACGTACTTCTAAAAACAGCTGTTTCATTCCCTGTTCATCTAAATGCGATAAACAAGCAGCCATTAAACGACTGCCGATTCCTTGTTGTTTAAATAGTTGATTTACACCAAAATTAGTGATCTCCGCTTCTCCTAAAAAATGACGATAGCCGATAAAACCGATCGCTTTTTCATCTTTGACTGCAAAGCCGTATCCTGCAAGCGAAGTATCCAAATCTGTTTGAAAATTGGTTACTGACCAAGGCGAACCATTTGGATAACTTTCTTCTGCTATCTGATACACTCGCTCACTCGTAATAAGTTCTTTTTCTGGAAAAATAAATTGTATTTTTTCCATTGTCTCATTCGTTAAATTCATGTATATCACGCTTTCTTAAAATAGGTTTACTCATTTCCAATGCATCTTCATGGTCGCCAGCATAATAGCCTTTTTTGACTTTTCCCGCCTTAAATCCTAGTTTCCGGTAGAGATTCTGAGCCGTTGCATTTGAAACACGAACTTCTAAACTCAACTGATGCATGCCTTGTTGTTCTGCCAATTGCTCAATTTCTTTTAACAAATAATAGGCTAGGCCTTTTTGCCGTTCTGTTGGAACTACGGCAAGATTCGTAATATGGGCCTCCCCTTCAACAAACCAAGTACCTACAAAAGCAACCGTTTGACTTTCAAGGCTTGCAATTAGATACAATGCTCGTTTATTGCGTTTGATCTCATGTTCTAAAGCTGTTGCGTTCCAAGGGGCGGTTCCATTATAACTTAACTCTTGTATTCGGACAATATCCGGTATATCGACAACTGTTGCAATCCTTACTTCCACTATTCGTCCATCTTTTAAAGTCTGTTTTACAGCTGATAAGCGGATAATTTCAGATAAATTCCCATTTGATACCTGCTGTTCTCCTATGCTCCATATTGATTGCTCAGTCTCCAACCATTCCCTAAATTTTCTCAACATACGATTCCTCCAGCCGATCCGGGTGTTCTTTGCGCCAATTTTCCTCCGCTTCTGCCAATTTTAAATAATCGGGTGTTAACGTATGGACATCTTCTGGCTTTTTTGTTCTTCCTAACAGTCCTAAAACACTTGCTTTAGGCAAGTGGTCTTTCAAAGGTGCAGAAATGACACGTTCAGCCAACTGTTGTTCAAACGTTGTTAAATGTAACAACCGGTCTTCGCCAATCAATTCGATCGTCCCAGTAAATTTTGTTAAGTAACTGGCCCATGCTTCAGCTGAAATATGGGTATCTGGTTCGATTTGTATTAATTCTCCAGATTTCCATTGGTACACACCTGTATAAATATTTCCGCGGCGCGCATCGAATAACGGCACCAAATAATGCGGAGACTCTTCGCAGTTGCCAGCTAACACCGCTAGACTTGAAACACCTACCACTTCTTTATTCAAAGTCCAAGCTAAAGTTTTCGCAATCGTCACACCAATCCTTAAACCGGTATAAGACCCAGGTCCTTTAGCCACGACTATTCGATCTAATTCAGCCGGTTTCCAACCAGCTTCTTTCATGAGTGTTTCAATTGCTGGCATTAAACGCTGACTGTGATTGCCTTTTACATTCGTAGTAACTTCTCCAATCAATTTATGGTCTTCTAAGACCGCCACACTCATTACTTGATTAGAGGAATCAATTGCCAATAGCTTCATTTTTAAACGACTCCGTTCTCTGTAATCTCCAGCTCATTGCTTTATGTTCCTTATTTTAGCACATAATGTTTAAAAGATTAAGCAGACGAAAGCCCATACACGTATAAAGTAGAAGAACGACCTATTTGTTATCCTGTACTTTAACTAGTGATTAAAGCTATGAGATAGCAGACACAATCAACCCACTTAACAAAAAGAGCTCCACTTTTTGATAGATGAAAATGGATAAAAGGGTTATCATTTGATTTTTTTTATTAAACCAGTTAAGCTTTAAACATAAAAGAAGTTCACACTTTTAACACAAATTACTTTAAGTTCTTTATGAGTGTTTATACAGTTGTGCGAACCGTTTTTTAAATAATTATCTATTAGGAGGAAAACAACATGGCAGACAAAGATAACGGTATGAAGAACAAATTAGAAGGTATCAAAGACAAAGCAGTCGGTGCTGCAAAAGACGCTTACGGTGATGCTACTAACGACCTAGGCAAGCAAGCTGAAGGTAAAGCCCAAAAAGGCAAAGGCGAAGTTGAGAAAAAAGTAGGCGACGCTAAAAAAGAAACAAATGATCGTATGGACGACCGTACAGATCGCGCATAATAATTCGTTTTCCCCGAGAGTGCTACTTTTGTAGTGCTCTCTTTTTCGCTCAGTAATCACCTGAATGATCAATAAAAAATTGAAACAACAGCATCTTTTTTTGCAAAAATAAAGACAAATCAGATCACAGCAGCAATAAGAAAACTAGACTGCCGATTTATTCATTTACAATAAATTTAATTCTTATCTACTTACAGTACCATTGAATCTATTTTTGATAGGAGGAAATGAATGATGGCTCGTATTTTAATTACAGGCGCAACCGGAACAATTGGAAAAGTAATCACACATCATTTAAAAAAACAGCATGAGCTTACGTTAGTTGATATCCACTTTGACGATGTTGATAAGCAATTACTGGAAGGAACCCAAACAAAAGACTTAGATTTATCGCTCGAAGAAAATTGGGAAGGCTTACTTGATGAGATAGAATATGTTTTGCATTTAGCTGGTGATCCTAGTCCAGATGCAGAATTTTATGGGTCGTTACTCGACTTAAACTACAAAATTCCTTACAATTTGTTTCATCAGGCAACTCTAGAACCTATGCATATAAAACGAATTATTTTCGCCAGTTCCATTCATGCAGTAGATGCTTACCCTGCAAATGTACAAGTCCATGTCAATCAGCCTGTTCGTCCTGCTGATTTATATGGAGTCTCTAAAGCGTATGTAGAAGCTTTAGCCAGTTACTATGCTTTTACGAAAGGACAAGAAACTATCGGTATTCGTATTGGAGATTTTAAAGAAAGCGGCAAACCCGCGCCAAATGCAGGACCTGAGGGCTTAGCTAACTTCTTATCAGCTCGAGATTTTTGTCATCTGATCGACTGTACATTATCAGCTGACCTTCAAGAACCTTTCTTATTGGTCAATGGAATTTCAAATAATACTTTTCCACGTCTTGATATTGATCAGGCTCGTGTGGCTATCGGTTATCATCCGCAAGATAACGCATTCGAAATGAAAGAATAAAATACCGCACGCAATTCTTCTAAACTATATTTTTTATGTGTATGTATAAAAAAGCAGCTGAAGACAAAAAGGAGAGGATGAGACATAAGTCTCATCCTCTTACCATTTTCTTAACTATTTTTCTTAAACAAGCTCCAAAAGGCAGGCTCGACGTCCACTTCACGAATAATGCTCGATGGTCGGTGACCATACTGCGCTTATTCGCTCCAGTGTTTCGAGTCTAAACGCCTTTTGTCCCACTATCTTCTTTTGTATTCGGCTGTTTTCTCTTTTTTAAGGCAAACTTTCTGGCTTACGATGGTCGTTCGTTCTTATTTCGAAAATTGTAAAAAGACCTTTGGGATTTTTGTTTTGAATTGCATCAACTCTCCAGATGTAGGATGGATGATGGCTAATGTTGTGGCATGCAAGCCTAAGCGTTTTAATGGATTAACAGTAGAACCATACTTTTTGTCTCCAACTACTGGATGGCCTATTTCTTCCATATGAACTCGGATTTGGTTTTTTCGACCCGTTTCCAATTGAACTTCCAATAAAGTAAACTCATTATTAGAGCGTATCTTTTTGTAATGCGTGATAGCTTTCTTCCCACCATTGTCGTAAGAACTGGAAAAGACGTGCATGGCTTTATTTTCTGTTAGCCAAGAAGTGATCGTGTTTTCTTCATCACGCACAACTCCTTCAACCAAAGCAGTATAAACTCTTTCTTTTACCATGGTTGTCCAGTTTTCTTGTAACTTAGTCTTTACAGCTTCGCTTTTTGCAAATAACATGACACCTGAGGTATCTCTATCTAATCGGTGAACAACAAAAACTCGGTTTTTAGGGTGTTCTTTTCTAACATAAGTAGTTAGTTGACGATAGGCTGTCAAGTCTTGTTCATTTTTAGAAGCCATAGACAACATCCCCGCTTCTTTGTTAATAACAATTATAGCCTCATCTTCATGCAGTATACTGATTCCTGTCAAAGCTTCTTCTTTGAGTGCTGCTTTATTCGCAACTATAGAGACCGTTTGACCTGGAAGTAAAGGATGATTATGCTGTTTAATGTTTTTACCATCTACCCACACTTGTCCTCTCGTCAAGACGGATTTCACCGAATTTCTGCTATTTTTAACCTTTTCTTGTAATAAGAAAGGCAGTAATTCAGTTGGTTCTTTGACAAGATAGTCTTTTGTTTTACTATCTTGTTGCTTATGCGTTCTTTCTGGTTTTTTACTTTTTTTAATAGCTTCTTTGCTGTGCTGTTTTCTCATATTTTTCATTCCCCTTTTTCTAAAGCGTTTATCTAGTTATTTATCCAAACTGCTTCCTGCTTCTCTTGCAGTATAACGGAAAAAGGTAAAAAAATAACCTAAAAACTAAAAATCTCCTTTTTTAAGAGTTTCTAGTTAGTAGGTTTTTACTTAATTGTGGATAACCTGTTAATTGGTACTTTCACGTAAAATCAAGTCTGTAGATAAAGTGATTTTTTTTGCAACTTTCCGATCTGAATTTATCCGATCCAGCAGCAAATCAAATCCGGCTTCCCCCATTATTTCTGTGTACACTTTTACCGTACTCAAAGTTGGGTACACGTATTTGGCTACGCTGATATCATTAAATCCAATTACTTCGACTTGCTCTGGCACTGAAACCTCCGCTTCTTGCAACGCACGTAAGGCTCCAATTGCCAAAGCGTCATTGGCAATAAAAAAGGCTGGAGGCAGATCATCGTCTAATTCCTGAAGAGCCTGCTTCATTAATTGATAACCTGCTGTTACATTAAACGCACCAATAAACGTATATTTTTTATGGTATACGTTTTGTTGGCGTAAATAATTTTCGACTAAAACTGTCCGTTTATCCACAGGCGTTTGTGACGGATCGCCATAAGTTTCTTGACCGCCAATAAAACCGATACGCTTGTGACCTTTTTCAGTAAAATACTTCATTACGGAATAAACTGCTTGTTCGAAGTCTACTACCACTGAGTCCAGCTTGTATCCCAATACATCAAAATCGACAAAACAAATATTTTTAGTCCATAATGCTAATTGTTCTATTTGAGAATTACTGAATTTTCCAATAGCGACTATGCCTTCAATATCCGAACTGATCTCAAAGGCAGTATTTTGAAAGTGCCGTTCAACACTATACCCTTCTTCTTCCGCACGTTTTTCAACACCTAATCGAATCGACAAGTAGTAAAGGTCATCAAGCTCTTCTTTTTCCGTATACCATTGTACAATAGCTATTTTTCCATTCTTTTTGGCTTTCTTTTGCTGGTATTTGGTATAGTCTAAAGCTTCAGCAGCTTCAAAAATCCGTTTTTTTGTCTCATCTCCGACTGACAATGTTTCATCGTAATTCAACACCCTAGAAACTGTTGCGCTGGAGACATTCGCTTTTTCAGCGATATCTTTGATTGTTGCCATCATCAACCTCCTCCTTTCTATCGTTTTTCAATCATTAAAGAGTATCAAATTGATACGTTGTTTCTGAATAGAATGTTTCATCAGGTTTTAAAATTATTTCGCCAAAGTTAGGATGGTGAATCGCATCTGGCAACATTTGAGTTTCTAAGGCTACTCCTGAATAAGGCTGAACTTTTTGGCCTTCGATTTCATAAGTGCCCTCTACCCAATTATTTAAATAGACCACTACTGATTCACGATCTGTATAGAATCGTATCCGTCGCCCACTTTCAGGATCAACCAACTGACCAGCCGGATGATCAGCCGACTGCCGCAAAACAAACGGATGGTCATAGCCTCTA
>NZ_DAMDAK010000007.1:39879-43464 GCF_032094055.1 Carnobacterium sp.
TACCGTCTGCGGATGATCGCTTTCCACGCCTGTTTTCAATGGTGCCGGTTCTCTAAAATCAAACGGTGTACCTTCCACTTCCAGTAAACTGCCTGTTGGAATAGAATCTTCTTTCAAAGGTGCATACTGATCGCTCTCTAATTGTAGCATATGATTCAGCACTCCCTTTGTGTGATCTCCGCTTAAATTAAAATAGACATGATTGGTCGGATTAAACAAAGTTGTTTTATCTGTTGTAGCCGTGTAATGAATTTTCCATTCATTTTCTTCGGTCAAACTGTGTTTTACTTGAACAGTCAAATTCCCGGGGTACCCATTTTCTCCGTCTGGGCTTAGATAAGTAAAAACTAATGTTTCTTCAGTAGCTGCTTCGTCTATTTCTGCTGCTTCATCTACTTCCCAAAAGCGTGATTCAAAAGCAGGGATACCTCCATGATGATGATTTTTTCCTTCATTGACCATTAATTGAACTTCTTTGCCTTCGAGAACAACTTTTCCTGCGGCGATGCGCCCCGCCACTCGTCCAATTGTCGCTCCATAGAATGGCCGATAAACAACGTAAGGTGCGACACTGTCAAATCCTAAAACGATATTCTGAACGTTTCCCTTTTTATCCGGCGTTTTGATTGCCGTTACGGCTGCACCATAATCCATAATGGATAGTTGCATACCGTGACTGTTTTCCAACGTATATTCATAAACTGGTCTGCCGTCTACTTCTCCAAAAAGGCGTTTGCTCCTTTTCATACCTGTTCTCCTCCTACTTTTTTATCTATTGAATGAAATTAATTGCAGCTTCAGCTGTGAAAAAGCTCAATGGGATAAACTCTGAATAAATTTCTTGAAAGCAGCTTGTCCTGCAACTGTTTGTTTGTAAACTCCCGCGTCTTCTAAAACACGTAAAAACACTTCTCCAACAGCTTCCATAATAAATTGATGGACATTTTCAACACCACCAAAAGTTGCTTTTTCTTTCAATTGATCAGCCCATTCTTGATGGTAAGCAGCTATTTCATTTGGCTCATCTCTTAAATAGAGTTCAACTTCTTGCAATTCGGCTTGCAAACGCGGGGGGAGAATAGCCAATCCCATCACTTCAATCAATCCAATGTTTTCTTTTTTGATATGCTGCACATCAGGATGGGGATGATAAATACCATCTGGGAATTCTGACGATGTTCGATTATTTCGCAATACTAAATCTATTTCAAAATCCTCTCCACTACGACGCGCAATCGGTGTGATCGTATTATGCGGAACTTCTTTTGTATGCGATAAAATACCGGCCTCTTCATCAGAATAATCCCGCCATTGTTCTAAGACCAGTGTCGCTGCATCAACTAAAGCTGCTTTATCTTGGCTCTTCAAGCGAATGACCGACATGGGCCAGTTCAGAATTCCTGCTTCAACTGACGAAAAACCTTCTAATGAAAAAGAGTAGTTAACTTCTGCTCTCTCCATCGCAAAAGTGTGTCGCCCGCCTTGATAATGATCATGAGATAAAATGGAACCGCCGACGATCGGCAAGTCTGCATTGGAGCCGACAAAATAATGCGGAAATTGTTCAACGATTCCTAGAATTTTTTCAAATGTTGCTTTTTCTAGTTTCATTGGTTTATGTTCTGCAGATAGAAAGATACAGTGTTCATTATAATAAGCATAAGGGGAATATTGCAGACCCCAATTTTCATCATTTAGCGGCATCCGTACGATTCGATGATTGCTTCTTGCTGGATAATCGATGCGTCCGGCATATCCTTCGTTTTCCATGCAAAGCAGACAAGTCGGGTATCCAGCATTAATTGTTTGTTTAGCTAGTGCAATTTGTTTGGGGTCTTTTTCTGGTTTAGATAAATTGATCGTAATTTCTAGTGGACCAAATGGACTGGCATATTCAAAGTGAGTATTTTTAGCGATTTGACGTGTTTTGATATAGTCATTCGCTTGGCTCAAATGGTAAAAATAATCTGTTGCTTGTTTTGGGCTGCTAGCATACCGTGACCAAAACTGCCGATTTACTTCAGAGGTTAATGGAGTAATCAAATTCATGATTTCAGCTTCTAGTATCTCACGCGTAGCTGGAAAATCTTCGATCACACCTTCATTTACTGCATAGTCAACCAATTGATCTAGGACTGCTAGACGTTCTGGTAAAAGAAGGGAGACGGGCAGATCAGAAATAAAATCTTCTTTTCCAAGTAAATGCAATAATTGATTCGTTTTTAGATTTTTGTCTAATGGATCGATCTCTCTTTGTTGTATTCCTATTTCAATAAAATCAGTAATTAATTGATCGATGTTTTCTCGTTTAGCCATAACATACTTCCTTTTTATTTTTTCGTTTGATATCCCATCGGATGCGATTCATGCCACTGCCATGCAGAACTGATGATATCTTTTACATCTGGAAATTTAGGATTCCAACCTAAAATGGTTTGGGCCTTTTTGCTGGATGCAATCAATGTGCTTGGATCTCCTGCGCGTCGAGGTTCAATTTTTGCTGGAATTTCTTTCCCGGTTACTTGCCGCGCAGCCTCCACCAGTTCTTTGACTGAAAAGCCAGTACTGCTGCCTAAATTAAAAATATTACTCTCATTACCAGCTTTTAAATATTCCAAAGCTAAAATATGTGCATCTATCAAATCAACTACATGAACATAATCGCGAATGCAAGTGCCATCTGGCGTAGCATAATCATCTCCAAAAATAGCTAGTTCTTCGCGTTGTCCTAAAGCAGTCTGTAAAATAAGCGGTACTAAATGCGTTTCCGGATCATGATCTTCGCCAATACTGCCGTTCCATTTTGCTCCAGCAACATTGAAGTAACGCAGTGCGACGAATCGCATACCGTATGCTTGATCACACCATTTCAACATTTTTTCCATCATTAATTTTGTCTCTCCGTAAGGACTTTCGGGATGCGTTTCTGCTGTTTCCATAATTGGAATCTCTGTTGGTTCGCCATACGTTGCTGCAGAAGAAGAGAAAACAATATTTTTCACGCCGTACTGCTGCATCACTTCTAGCGTAACCTGCGTACCTTGGACATTATTATTGAAATAAAGCAATGGTTCTCTCATCGATTCTCCTACTTGCGAATTCGCAGCAAAATGCATAACTCCTTCAATCGTTTCTTTCTCAAAAACTTGGCTCAAAAAAGCTTTGTCTCGAATATCTCCTTGATAAAAATGGACGTTCTCAGGAATAGACTCTTGGTGCCCAGTTTGCAGGTTATCCACTACCGCTACTTGGTATCCTCTATCTACTAATTGATCAACTGCATGAGAACCGATATAGCCGGCTCCGCCTAATACTAAAACTGTCATATTCTTACGCCTCCTTTATCGCTTTTGCTCCATCACTGATACTAGCAATATAAAATTCCGCTGGATAACCAATTTCCGTTTCATATGTTTTTCCAACTTGTTGAACAAACGAATCAATTTGATCATCAGCAACAATCGCAATGGCACATCCGCCAAATCCAGCTCCGGTCATTCTGGCTCCGATAACACCTGGCTGATCCCAAGCTGCTTGAACTAAAGTATCCAATTCTACTCCCGTCACTTCATAGTCATCCCGCAA
>NZ_DAMDAK010000007.1:43474-45440 GCF_032094055.1 Carnobacterium sp.
GCAAAGAAACATGAGACGCATTCATTAATGAACCAAATTGCTTTAAGTCCCCTTCTTTTAATGCTTTGGCCGCTTTGATTGTCCGTTGATTTTCTGTGACTGCGTGCCGTGCACGTTTTTTGATGATTTGATTGGATAATTGATCTTGATAAGTTTCAAATTCAGCTTCGTCTAATGCTCCCAGCGATGGGGCAGCAATAAATTTCTGCAGCTCTTCTAAAGCTTGTTCACACTCATTGCGGCGTGAATTATAATTAGATGTGGCTAATTCCCGTCGTTTTTTTGTATTCATGATGACGATTTTGTGAGCACCTAATTCAACGGGGACTAGTTCGTATTCCAATGTATTACAATCTAACAAAATAGCTGTATCCTTTTTCCCCATTCCGACTGCAAATTGGTCCATGATGCCAGAATTGACTCCGATAAATTCATTTTCTACTCTTTTACCTGTTTGAATCAAATCTAGACGAGAAACCGGTAAGTCAAACAAGTCTTCTAGCATTACACCCATTAATAATTCAAGCGAAGCCGATGAAGATAAACCAGCTCCATTAGGAATATTGCCGTAAAGAGCTACATCCATTCCTGATGAAATTGGATAACCAGCTTCTTTTAGATACTTTATCATTCCTTTAGGGTAATTGGTCCATTTATCCTCTTCACGATAAGCTAAGTCTTCAAGATCAAATGAAATGACACCTAATTCTGAAAAATTTTCTGAATACAAGTTGATTTGAGTATCCTCTCTTCTAGCAGCTACTCCTAATGTACCTAGGGTGATGGCACAAGGAAAAACATTTCCACCATTGTAATCTGTGTGTTCTCCAATAAGATTGATTCGTCCCGGAGCAAAAAACGCTTTCAATTCTTTGGGACCAAAAAGCTCTACAAATTTTTCTTTCAACTCTTTCAATTCCATTATCATTCTCCTCTTATTCATATTGTTTCTTCTATTCTATTTCTTTTAGTAAAACAAATCAAGTAAAATTTAGTAAATATTATATTATTTAAAAAAACTTGTCTCATTAATGAATGAAACAAGTTTTCTTTGTTGCTATTCTTCTCTATGAATTTTTCTCTTAAAAGGCTTTGTAACGATTTTTACAGCATATTTCTCTAACTCTACTTCGCCTAACAATTCCTTATCATCAATGATATCCCACACTGGTTTTTCAAAGACCACAACTTGAGATTTTTCAGTAAAGTTCATAACAAAAATGATATCTTCTGTTTCAGATTGTCTTGCTTGAACAGATACTCCTTCTCCATGTTGGACAGAGAGAATCGGATTCAGATTCAAATCATCTATTAAATGACCATAAAAGTCTGCATGAAAGTCTTGATTCAATCTACCTCCAATATAATAAGCTTTGCCATTTTCAAAAGAATGGCTAGTAACCGCGGGAGTAGCGGCATAAAAATCTTCCAAGTATTCGCCTTCGATTTTAGCTTGTTCTACTTTAAGAATAGTAGCATATTCTTTTAAATCGTACACTTTATTACCATAACGAACAGCATTTCGATTTGATGGGTACAGTGTATCTGTTTCTAATGGTTTCATCCCAAAAATATCTTGTAAATCTTGTGGCCATCCACCTAAATAAGTCAAATCATGTTCATCTACTACTCCTGTAATGTAAGTAGAAACTATTGTTCCGCCATTCGCAACAAATGCCTTCAAACGCGAGATAGTCTCTAGGCTCATCAAATACAACATAGGTACGACCAACAGCTTGTAATCAGAAAACTCTTGTTCCTTAGTAATCACATCAACGGGGATATCTCTTTCCCAGAATGGACGATAGTGTTCTTGCACTGTTTGGGTGTATTGCTTGGATTGTAGACCGAAACCTTGCGCATCATTTAAAGCCCAGTTATTTTCCCAATCATATAAAATAGCTACATCAGCCGACCGTGTTGTCCCAGCTACATTTGAAAGCTTTTCTAACGTCTCCCCAACTTT
>NZ_DAMDAK010000007.1:45450-46200 GCF_032094055.1 Carnobacterium sp.
AGCAACTTCTTTAAATACTCGGTTTTCTGGACTATTATCATGATCAACTACAGCGCCATGGAATTTCTCAGAAGAACCTCTAGACTTGCGCCATTGAAAATACATAATACTATCTGAACCGTGTGCGATCATTTGCATAGCAGATAATAAATGCATATTAGGCCTCTTAGCTTTATTGACCTCATGCCAATTTACTGCGCTTGGAGTAGATTCCAATAACAAAAACGGTTGCTGTTTTAAACTACGATATAAATCATCAATAAAAGCTACTTTCATTGCTAAATCAGCAGTACTTTCCCAATCATTATGCCATGCTGGATAGGCATCCCAACTAATAACATCCACATATTTAGCAAACTTACTATAATCTAGTCCTTGAAACGGAATCAAATCAGCTGTATCTGCCATAAAATTAGTTGTTAATGGTATGTTAGGTGTGATTTCACGCAAAGGTACGATTTCATTCTGATAAAAATCAATCGTTTGGTCCGTTACGAACCGCCGCCAATCCAAATTTAACCCATGAACCGCATCTTCTCCAATCGGTGATGGCGATTGGATTTGTGACCATTCATTAAATGTGTGGCTCCAAAAAGGGCCCCACCAAGCTTCATTTAAGGCATTCAAATCATTATGGTAAGTCTCTTTCAACCACCCTCTGAACGCTTCTTGGCATAGATCACAATGACATTCTCCACCATATTCATTAGAAACATGCCACATTAGTAAGGCCGGATGATTGCCATAACG
>NZ_DAMDAK010000008.1:0-12540 GCF_032094055.1 Carnobacterium sp.
CCTTCCCAAATTAGGGGATTACCAGCTGGCTTTTTTCACGCCAGGAATTTGTCCCACATATGCAAGTTCACGGAAACAAATACGGCAAAGTTTAAATTTGCGGTAAACTGAATGTGGACGTCCACAACGTTCACAACGAGTGTATGCTTGTGTTGAGAATTTAGCAGGGCGTTTGTTTTTAGCAATTTGTGATTTTTTAGCCACGTAGTTCGCCTCCTATTCTTATTTTTGGAATGGCATTCCAAGTTGTGTTAAAAGTTCGCGCGCTTCTTCATCTGTTTGAGCAGTTGTTACGATTACAATATCCATTCCTCGTACTTTGTCTACTTTATCGTAGTCAACTTCCAAGAAAATCAATTGTTCCTTAATTCCTAGAGTGTAGTTTCCACGTCCGTCGAAAGCTTTTGTGCTTACGCCATGGAAGTCACGTACACGAGGAAGTGAAACAGATACTAATTTATCTAAGAAATCGTACATTCTGTCTCCACGTAAAGTAACTTTTGTTCCAATTGGCATACCTTCACGTAAACGGAAAGCAGCAATTGATTTTTTAGCTTTTGTGATCATTGGTTTTTGTCCAGAGATCGCTGTTAATTCATCTACAGCTTTATCTAAGTTTTTAGCGTTTGATACAGCATCGCCGACACCCATGTTGATGATGATTTTATCAACTTTTGGTGTTTGCATTACAGATGTGTAATCAAATTTTTCCATCATTGATGGTGTGATTTCGTTCAAATATTTTTCTTTAAGGCGGTTCATTCGGGTTGTCCCTCCTTCCTTATCTTTTATTTATCTAAAACTTCACCAGTTTTTTTAGAAATACGTACTTTTTTACCTTCTTCTACTTTGTAGCCAACACGAGTTGGTTCACCAGTAGAAGCGTCAATTAGCATTACGTTAGAAACGTGAACTGGAGCTTCCATTTCAATAATGCCTCCTTGCGGATTTACTGAACTAGGTTTTTGGTGTTTTTTCACCATGTTGATTCCTTCAACGATTACTTGGTCTTTTTTAGGGAAAGCTTTTAAAATGACGCCTTCTTTTCCTTTGTCTTTACCAGTAATAACTTTTACTTTATCGCCTGATTTAATGTACATGTTTTCTTGCACCTCCTTAGAGTGGATGGTTGGATATTATAGTACTTCTGGTGCTAATGAGATGATTTTCATGAAGTTGTTTTCACGTAATTCACGTGCAACAGGTCCAAAGATACGTGTTCCACGTGGACTTTTATCGTCACGAATAATCACACAAGCATTTTCATCGAATTTGATGTATGAACCATCTGCACGACGAGCGCCAGTTTTAGTACGAACAATAACAGCTTTAACTACTTCACCTTTTTTGACAACGCCGCCTGGTGTAGCATTTTTCACGCTACAAACGATTACGTCACCAATGTTAGCAGTCTTACGGCCAGAGCCACCAAGTACTTTGATCGTTAACACTTCACGTGCTCCTGAGTTATCTGCAACTTTTAAACGACTTTCTGATTGGATCACTATAGTATCCTCCTTTCGGATTTAGAAATTGACTTTATTTTCTCGAGTCAATTAGATAATAACTGATTCTTCTACAACTTCCATTAAACGGAAATGTTTAGTAGCAGATAATGGACGAGTTTCCATAATTTTTACGATATCGCCAATTTTGGCTACGTTGTTTTCATCATGTGCTTTATATTTTTTAGAATATTTTACACGTTTACCATATTTACTGTGTCTTTTTTGAGTTTCTGTTACGACAACGATCGTCTTATCCATTTTATCTGAAACAACACGGCCTTGGTAAACTTTACGTTGATTACGTTCTTCATTCATTGCTTGGTAACCTCCTTTGCCAGTCAACTATTTTTTTAACTCAGCTTGACGTAACGCAGTTTTAATGCGTGCAATCGATTTACGAACTTCACTTAAACGAGAAGTATTTTCTAATTGACCTGTTGCTAATTGGAATCGCAGATTGAATAGTTCACTCTTGTATTCTTTTTCTTTTTCAACCATTTCAGCAGTGGTTAACTCTTTAAGTTCATTAGCCTTCATTCGATTCACCACCAATTTCTGTACGTTTTACAATCTTCGTTTTAACGGGTAATTTGTGAGAAGCTAAACGTAATGCTTCACGAGCTACTTCTTCGGATACGCCGCCAACTTCAAACATGATTTTTCCACGTTTAACTGGTGCTACCCAACCTTCTGGAGCTCCTTTACCAGAACCCATACGTACTCCGATTGCTTTAGACGTATATGATTTATGAGGGAAAATTTTAATCCATACTTTCCCACCACGTTTCATATAACGTGTCATTGCAATACGTGCTGCTTCAATTTGGCGGTTAGTGATCCATTGAGAGTCAACAGCTTGTAAGCCCCATTCTCCAAAAGATACTTCTTTCCCACCTTTAGCTTCACCACGCATTTTACCTCTAAATTCACGACGGAATTTTACGCGTTTAGGTACTAACATGATTATTTCCCTCCTTTCTCAGCGTTCTTTTTTGTTGGAAGAACTTCTCCACGGTAGATCCAGACTTTAACACCTAATTTACCATAAGTAGTATCTGCTTCTTCCCATGCGTAGTCGATATCGGCACGCAATGTGTGTAATGGAACTGATCCTTCAGAGTGAGTTTCGCTACGAGCGATATCTGCTCCGTTCAAACGACCAGAAACCATTGTTTTGATTCCTTTAGCGCCAGCACGCATTGTGCGTTGGATGGCTTGTTTTTGAGCACGACGGAAAGCTACACGGCTTTCTAATTGACGAGCAATTCCTTCGCCGACTAATTTTGCGTCTAAGTCAGGTTTTTTGATTTCCACGATGTTGATGTGGACGCGTTTTCCTGTTAATTCATTTAATTTTTTACGTAATGAATCAACTTCAGAACCGCCTTTACCGATAACCATACCCGGTTTAGCTGTATGAAGTGACACATTTACACGATTAGCAGCACGTTCGATTTCAATTTGAGAAATTGAAGCGTCGCTAAGTTTTTTAGCAATGTATTCACGGATACGTAGATCTTCATGTAAATAGTTAGCAAATTCTTTTTCTGCATACCATTTAGCATCCCAATCACGGATGATGCCTACACGTAAGCCCGTTGGATTAATTTTTTGACCCACAGATTATCCCTCCTTCTTCTCTGATACCACGACTGTAATGTGGCTTGTGCGTTTCATAATTGGTGCTGCTGAACCTTTTGCACGTGGGCGGAAACGTTTCATTGTTGCCCCTTCGTTAACATAAGCTTCGCTGACTACCAAGTTTTCTACGTCTAAATCGTAGTTATGTTCTGCATTAGCTATAGCTGACATTAGCACTTTTTCAACTGCTGGTGATGCTCCACGTGGAGTGAATTTCAAAATTGAAATAGCTTCTCCAACGCTTTTTCCTCTAATAAGATCGACAACTAAACGAACTTTACGAGGTGCAATACGAACAGTTTTTGCTGTTGCTTTAGCTGTTGTAATTTGTTCTTGCATGAGTAATCCTCCCCTCGATATTAACGTCTAGTTCTTTTATCATCCGCAGCATGGCCACGGTATGTTCTTGTTGGTGCAAATTCACCTAATTTATGACCTACCATGTCTTCTTGAATGTAAACTGGAACATGTTTGCGTCCATCATAGACAGCAATTGTGTATCCTACAAAGCTTGGAAAAATTGTTGAGCGGCGTGACCACGTTTTAACAACAGATTTCTTTTCGCTTTTAGCTAATTCGTTCATTTTCTTCATCAAGTGTCCATCTACAAAAGGTCCTTTTTTTAGACTACGACCCATGTTTGAACCTCCTCCCACTGATAAGTTAACTGGCGCATGCCAATTAACTTAGAGTTATTTTTTCTTACGTCTACGAACAATAAATTTGTCTGATTTAGCTTTTGTATTACGAGTTTTCAAACCAAGAGCTGGTTTACCCCAAGGAGTCATTGGACTTGCATGTCCGATTGGAGCTTTACCTTCACCACCACCGTGTGGGTGATCGTTCGGGTTCATTACTGATCCACGTACAGTTGAGCGTTTGCCTAACCAACGAGAACGACCAGCTTTACCAATGTTAATCAACAGAACCAACAGTAGCACGACATGTTCCTAAGATCATGCGAACTTCTCCTGAGTTTAAACGTACCAATACGTATTTTCCTTCTTTTCCTAACACTTGTGCGTTAGTTCCAGCAGAACGTACTAATTGTCCGCCTTTACCAGGTTTCAATTCGATGTTATGGATAACTGTACCTACTGGAATGTTTTCTAATGGCAATGCATTACCAGTTTTGATATCTGCATCTGCTCCAGAAAGAACATGTTGTCCAACTTCGATTCCTTTTGGTGCTATGATATACGTTTTAACTCCATCTGCATATTGTACTAACGCAATATTTGCAGAACGATTTGGATCGTATTCAACTGTTTTAACAATTCCTACGACACCGTCTTTATTACGTTTAAAGTCGATCACACGGTAATTGCGTTTATGGCCACCACCGCGGTGACGGACAGTAATTTTTCCATCGTTGTTACGACCAGCATTTCTTTTAATCGGCTCTAACAAAGTCTTCTCAGGCGTTGTTGAAGTGATTTCAGCGAAATCTGAACCAGTCATATTACGACGACCGTTTGTGGTAGGTTTATACTTTTTAATCGCCACGTGTTTTCCCTCCCGAATAGTATTTTGAAGTCTTAATTACGCTTCAAAAAATTGAATTTCTTTAGAATCATCTGTTAATGTCACGATTGCTTTACGACGTTTTTTTGTGTATCCAGCATATTTACCCATACGTTTTAATTTCCCACGTACGTTCATGATGTTTACATTTTTAACTTTAACGTCAAAAATTTCTTCAACCGCGTGTTTTACTAGCGTTTTATTAGCGCGAACATCCACTTCAAAAGTGAATTTTTTGTCATCTTGAGCAAGCATTGAAGCTTCTGTGATAACCGGGCGCTTGATTACGTCACGTACATCCATTATTGAAGAACCTCCTCTACCTTAGTAAGAGCAGTTTGTGTCAAAATCAGTTTGTTATGAGAAACAACGTCTAGTACAGTAACGTTGTCAGTAGTTACTACTGTAACTCCTGGAAGGTTACGTGCTGATAACATTGTAAAATCATTTCCGTCTTCTACAACTACTAATACTTTTGTATCAACGTTTAGATTTTTCAACACTTGTGCAAACTCTTTAGTTTTTGGTGCGTCAAAGTTCAATGCGTCAACAACGATTAAATCTTGGTCAATCACTTTAGTAGAAAGAACAGATTTAATAGCTAAGCGACGAACTTTTTTAGGAAGCTTGTAGCTATATGAACGTGGAGTCGGTCCGAAGACTGTTCCACCGCCACGCCAGATTGGAGAACGAGTTGATCCTGCACGAGCACGACCTGTTCCTTTTTGGCGCCATGGTTTACGTCCGCCACCGCTGACTTGGCCGCGGCTTTTAACTGCATGAGTTCCTTGTCTTAATGAAGCACGTTGCATGATGATCGCATCAAACACAACGTTTTCGTTTGGTTCGATACCGAAAATAGAGTCGTTTAAAGTAACTTCGCCATTTTGAGTACCGTCTTGTTTGTATAATGCTAATTTTGGCATTCCTTGTTCCTCCTCTCTTAGTTAATTATTTAGCTGCTTTTTGGAAAGCAGATTTAATTTGGATTAAGGATTTTTTAGCTCCTGGTACGTTTCCTTTAATAAGAATAACGTTTTTCTCTGCATCTACGCGTACAATTTCAAGGTTCTTGATTGTAATGCGTTCTCCGCCAGTACGACCAGGTAGTAAAGTTTGTTTAAATACACGAGCTGCGTTAGCGTCACCCAATGAACCAGGACGACGGTGGTGACGAGATCCATGTGCCATTGGTCCACGGCTATGTCCGTGACGTTTGATAACACCTTGGAATCCTTTACCTTTTGAAGTCCCCGTTACATTAACGAAGTCCCCAGCTGCGAAAGTATCAACAGTAATTTCTTTCCCTACTTCGTATTCTCCCAGCTCAACATCGTCAAATTCACGTATGAAGCGCTTAGGAGTAGCATTTGCTTTTGCTACATGACCTTTTGCAGGTTTGTTTGATAAAATATCGCGTTTGTCTTGGTAACCCAATTGAACGGCTTCGTAACCGTCATTTTCCATTGTTTTAACTTGCAAAACAACGTTTGGTGTTGCTTCGATTACAGTTACAGGAATTAATTCTCCAGATTCTGTAAAGATTTGTGTCATACCTACTTTTTTGCCTAAGATTCCTTTGGTCATGAGTACACCTCCATTTTTTTAGTTTGTATTAAAGTTTGATCTCGATATCTACGCCTGATGGTAGATCAAGTTTTGTTAAAGCATCAACAGTTTTTGGTGTTGGATTGATGATATCAATTACACGTTTGTGTGTAAGCATTTCGAATTGCTCACGAGAATCTTTATATTTGTGAGTCGCACGAATCACAGTAAAAAGATTTCTTTCTGTTGGTAATGGAATTGGACCAGACACGCTAGCACCAGTTCTTTTAGCAGTTTCTACAATTTTCTCCGCTGATTGATCTAAAATGCGATGTTCATACGCTTTTAAACGGATACGAATTTTTTGTTTTGCCATCATTTTCCCTCCTTCGCCTAGTCTTAGAAATTAGACATTGCTCCACGAAAATTTTCCGATACACTCGCCGTGGCAAAGCGGCCGGGTGTGTCGCAACCTCTCGTTTCATAGCCGTTGGTTTCTTTTGAAACCCTAGTACGATTTCTTCTCTGAAATCAGCACCTGTTCAATTATACAAGATACCTCTTTTTTTTTCAAGCTTTATTTTATTTTAATTTTTCTTTTTTTGCAGCTCTTTTTTAAGCAGTTTATTTATCCAGTATTAATATAGTAGAAACTGACTTTTAACTCCATAAAAAAGTTACGACAAGAAATGCTCAACGCCTCTTATCGTAACGGATTGCTCTTTATTTGTCCACTTTAATGTCCTGATTTTTTTGCTTTTTATTTTTTAAAAACAACTGGGTCTTCAGCCAGTTGAAATTCAACTTAAACTTTGACGATCCATCCTTCAGGTGCTGGAATTTCGCCATACTGAATACCGGTTAATTCAGTATATAGTTTTTTAGTGATCGGGCCTACTTCTGTTTCACTATAGAAAACATGGAAATCTTCTTTATATTGGATGCCGCCAATTGGAGAAATAACCGCTGCTGTCCCGCAAGCGCCGGCTTCTGCAAATTGATCTAATTCGTCAACATAGACATCACTTTCTTCCACTTCCAGTCCTAAACGTTCTTTCGCTAGATACAACAAAGAATATTTTGTGATACTTGGCAAAATGGAAGGAGAATAAGGAGTGATAAACTTGTTATCTTTCGTGATACCAAAAAAGTTTGCTGAACCGACTTCTTCGATTTTTGTATGGGTAATCGGATCAAGATAAATGGCGTCACTAAAATTTTTCTTATGTGCTTCACTGCCAGGCAGCAAACTTCCGCCGTAGTTTCCGCCTACTTTTGCAGCACCTGTTCCATTACCAGCTGCACGGTCGTAGTCGGAAATCAAAAAGTTAGTCGGAATCAGACCACCTTTGAAATAGGCGCCTACAGGAATACAAAAAATAGAAAATAAATATTCGGAAGCTGGTTTAACGCCAATATTATCGCCTATGCCGATCATGTAAGGTCTAAGATAAAGGGAACCGCCAGTGCCATATGGCGGAATATAAGCCTCATTCGCTTTAACAACTTGTTTAACCGCATCGATAAAAACAGATGTCGGAATAGTCGGCATCAACAAGCGACTGCAGCTGCGTTGCATTCTTTCAGCATTCTGATCCGGTCGGAATAAATTGATATCACCATCTTTTGTACGATAAGCTTTCATTCCTTCAAAAACGGTTTGTCCATAATGTAAAGCAGTTGAACCTTCGCTAATATGTACCTTATTGTCTTCTGTTAAGGTTCCATCATCCCATTTCCCATTTTTCCAATAGGATAGATAACGGTAATCAGTTTTAATGTAACTAAACCCTAAGTTTTCCCAATCAAGTTCTACTGTCTTACTCATCTTATCCACTCCTTACTCTCTAATTGCTTTTCAGTATAACACGATTAATAAAGCTAGAAAAACAAAGTTTTTTCTTTTAATTTTTAAATAAGTTTTCAAATTGCTGCTTGCTAAATTCTTATCTTAATGCAGCTTTTTTGCGGTATCTCGGTTTTATCTGTTATAATGAGGGAATTTTTGAAAAAACAGGAAATCTTTTCAATATGTATAAAAAATATAATAAATCGACTAAAAAGCCTGCTTTTGAACAAACCATATCAGAATCCCTCTAGACTTGCCCATCTTCGCCTATTCTAATAGATAAAAAGTCAGTTAGAAAGTCAAAACTATCTTTGTTTATTTTTAAAAAAATAAAAACCCCCGCACCGATAACGATGCGGGGGTTTTTTCGTCTGAACACGCTCTATCTCTGATAGAGTCTTTTAAACCTTTTTGGTAGCTGTTATTAAGCTTCGATTGAAGCTACAAGGCCAGCTCCAACAGTACGTCCACCTTCACGAATAGTGAATTTAGTACCTGGGTCGATAGCGATAGGTGCGATCAATTCAACGTTGATTGTAACGTTGTCTCCTGGCATAACCATTTCAGTACCTTCTGGTAACTCAACAACACCAGTTACGTCAGTTGTACGGAAGTAGAATTGTGGGCGGTAGTTTGCGAAGAATGGAGTGTGACGTCCGCCTTCTTCTTTTGATAAGATATAAACTTCGCCTGTAAATTTAGTATGTGGAGTGATTGAACCTGGTTTAGCTAATACTTGACCACGTTGGATGTCTTCACGAGCAACCCCACGTAATAAAGCACCAATGTTGTCCCCTGCTTGAGCAAAGTCTAACAATTTACGGAACATTTCAACACCAGTTACAGTTGATTTAGTTGTTGCTTCGTGGATTCCGATGATTTCAACTTCTTCACCGACTTTGATTTGTCCAGCTTCTACACGTCCTGTAGCAACTGTTCCACGTCCAGTGATTGAGAATACATCCTCAACTGGCATCATGAATGGTTTTTCAGTATCACGTTCTGGAGTTGGAATGTAAGTGTCTACAGCTTCCATCAAGTCCATGATTTTGTCTTCGTATTCTGCTTCGCCTTCAAGAGCTTTAAGAGCAGAACCAGCAACAACCGGAGTGTCGTCTCCTGGGAATTCGTATTCTGTTAATAAGTCACGAACTTCCATTTCAACTAATTCTAGTAATTCTTCGTCATCAACCATGTCAACTTTGTTTAAGAAAACAACGATGTATGGAACACCAACTTGGCGAGACAATAGAATGTGTTCACGTGTTTGAGGCATTGGGCCATCAGCAGCAGATACTACTAAGATAGCTCCGTCCATTTGTGCAGCACCAGTGATCATGTTTTTAACATAGTCAGCATGGCCTGGGCAGTCTACGTGTGCGTAGTGACGGTTTTCAGTTTCGTATTCAACGTGAGAAGTTGAGATTGTGATTCCACGTTCGCGTTCTTCTGGAGCTCCATCGATAGAAGCGTAGTCTTTAGCAGTACTTACAAATCCTTTTTTAGCTAATACAGTAGTAATAGCAGCTGTTAAAGTTGTTTTACCATGGTCAACGTGTCCGATAGTACCAATATTAACATGTGGTTTTGAGCGATCATATTTTTCTTTTGCCATTTTAGTAATTTCCTCCTCGAATTGGGTTTTATTATTTAGATGGGAAAAACGTCAGTCTTTGCCCATCATTTGTAAAAAGTATACCTATTATTGTTGTGAAAAGCAACACCTAACCATTACATTAAGCCTATGCTTCTCCACCATTTTTCTTGATGATTTCTTCAGAAATAGATTTCGGAACATCTTCATAATGATCAAATGTCATTGAGAATGTACCACGTCCTTGAGTTGAAGAACGTAAAGCAGTAGCATAACCAAACATTTCAGCCAAAGGAATTGTTCCTTTAACGATTGTTGTGTTTCCACGTACTTCAGAACCTTCGATGCGTCCGCGACGAGCAGAAATATGTCCCATTACATCTCCTAAGTAATCTTCAGGAATTGTAATTTCAACAGCCATCATTGGTTCTAGAATTACTGGGTTTGCTTTTTTAGCAGCATTTTTAAGTGCCATTGAAGCAGCTACTTTAAAGGCTGTTTCATTTGAATCGACATCATGGTATGAACCATCATAAAGTTTTGCTTTGATATCCACTAATGGATAGCCAGCAAGAACCCCATTGTCTAACGAAGCTTCTAATCCAGCTTTTACTGCTGGGATGTATTCACGAGGAACAACCCCACCAACGATTGCATCTTCAAACTCGAAGCCTTTTCCTTCTTCATTAGGAGCAAATTCGATCCATACGTGACCGTATTGACCTTTACCACCTGATTGACGAACGAATTTACCTTCTGCTTGAGTAGAACCGCGGAATGTTTCACGGTAAGAAACTTGTGGAGCACCAACAGTTGCGTCAACATTGAATTCACGTTTCATACGGTCAACAATGATGTCTAAGTGCAATTCTCCCATACCAGCAATAATTGTTTCGCCAGTTTCATGGTCAGTTTCAGCACGGAAAGTTGGATCTTCTTCAGCAAGTTTTTGTAAAGCAACACCCATTTTATCTTGGTCAGCTTTTGATTTAGGTTCAATCGCTACTTGGATAACTGGTTCAGGGAACTCCATTGATTCTAAGATAACTTGTTCTTTTTCATCACATAAAGTATCACCAGTTGTTGTGTTTTTCAAACCAACTGCTGCTGCAATATCTCCAGCAAATACTTCAGGAATTTCGCTACGAGAGTTCGCATGCATTTGTAAGATACGACCTACACGTTCACGTTTTCCTTTAGATGAGTTTTGAACATAAGAACCAGCTTGTAAAGTACCTGAGTAAACACGGAAGAACGTTAAACGTCCAACAAATGGATCTGTCATTACTTTAAATGCTAATGCTGAGAAAGGTTCGCTGTCATCTGCATGACGTAAAACAACTTCATCAGTGTCCATAAGTGTACCTTCGATAGCTTTAACATCAAGCGGTGATGGAAGGTAGTCAATAACTGCATCAAGCATTAATTGAACACCTTTGTTTTTAAATGCTGAACCACAAAGAACTGGATAAAAATCAACATTAACCGTTGCAGTCCGAATAGCTTTTTTCAATTCGTCTTGAGAAATCTCTTCACCTTCAAGGTATCTCTCCATCAAATCTTCATCAGTTTCCGCAACAGCTTCAACTAATTTTGTGCGCCATTCTTCAGCAAGTTCTTGATACTCTGCTGGAATTTCTTCTTCACGAATGTTCATACCTAAATCATCTTCGTAAATTTCAGCTTTCATTTTAACTAAGTCGATGATACCTGTAAAGTTGTCTTCAGCACCAATCGGTAATTGGATCGGGTGTGCATTAGCTTGTAAACGGTCATGAATGGTTCCGACAGAATATAAGAAATCTGCACCGGTTTTATCCATTTTGTTTACAAAGACAATACGAGGTACACCATAAGTTGTTGCTTGACGCCAAACCGTTTCAGTTTGAGGTTCAACACCTGATTGAGCATCAAGTAAAGCAACTGCACCATCTAATACACGAAGAGAACGTTCAACTTCAACAGTGAAGTCCACGTGACCAGGTGTATCGATGATGTTAACGCGATGGTCGGCCCAAGCAGCAGTAGTTGCAGCAGAAGTGATTGTAATACCACGTTCTTGTTCTTGTTCCATCCAGTCCATTTGAGCGGCTCCCTCATGGGTTTCGCCAATTTTATGGATACGGCCAGTATAATAAAGAACACGCTCAGTCGTTGTTGTTTTACCAGCATCGATATGGGCCATGATTCCAATATTACGGGTTTTTTCTAGAGAAAATTCTCTTTTTGCCATCTTGTAATAACACCTCTCTTACTTAGATTTTCTTTGCATTAAATACACATTTTTCCAATAAAGGCATGGCTTCCAAATAAGGAACCCAGCCTTCTTGAGAAAATCTTACCAGCGGTAATGAGCGAAAGCTTTGTTGGCTTCAGCCATTTTATGTGTATCTTCACGTTTTTTAACTGCTGCTCCAGTATTGTTTGCAGCATCCATAATTTCTTTAGCAAGACGTTGTTCCATAGTATCTTCTCCACGTAGACGTGAATAGTTTACTAACCAACGAAGCGCAAGAGCTGTACGACGTTCTGGACGAACTTCAACTGGAACTTGGTAGTTAGAACCCCCAACACGACGAGCTTTAACTTCTAGAACAGGCATGATGTTTTTCATCGCTTGTTCAAACACTTCCATAGGATCGTTGCCAGTTTGTTCTTTAACAATATCAAGTGAACTGTAAAGAATAGTAGCAGCCTTTCCACGTTTTCCATCAACCATCAAACGGTTGATTAAACGAGTAGCTAATTTAGAATTATATATTGGATCAGGTAATACATCACGTTTAGTAACAGGACCTTTACGAGGCATCCGTAACTCCTCCTTCCGAAATATCAGTTCTGATTTAAATACGATTCATTTGATCGGTTTGTTTTAA
>NZ_DAMDAK010000008.1:12550-17884 GCF_032094055.1 Carnobacterium sp.
GACCTTTACGAGGCATCCAAATTCCTCCTTTCAATCATAATTTATGAGTATTTTATTTTATGTTCAGTTTTTAATGTAACGTTTAGTTTTTAGGTTTTTTAGCACCATATTTAGAACGGCTTTGTTTACGATCTGTAACACCAGCAGTATCTAAAGCACCACGAACGATGTGGTAACGTACCCCTGGTAAATCTTTAACACGTCCTCCACGGATAAGTACAACACTATGTTCTTGCAAGTTGTGTCCTTCTCCTGGGATATATGCTGTTACTTCAATTAAGTTAGACAAACGAACACGTGCATATTTACGTAACGCTGAGTTAGGTTTTTTAGGAGTCATTGTTCCCACACGAGTACAAACACCACGCTTTTGAGGTGAGTTTGCTGTTGTTTGTTTTTTTCTTTTACTGTTATATCCTCTGTTTAAAGCAGGAGATTCTGATTTTCCAGCTTTAGATTTACGAGGGCTACGAACTAATTGATTAATTGTAGGCATTGGTAATTTCCTCCTTCCCTGTGTTTATCTTTTTAGTCCACACATCCAGGCGGTTCTTTTTACAGCAAAAAATAGTGCTGAAAATCGCAACCAGCTTTGCTTGTGGAAATATTGGCCCTTGTACCAGTCAGAACGACCGATAGACAGGAATCTGTATACAAAAGCACCTTGTGAATCATACCATGTCTTTTTTTTTTTGTCAATAAAAGGCAACAACTTTTTTTATTTTTAAAAAAATAATTTTACATAACTGTTCAGTTTCGACATTACGCTTATTTTTCTATAGAAATATGACGTCTTTGCGCATCATCCTTTATAAAAATTCTAATACATCTTTATTTCCATCAACTTCTATTTCTGTATCTCTTTACTAGTGTTGTATTAAAAGAAATAGTCTTGAAAAGGGTATTTTCGCAGAGGCCGAAAAGATTCGATCAGATTAGTTGGTGCGGATTGAGGTTTGTCAGGATAAATCACATTAAGGACCTTAACTAGGAGGGAAAAACAAACTTAAGGTCCTTAAACATCTGTTGTGGACCTCAAAGATGTGTCAAATTAAACTTAAGGTCCATAAACCCTTTATAAGGTCCTTAACGTTGAATACTTTTCACTCTCATAGTCTATCAATCCATTTATTGAGAGAGAATCCATTTTGTGCTTTTCGGCGAAGCCAAAAAAGGTCTGAAAAACAGCTTTTTCAAAAAAATGTTTTGTTTAAAATCTGCGTACATTTCTTATAACTAACAAAAGCATACACAAGAAAGCTGGGTGGATCAAAAGATGTTCGAATTTGCATACTTTTTATTGATTGGATGGCTTGGTTGTTGTTTTGGTTCTTTTTTTATGGTTATTGGGTTAAGAGTTCCTTTGGGACAATCCATTATTCGGCCTGCTTCTCATTGCACACATTGCCAGCATTCGCTTGGTCCTATGGAATTGATTCCTGTTTTTTCTTTTCTGCTTCAAAAAGGACGATGTCGTTATTGCCGCACTCCATTTTCGTTCTATTATCTTTTAATCGAGATTGGGACTGGGCTGCTTTTTATTCTGATTGCGTTTGTTTTTACTGCACAGCCGCAAGAACTTTTTTTAATGTACGTGCTGACTGCTTTTAGTTTAGTTTTCAGTATAACCGATCTGCATTATCGATTATTACCAGATTCGCTTATGGCCTTTTTCTTCATATTGGTGATGATCGGCCGAATTTGGTATCATCCGCTCACGATTTCCTATTATCTATTCAGCGGGTTTTTCTATTTTAGTTTATTTTATATCTTATACTATCTTACAAATCAAGCCATTGGCGGAGGTGATGTGAAGCTGTTTGGTGTGCTTGGCTTATTGTTGGGTTTCAGACTTATGCTGTTTACCCTTTTTGCCGCTTCTTTATCGCTATTGCTACTTGCCGGTATTCTCTTGCTGTTAAAAAAAATCACACGGCAAACCTTGCTGCCGTTTGCACCTTTTATCTTTTTCGGTGTCTTCATTTCTATCCGGTATGGTGATGCTTTCTTAACACTAGCTGAGAAGCTGTTTAATTGATCCCATCAACCAGGGCAAAAGCATGCTTACTCCTTTTGCCCTGACAGTTTTTAACTTGGTTCGCTACCCCTCAGCTGTTACTTTCAGCAAAATGCGCCCTCGTCCATGTCCAGTCTCACTTTGTATCATAGCTTCTCGCACCTTTTCCAATGGATACGTCTTTTCAATTTCCGTCTTGATCGTTCCTTCAGCCATCAATTCTGCTAGTTGATCCAGTTCACTTAGTGTTGGACTCTCTTGATTATCTATTCCTTGGACCCCATGCTCGACCGCCGCTTGCGGATTGTGAATACCAACTAAACTGACTAACTTCCCACCCGGTTTGATAACATCCCAAGATCGGTCTTGCGTTTCGCCGCCAATCAAATCAATAACTAAATCCACATCCGCTACTTCTTCTTCAAAGTGTTGTTGGTTATAATCAATCGTTTGATCTGTACCTAATTTTTTTAAAAAGCTCTGGTTAGCAGCTGAAGCTGTTCCAAGGACTTCTGCTCCTTTCCATTTAGCCAGCTGAACGGCATAATGTCCGACCCCGCCAGCCGCAGCATGGATCAAGACACGTTGACCCGCTTGTAAATCTCCTTGCGTAAATAAAGCTTTCCAGGCTGTTTCCGCACCGGCAATAATCGTAGCCGCTTGTTCAAATGAAAGATACTTTGGCTTGTGGTTCAAAGTCGTTGCGGGAATAGTGGCTTTTTCTTTATAGGCTCCACGCTTTGTCCTGCCAAAAACGGCATCACCGACTTTAAAGCCTGTAACGTCCTTCCCAATTTGTTCAATTATTCCGGAAGCCGCAATTCCAGGAGTATAAGGAAATCGTTTCTTACCTGCTTTACCTTGCCGGATTTTCCAGTCGATCGGCAATACTCCTGCATATGCGACTTTAATCAAGACTTCATCATCTTTTGGTATGGGTGTCTCAATTTCTTCTATTTTCAATACTTCCGGTCCGCCAAATTCATTGACTCGTACAGCTTTCATCGCTAACCCTTCTTTCTTTTAGACCAAACACTTTTAATCAACAAAGTAAGTGGTGTGGACGAATTTAACTTCAAGAAATTCTTCAATCCCATAATGCCCATTCTCACGACCTAAACCAGAATGTTTTACGCCGCCAAAAGGTGTCTCTGATTGAGAAACTTGCGTATTATTGACTCCGACTAAGCCATATTCTAAAGCTGTGCTTACTTTTTCAGCACGTCGCAGATCTGTAGTGAAAACATACGAAGCTAAGCCAAAATTGGTATCGTTAGCCATTTGGATTACTTCGTCTTCTTTTTCAAACTCAATCAACGGAACGACCGGACCAAACGTTTCTTCATAGAAAATATCCATTTCATTCGTTACGCCATCGACGACAGTCGGCTGATAAAAGAATCCATTTTCATATTCTCCTTCTGTCAAACGACCACCACCGATGGAGATATCTGCGCCTTTATTTTTTGCGTCCGCTAATTGAGCATCGATCGTTTCACGAGCTTCTTCGTTGATCAGCGGGCCTACCGTCACTTCATCTAGTCCGTTTCCGACTTTTACTTGAGAAACAGCCTGATTTAAAGCAGCTGTAAATTCTTTTTTGATCGATTTTTCGACAAAAATACGGTTAGGCGATGTACAAGCTTGCCCATTGTTCCTGAATTTCATAGCTACTAATGCCTTGACCGTTTCTTCGATCGGTGCATCTGCAAAAACAATAAAAGGGGCATGACCGCCTAATTCTAATGAGATTTTTTTCAATGTTGCACCGCATTGTTCATACAATTGCTGTCCGACTTTAGTTGAACCGGTAAATGTTAATTTGCGAACGTCATTGCTACTTGTTAAAGCTTTACCGATATCGCTTGATGGTCCCATTACCAAATTAGCTACACCTGCCGGTAGACCAGCTTGTTCGAATAACTCAAATATCGCGATCGCAGATAGCGGTGTGCTGCTGGCTGGTTTCAAAATAATCGTGCACCCGGCTGAAATAGCAGGCGATATCTTCCGTATGATCATGTTGGATGGAAAATTCCACGGAGTGATGGCTCCGACAACGCCTATCGGCTGCTTTTTAACTTCAAATTTGTGGTTATTAGGAGCAGGTATCGTTTCACCATAGATTCGTCTAGCTTCCTCAGCATTCCAATGCATATTTTCGACGTTTGTTTCAATCTCGCCTTTTGCTTCTGCCAGTGGTTTGCCTTGTTCTAGCGTCATGATCAGTGCTAGTCGATCGGCATTTTCTTCCATTAAATCCGCAATTTTGTGCAGAACTTTTACTCTTTCTTTCAGTTCCATTCCTGACCATACCGGAAAAGCTGCTTTTGCTGCTGCAATAGCTTTTTCAGTATCAGCTGTATTGGCTTGTGCCACTTTGATTAATTCTTCACCAGTAGCAGGGTTGTTGACTGCTTTGCTTTCCAGCGAACCTGTTGTCCATTGCCCATTAATATATAACCCTGTTTGCATATCCGGTAATTTTTTTCGTGTACTCTCCACTCAAAACACTCCTTCAATTTTTTTGGTTTTTATATTTCTTTTATTAGCATAGCACACCTTTTTACTCACAGAAAATAATGTCACTTCCAATTAAGTAGCCAAATGAAAAAAGGCCGTTCAGCTGATTTTATCAACTGAACGACCTTTTAACTTATTTTATCTGTTTGGTTCCTTTTGGTCATTGATGCTGTAAACATTTTCGCTTACTACGCCAATTCCTTTAGGTTCCATTTTACGGTATTTCGCCATTCCGGTACCAGCTGGAATGATTTTCCCGATGATAACATTTTCTTTCAACCCTAATAATGGATCACGTTTTCCGCGAATAGCAGCATCCGTTAAGACACGTGTCGTTTCTTGGAATGAAGCAGCAGATAAGAAGCTGTTTGTTTCCAATGAAGCTTTCGTGATTCCTAATAAGACCGGACGAGCTGTCGCTGGAACGCCGCCAGCTAATAAAGTTTTGTTGTTTTCTTCTGTGAAGTCGTGGATATCGATTAGTGTACCTGGCAAGACATCTGTTTCACCTGGATCCATCACTCGTACTTTACGCAACATTTGACGAACCATTACTTCGATATGTTTGTCCCCGATTTCTACCCCTTGCATACGGTATACTTTTTGAACTTCACGTAACAGATAGTTTTCGACTGAAAGAACGTCGCTGACGCTTAATAATTGTTTAGGGTCAATTGATCCTTCAATTAAGCGTGTACCCCGTTCAATCTTATCGCCTTCAACTACTTTCATCCGCGAGATAAACGGAACTTGGTAGCTGCGTGTATCTGTTTCTCCTTTAACGGTCACTTCTT
>NZ_DAMDAK010000008.1:17974-29325 GCF_032094055.1 Carnobacterium sp.
GTAATATCGTCTCCGGCAACCCCACCAGTATGGAATGTACGCATGGTTAATTGAGTACCAGGTTCTCCGATTGATTGAGCAGCGATGGTTCCGACTGCTTCACCAACTTCAACTTCTGAACCGGTTGCCAAGTTACGACCATAACAATACTTACATACACCGTGTTTTGTATTACAAGTGAATACAGAACGAATCGTAACTGATTCAATTCCAGCATCTATGATTTGTTTAGCAATATCTTCTGTAATGATTTCATTGTTCTTGATAATCACTGAACCGTCTCTAGGATCGAAGACTGTTTTACGAGTGTAACGTCCCAATAAACGTTCTTCCAATGTTTCAATGATTTCATTGCCTTCTTTAATTGCCATGATTTCTAATCCACGGTCTGTACCACAATCTGTTTCACGAATGATTACATCTTGTGCCACATCTACTAAACGACGTGTCAAGTAACCTGAGTCAGCCGTTTTCAGAGCAGTATCGGTCATTCCTTTACGAGCTCCGTGAGTAGAAATAAACATTTCTAAGACAGATAACCCTTCACGGAAGTTAGAAGTGATCGGCAATTCCATGATTTGTCCATTCGGAGCAGCCATCAATCCACGCATCCCAGCAAGCTGAGTAAAGTTGGAGATGTTACCACGGGCACCAGAGTCACTCATCATGAAGATCGGGTTGCGGTCATCTAAACTTTCCATCAGTTTGATTTGAATACGGTCTTTAGCAGCATTCCAAATATTAATAACACGTTCATACCGTTCTTCGTCTGTAATCAAACCACGACGGAATTGTTTGGTGATGTTTTCTACTTCGCCATGTGCTTCATCTAAGATTTGTTGTTTTTCTTCCAATACTACAATATCAGCAATTCCTACTGTGATTCCGGCGATTGTTGAATATTTATAGCCTAAATCTTTCATCTTATCTAGCATTTTTGAAGTTTCAGCAATTTTGAAACGTTTGAATACTTCAGCAATGATGTTTCCAAGATTTTTCTTCTTGAATGGTTTGATCAATTCTTGTTCTTTAATATGAGCAGGAATATCTGTTCCAGCTTCAACAAAATATTTGTCTGGCGTAGCCACTTCAAGATTGCTTTGTGTCGGTTCATTCAGGTATGGGAATTCGCCTGGCATGATTTCATTGAAGATCAATTTACCAACCGTTGTGATCAGCATCTTGTCTTTTTGCCATTCAGTAAATGGTTTTTCAGGAATATCTACTGCACGAATACCGATCCGTGAATGTAGATGCACATATCCGCTGCGGTAAGCAATCATCGCTTCATTTAAGCTGCTGAATGTCATTCCTTCGCCTTCACGTCCTGCTTCTTCCATTGTTAAATAGTAGTTCCCCAAGACCATATCTTGAGAAGGTGTAACAACTGGTTTTCCATCTTTTGGATTCAAGATGTTTTGAGCAGCTAGCATCAACATGCGTGCTTCAGCTTGAGCTTCATCGCTTAAAGGAACGTGAACGGCCATTTGGTCACCATCGAAATCGGCATTGTATGCTTCACAAACTAATGGATGCAGACGAATCGCTTTACCTTCTACAAGGACTGGTTCAAAAGCTTGGATACCTAGTCTATGCAATGTTGGTGCCCGGTTCAACAGAACAGGGTGTTCACGGATAACTTCTTCTAGAATAGCCCAGATGGCATCATCTTGACGATCGATTTTACGTTTTGCGTTTTTGATATTGCTGGCAATATCACGCGCAACTAATTCACGCATAACAAATGGTTTGAATAATTCAATAGCCATTTGCTTTGGTAAACCACATTGGTACATTTTAAGTGTTGGTCCAACAACGATAACGGAACGGCCTGAATAGTCAACACGTTTTCCTAACAAGTTTTGACGGAAACGACCTTGTTTTCCTTTTAGCATATGTGACAATGATTTCAATGGGCGGTTACCTGGTCCAGTAACTGGACGTCCGCGACGGCCATTATCGATCAAAGCATCGACAGCTTCTTGCAACATCCGTTTTTCATTTTGGACGATAATATTTGGAGCCATTAAATCTAATAGACGTTTCAAGCGGTTGTTACGGTTGATTACACGACGGTATAAATCGTTTAAATCACTTGTTGCAAAACGTCCGCCTTCTAATTGAACCATTGGGCGTATTTCTGGCGGGATAATTGGAATAACATCCATAACCATCCAAGATGGTTGGTTGCCTGAATGACGGAATGCTTCCAAGATATCTAAACGGCGAATAGCACGCGTACGTTTTTGACCTTGTGCTGATTTTAATTCTTCTTTTAATTCAGCTACTTCTTTTTCCACATTCACATCGTTTAATAATTGCTTAATGGCTTCTGCTCCCATTTCAGCTTGGAATTCATTTCCATATTGCTCACGACGTTCGCGGTATTCTCTTTCAGTCAGCAACTGTTTCTTTTCCATCGGAGTATTACCAGGTTCGATTACTACATAAGAAGCAAAGTAAATAACTTCTTCAAGTGCACGAGGGCTCATGTCTAATACAAGTCCCATCCGGCTCGGAATTCCTTTGAAGTACCAAATATGGGTAACAGGTGCTGCTAGTTCGATATGACCCATCCGCTCACGACGTACTTTTGAACGAGTAACTTCTACGCCACAGCGGTCACAAACAATTCCTTTGTAACGGATACGTTTGTATTTTCCACAAGCACATTCCCAGTCTTTTGAAGGTCCGAAAATACGTTCACAGAATAAACCGTCGCGTTCAGGTTTTAATGTACGATAGTTAATGGTTTCAGGTTTTTTTACTTCTCCATAAGACCAACTGCGAATCTTATCTGGAGAGGCCAAACCAATTTGCATGCTTTCAAAATTATTAACGTCTATCAAGGGGCCTACCTCCCTTTATTTTTGTTGAGCTGCCCTATCTGCTCTGTTTTATGGTTCATTACAAAATTCAGCAGAAATTTAAATTTCTGCTTGGATTTTTCGCATCTTATTAATTGAGCTATGCGGTCCAGACACTTGGCAATTTAGATAACTTTCGGCAATGCGCAGGATGCTCTTGCCTGGAAAGTTCCTAAAATTGCTGTGTGTCTATCGGGATCGCTTCGCATCTTTAGTCTTGTAGTCTTTCTTGTTCGGTTGCTTCTGCACGGATTTTTTCTTGTTCTTCAGCATATTTGCTCAGTGCATCGATGTTTACGATGTCATCGTCATCATCCATATCGCGTAATTCGATTTCTTCGTCATCTGGATTCAATACTTTCATATCTAATCCCAAGGCTTGTAATTCTTTCACTAATACGCGGAATGATTCAGGAACACCTGGTTTTGGAATCGGTTCGCCTTTGACGATTGCTTCATAAGTTTTCACACGGCCGACCACATCATCGGATTTGTACGTAAGGATCTCTTGCAGCGTATAAGCAGCGCCATAAGCTTCAAGTGCCCAAACTTCCATTTCACCAAAACGTTGTCCACCGAATTGAGCTTTACCACCCAATGGTTGTTGTGTAACTAATGAGTAAGGTCCTGTTGAACGTGCATGTAATTTGTCATCAACCATATGAGCCAATTTAATCATATACATAACACCAACAGAGATCCGGTTATCAAATGGTTCTCCTGTCCGTCCATCATATAATACGGTTTTCGCATCTGAAGACATTCCAGCTTCTTTAACAGTTTCCCAAACATCTGTATCGCTTGCGCCATCAAATACTGGAGTAGCAATGTGAATGCCAAGTTGGCGTGCTGCCATTCCGATGTGCAGTTCTAATACTTGTCCAATGTTCATCCGAGATGGTACCCCTAATGGGTTCAACATAATATCAACTGGTGTTCCATCAGGCATAAACGGCATATCTTCTTCCGGCATGATTAAAGAGACAACCCCTTTATTACCATGACGTCCAGCCATTTTATCCCCTTCATTGATTTTACGTTTTTGTACAATATAAACACGAACCAGCATGTTTACTCCTGGAGATAATTCGTCGCCGGCTTCACGCGTAAAGATTTTTACATCATGAACCGTTCCGCCACCACCATGTGGTACACGAAGCGAAGTATCACGTACTTCACGTGCTTTTTCTCCAAAAATAGCATGTAATAGACGTTCTTCTGCAGATAGTTCAGTCACTCCCTTAGGTGTGACTTTCCCTACTAACAAGTCGCCATCTTTAACTTCAGTTCCAATACGGATAATACCCATTTCATCTAAATCTTTTAATGCATCTTCACCGACGTTTGGAATTTCACGAGTGATTTCTTCAGGTCCAAGTTTTGTATCACGTGCTTCTGATTCATATTCTTCAATATGGATTGAAGTGTAAACATCATCTTTGACTAGACGTTCGCTCATAATGATCGCATCTTCATAGTTGTACCCTTCCCAAGTCATGAAGGCTACTAATGGGTTTTGACCTAATGCCATTTCGCCTTTTTCCATAGAAGATCCATCAGCTAAGATTTCGCCTTTTTCTACGCGATCGCCTTTAGCCACGATTGGACGTTGGTTATAACAAGTTCCAGCATTTGAACGACGGAATTTTGTTACCGTATATTTGTCTAACGCACCGTTGTTTTGACGAACACGAATTTCTTTCGCATCCACATACTCGACGATTCCGTCATTTTGACAAATCATTGCGGCACCAGAGTCTTTTGCAGCAACATATTCCATCCCAGTTCCAACTAATGGAGCTTGTGGTTTGATTAACGGAACGGCTTGACGCTGCATGTTCGCACCCATCAAAGCCCGGTTACTGTCATCATTTTCCAAGAAAGGAATACAAGCTGTCGCTACAGCAACTACTTGTTTAGGCGAAACATCCATATAGTCGACACGACTGATCGGAACTTCTAAGTTTTCTTCGACATAACGAGCCAGCACAACATCGTTTGCAAATGTGCCGTCTTCATTTAATTTGGCGTTTGCTTGTGCTACTACATAAGCATCTTCTTCATCAGCTGTTAAGTAATCGATTGTGTCGGTTACTTTACCTGTTTCACGGTCTACACGGCGATAAGGCGTTTCGATAAAACCAAATTTATTTACTTTTGCATAACTGGACAAGCTGTTGATCAATCCAATATTCGGACCTTCTGGCGTTTCAATCGGACACATACGGCCATAGTGAGAATAGTGAACGTCACGAACTTCATATCCAGCTCGGTCTCTAGTCAATCCGCCGGGTCCTAAAGCAGATAAACGACGTTTATGTGTTAATTCACCTAATGGATTGGTTTGATCCATAAACTGTGATAGTTGAGAAGAACCAAAGAATTCTTTGATAGCTGCTACAACTGGACGAATATTGATCAATTGTTGCGGTGTCACAGTCGCCATATCTTGAATGGACATCCGTTCACGAACCACACGTTCCATCCGAGATAAACCGATCCGGTATTGGTTTTGTAATAATTCACCAACTGAACGAATACGACGGTTTCCTAAATGGTCAATATCGTCTACATTGCCGATACCTTCTTGTAAATTAAAGAAGTAGTTCATAGATGCTAAAATATCAGCAGGTGTAGCATTTTTAATTTCTGTTGAAATTACGCCATTGCCAATAACATTTACGATTCGTTCAGGGTCTTTAGGAGAATATACTTTCACCACTTGAACCGTAACAGGCTCCGTTACAACTGCGTCTTCTGACGGGTAGTAAGTAACACTATTTAATCCTGCATCTAGGTAAGGATCTAAAATATCCATTTGATCACGGTCTAATTTAGTTCCTTCTTCAATCAGAATTTCTCCTGTTTCAGGATCAACCAATGTTTCAGCTAATGTCAAATTGAATAAACGAGTCTTTAAGTTTAATTTTTTATTTACTTTATAACGGCCAACATTTGCCAAGTCATAACGTTTTGGATCAAAAAAGCGAGCAGTCAGTAAACTTCTTGAGCTGTCTGCTGTTTTGGGTTCACCTGGACGTAAACGTTCATAGACATCTTTCAAAGCTTCTTCTGTCCGTGAATCACTTGCATTTTTGTGCAAGTCTTTTTCTAACGTTAAGCGCAAGCTTTCGTTGTCGCCAAAAATTTCAAGGATTTCATCATCTGAGCCAAATCCTAATGCGCGAACTAAAACAGATAAAGGAATTTTACGCGTGCGGTCGATCCGAACGTAAGAAATATCTTTTGCATCTGTTTCATATTCCAACCATGCGCCGCGGTTTGGAATTAAAGTAGTACCGAAGCCTTCTTTACCATTTTTATCTAATTTACTATGGAAGTAAACGCCTGGCGAACGGACTAATTGAGAGACGATAACTCGTTCAGCTCCATTAATAACAAAAGTACCCATATCCGTCATCAACGGGAAGTCACCAAAGAAAACTTCTTGGTCTTTTACTTCACCGGTTACTTTATTAACTAAACGTAATTTTACATAGATAGGTGCTGAATAGTTTGCATCATGAGAACGAGCTTCTTCAACGGTATATTTAGATTCTTGCAATTGGTAGTCCAGAAACTCTAATGATAAGTTCCCAGCGAAATCTTCGATTGGAGAAATGTCTTTGAACATTTCACGCAATCCTTCATCTAAGAACCATTGGTAGGAATTGGTTTGAATTTCAATCAAATTTGGAAGTTCTAATACTTCGCTGATTCGCGCGAAACTTCTACGTGTACGGTGTTTTCCGTAATTTACTAAGTGGCCTGCCAACCTGTTCACCCCTCAAAATGTTTTGAATGTGTCCGCAGCTGCCAAAATTCCCGTCCCAACAAGACATTACAATCACGTAACAAATATTATTGTTACGTGACATCTTGTTATTGACCTTATTTTTTGACAAAAAAAAACCAAAAGAGTCGTGAACTTTAAAATAAAAATCACATTTTCTTTTGTTTTTCTTTAAAAACCTAGTCTGGACAATATTTCAGAACTCGGTTATCTCTACTCGACACACTTACTGCATTAGATTATTTTACATTATTAAAACCAAAAAGTCAAGCACTCCTGACCGATTATAAACTCTTTAACTTACTTGTTTTTTGCTTTGGATAATCCAGTAGCCTTTTTCTTTACTGATGACCTCTGCGTTTCCAAAAGCTTCTTCCATTTTCGCTTTAGCACTCGGAGCACCTTGCTTTTTTTGAATGACAACGGTCAGCGTTCCTTGCGGCTTAAGCCGGTCAACTGCACCTGTTAAAATACCATGAACCACCGATTTCCCAGCCCGGATAGGCGGATTGCTGACGATAGCTGCAAAAGAATGTCCTTCTACTTGTTCATACATATCAGAAACATGGATATTGACATTAGTGATGCGATTATTAGAAGCATTTTGTTTCGCTAAATTAAGCGCACGTTCATTTACGTCGACCATTTCAATCGTCCGGTCAGTCGCTTCTTTCGCGAAGGCCAAGCCCATTGGACCATAGCCGCACCCCACATCCAGTATATCGCCTTCTATCGTTGAAGCTAGATCCATCGTTTCGATTAACAAACGAGATCCAAAGTCCACCGTTTTTTTCGAAAATACTCCTAAATCCGTCACAAATTTAAATGCTTGCCCACGCAAGGTATAAGACCAAGCTGATTGTTCGCTTGCAGCTTGCGGTTTATTCGTAAAATAATGATCCGCCATTTTACCCCTCCTTTAATTTACCTGTAGAAAAAAAGACACGCAGTGAACTGCGTGTCTTAAAAGTATTCTATCTAAAAGCGCTGATTATTTAAGTGTGATAGTTGCGCCAGCTGCTTCTAATGATTCTTTCATAGCTTCAGCGTCTTCTTTAGATACGCCTTCTTTAAGTGGTGCAGGAGCTCCATCAACTAAAGCTTTAGCTTCTTTCAAGCCTAAACCAGTTGCTTCACGAACTGCTTTGATAACTTTAATTTTTGCTTCTCCAACAGCTGTTAATTCAACTGTGAATTCTGTTTGTTCAGCAGCAGCAGTTTCTGCTCCGCCAGCAGCAGCTACAGGAGCAGCTGCAGTTACGCCAAATTCTTCTTCGATTGCTTTTACTAAGTCGTTTAATTCTAATACTGATGATTCTTTCAAATCAGCAACGATTTGTTCAATGTTTAATGCCATTGTTATTTTCCTCCATTTATATAGGTATAGGTTATTTGTGTGCATTTGTTCAGCTTGCTTTTTCAAACTGCCAAGATTGTTTCTCTATTAAGCAACTTCTTCTTTTGATTCTGCAACTGCTTTGATGATAAGAGCAGTGTTGCGTACAGGAGCTTGAAGTACAGATAGTAGCATAGATAGTAATCCTTCGCGATTTGGTAATGTTGCAAGAGCGTTCATTTCTTCTGCTGATGAAACTTTACCTTCGATTACGCCGCCTTTGATTTCCAAAGCAGGTGCTTCTTTAGCAAAGTCCGCGATGATTTTTGCAGGTGCAATTACATCTTCATCACTAAAAGCGATGGCTGTAGGCCCTTTAAAAACATCTTCCATTCCTGATAAACCGGCTGCTTCTGCTGCACGGGATAAAACAGAATTTTTGATAACTTTCATCACAATACCTGCATCACGTAATTGTTTACGTAAGTCAGTCACTTCTTGAACAGTTAAACCACGGTAATCCACTACGACAACTGATGCTGCGTTTTGGAAACGTGTTGTTGCTTTTTCAACAAGTAATTGTTTTTCTGCGATTGCTGCTTGACTCATTAAATTTTCACCTCCCGATCGATTGGTGGAATCTCTTCGTGTAGTTAACTTAAAAAGTCTTCATAACGTAAAAAACTCCATGTCACCGTAGACATAGAGGGAGTGTTGTATGCTTTCACATATCATCCTCGGCAGGAAATTAAGGCATAAAGCCACCTACTGTCTTCGGTAATATTTCTTAACCTAGACGATTTTATCAAGATAAGTCGTCCAGGTCAAGACATTTCTAATTCTTATTTCACAATTCTTAAGCGAATGTATTCACGTCTACTTTGATCCCAGGACCAAATGTGCTAGTGATTGATACATTTTTGATGTATTGTCCTTTAGCAGTTGACGGTTTTACTTTAAGCATTGTGTCATTGATTGTATTAAAGTTTTCTATTAATTTAGCTGCGTCAAATGAAACTTTTCCGATAGGAGCATGGACGTTTCCTGCTTTGTCTACACGGTAAGTTACTTTACCAGCTTTGATTTCGTTGATTGCTTTTGTAACATCCATTGTAACAGTACCTGTTTTAGGGTTAGGCATTAGGCCTTTAGGTCCTAGAACACGTCCAAGACGACCAACTTCAGCCATCATATCTGGTGTTGCTACAACAACATCAAAATCAAACCATCCGCCGTTGATTTTTTGAACAAGTTCAGCTTCGCCGACATAGTCTGCGCCTGCTGCTTCTGCTTCTTTAGCTTTTTCGCCTTTAGCAAAAACTAATACTTTTTGTGTTTTACCTGTTCCGTTCGGAAGAACGACTGCCCCACGAATTTGTTGGTCAGCTTTTTTAGGGTCAACACCAAGTCTGTATGCTACTTCAACAGTTTCATCAAATTTAGCAAAACTGGTTTCTTGTACTAAAGCTACAGCTTCTTCTACTGAGTAAAGTTTTTCAGCGTCTACTTTTTCTAGAGCTGCTAAATATTGTTTACCTTTTTTAGCCATGATTCATTTCCTCCTTGATTGTGGTTATAACGGTTTTACCTCCCACTTGATCCTCGTCTTTTTTCATACGAGAGACACTGAGAAGCGTGTTGCGGAATTAGCCTTCGACAACGAATCCCATGCTTCGTGCAGTACCTTCAACCATTTGCATAGCTGCTTCAACTGTTGCAGCATTTAGGTCAGGCATTTTTGTTTCAGCAATTTCTCTTACTTGTGCACTTGTAACAGTTGCAACTTTTTTCGTATTTGGTTCGCCAGATGCTTTATCAATACCAGCAGCTTTTTTAAGCAAAACAGCGGCAGGCGGTGTTTTTGTAATAAAAGTAAATGAACGATCTTCATATACAGAGATTACAACTGGTGTTAGTAAGCCGTTCAAGTCTTGCGTACGAGCATTGAATTCTTTACAGAATCCCATGATGTTTACTTGCGCTTGACCTAAAGCTGGACCTACTGGGGGAGCTGGACTTGCTTTTCCTGCAGGAATCTGCAATTTAACTAACTTAACAACTTTTTTGGCCACGAGACATACCTCCTTGAATGAGTCCGTGATGTGGTTAATGGGGCTAAGATTTCCCCTCCCACATTCTTTCATACGTCAAAACGTACCCACTGACTATATCATTTTTCTTACTGCAAGACAAGCCTAAATTTCACTTTTTTGTTTTTTCTGAACGAAATCGTTTAGCCGGCTCTTCTTTAACCTTCACTTCAGTCCTAATTGGCTCTTTTTTTCGTGTTTTTTTGACGGCACGTATCATTCCATATAAAACACCAACAATCACCGCATAAAAGAAAAAGAATACTAAAAAGCCCCACAACCCTATTGCTGCATCGGCGAATTCCATGTTCCCTCTATTGGTGATGGCTTGTTGGATCTCGATCGCAAACACCAGAACAACCATCAGCGTAAAAGTATAGATAAACGCTAAAATTGTTGTTTTAAACTTAAAGGTCTCGATCCATTTAAATACCAAATAGACCACTAAAAAGAGCCCCATTCCAATTAGGCCAATCACCCAAAAATGCAAGTCCTTGTCAGAAAGCTGAACACCGAACCGTTGTGCGATCAAATCATGGATATCATTAACTAAACTCGCTAAAAACAAGATGATTTGTTTCATCTGAATCTCCCACTTTCCCTATGACGAATGGCTAAATCAACGTTTGATTTTCATCGCTCAGTATACCATAGCCCCTAAAAAGAGGCAGAGTTTAAGCTCGTATTTTGCAATGCTTTCTTTTCCTGCGTATACTTAACCTTACTATAGTAATGCAGTAATGCCAGAAAAACAGGAGGAAAAAGCTTATGTGTTTACTTAACTTCCGGTTTCACGATCACCCTAAGTATAAGTTGATTCTTACCGCTAATCGAGACGAAGCTTATGACCGGCCAACCGCTGCAGCTCATTTTTGGGAAGATGCTCCAACTGTCTTAGCTGGAAGAGATTTGCTCAAAATGGGCACTTGGCTCGGCATAACCAAAACTAGCCGCTTTGCCGCTTTGACCAACTTCCATAATCCAGCGGTCGATACCAAAGAAAAAATTGTTTATTCGCAATCTCGCGGGAATATTGTTCGGGACTACTTGACATCAGAAACCTCCCCCGAAGCTTTTATATCGATGTTGCAAGAAAAACGGCTGCAATTCGATGGATTTAATTTGCTGATCGGTGATGCAGAAGAATTGTTTCATTATAATAGTGTATTAAATCAATTTACTCCTGTCTTACCCGGCACTCATGGATTAAGCAATGACACATTGGACACGCCTTGGCCTAAAGTAATAAGAGGCAATGAACAGTT
>NZ_DAMDAK010000008.1:29335-31370 GCF_032094055.1 Carnobacterium sp.
ACTCAAAACAACGCGCTGCCTAAAATTGAGTCTCTTTTTTCTTTTTTGACCACACCGTTGAAAGAAAGGGCCAATGTTCCGCTAGACCAACAAGAAAAAGAAGCTCTTTTTATCCAACATTCTCTATATGGTACCGTTTCTTCTACCATTTTACTGGTTGATCGTTTCAATAAGGTGTCTTTTGTAGAACGCCGCTTTGATTAAACCAAACAAATAGAAGAAAATTACTTTCACTTTAATATTACAGATTAAAAAAAAGCCTTTGACCAAAGACGAAAGAATGTTATCGATTCAATCGTCTTTTCAAAGACTTTTCCCTATATACAATTAGATTTTATCGGCTTGTTCAAAATCAAGTTCTGTACTTGTTTCACGACCGAACATTTCTACGTTTACTTTTAATTTAGCTTTTTCGTGTTCGATTTCAGTGATTTTCCCTGTCATTCCGCTAAACGCACCTTCAATGATCGTCACTGTTTCGCCTACTTCAAATTCAATTTCTTTATGACGCGAGCTGATACCCAGACGGCGTAGAATGACTTCGATCTCTTCATTCAGCAACGGTGCCGGTTTGCTTCCCGCTCCGTGAGAACCAACGAAGCCCGTTACTCCTGGTGTATTCCGAACAACGTACCAAGAATCATCCGACATAATCATTTCTACTAATACGTATCCAGGAAAAGTTTTTTTCATTGTTACTTTGTCTTTCCCATTTTTCTTTTCTGTTTCTTCTTCTTCTGGAATGACGACACGGAAGATGTAATCTTCCATTCCCATACTATTTGCACGTGATTCAATGTTTTGTTTCACTTTATTTTCATAACCTGAATATGTGTGTAAGACATACCAGTGTTTTTCGCTTTCAACTTGCTCCATCTTGACAACTCCTATCTCTATTATCTGGCTATTCATGATTCTTAAATTTTTTATTTACGACATACAAAAAAACCTTCATCTATAGTAAGGAAGGTTTCACGCATCAATTAATTGCATTAAGTATACCATCTAGCAAGTAATCCCGCTAGTAGTTTCCCTAAATTTTAAAAAATTAAATCAAGAATTGAAACAATACCGAAGTCAACAACCATAAAGAAAACTGCAAATATCAAACAAACTCCAAATACAATGAGGCTGTTTCTTTTCAGTTCTCTGCTTGTTGGCCAAGTGACAGCTTTCATTTCATTGCGTACGCCACTAAAAAAATTCTTTATTTTACCCATGCTATTCCCTCCGAACGGTCTTTGGATCTGTTGTTATTTCGTTTCACGATGAATGGTATGTTGGTTACAATATTTACAAAACTTCTTTACTTCTAAGCGTTCTGTCCGTCCTGCGCTATTCACTTTTTTAGAATAGTTTCTGGATCCGCAAACAGAACAAGCTAAAGCAGATTTTTTAAGAGCCATTTTTTCACCTATACTTTCTAAATTGGCTAGTGATATCCTTCTAAATTTACCATCTCTTGCAGACAGTGTCAATTGTTCTTTTTTGCTGCACTCTATAGTTGTCTGTTTTTAATTTAACCATAGACTAACCGCTAACAAGAGAATTTCTACTCCGCAGAACAACGATATGTTTTTAATGGCAACGGAAAAGGTTTCTTCTTTAACTTGCCGCTGATTAAATTCCTGCAAATTTTTCCGAATAGGAATAAGGGTTATGAGTACTCCGAGCAGTATAGGATGCAATAAACGAAAAATAACAGCCAGAATCACCATAACATAAGAAGCATACATCAAAAGATTAAATAATAAAACCGCATTTGACTTGCCAATATAAAACGGCAATGTAAAACGATGATTGCTAATATCTTGTTCTAAATCACAAGTATTATTTGCCAACATAATATTGGCAATCAGAAAGACAGTCGGCAATGAGACACAAAAAATCTTTAAAATAGTCAGTATATTTCCTTCTAATAAAAAGGTTGTTCCGTGAAAAGACAAATCAATCAGGGTTGTTGGAGCCACATTAACGTAAACCGCGATAAAGAAAATCCCGAAACCCATCACTACCCCTGAAAGAGCTTCTCCCA
>NZ_DAMDAK010000008.1:31380-33289 GCF_032094055.1 Carnobacterium sp.
AAATCGGCAGTGGTCCGAAGGTATAAAAAATACCAACGATAAAACAAGCACCCCCTAAAAAGAGCAATAAGATATTCGTACGGAATACCAGCCAAAGTCCAAGCAAAGAAGCAAAGGTCAGCATCGTCAAAATCAGCCGAATCACCGTCTTTTCAGCGATTTTTTCCTGTCCGATAATATTTGTGTTTTCTTTATAACTGATGTCTTTAGCTTTTTGGTAATCCATCAAATTGTTGATTGCTGTAGTCGTCAGATCGAATAGCAGCATTGCTAAAAAGAAAAGCAGCGTGTTGCCGATGTTGATGGTGCCAAAATAAAATTGTGCGAATAATATTCCTAATAGAAAAGGAAACAAACTAGCGATTTTCGTTTGAATCTCAACTAATTTTAAAAAAACTTTCAGTGTCATGATAACACCTTCTCTTCTTTATATAATTTTTCTACTTTAATTTTTTAACGTAAAATCATCGTCATTTAAATGAAAGCTTTTTTTCAGTCCATCCGATACGTAAACAGAACGGTCTTTCGTTACAAAAATAGCTTCTACATTTTCACGTTGATTGACAAAATCTAAACCGGCTTTCAAGCCCTTAGAAAAAATCACCGTTGACAAGCCGTCGCCATCAATAGATTTATCCGTTACAATACTGACACCTGCTAGATCATTCTCAAAAGGATAACCTGTCTCAGGGTCCAGCAAATGGTGGTAATTGACTCCATCTACCTCAATAAAGCGTTCATAGATACCTGAAGTGACAATCGTTTGATTAGTAACGGGTAAAGAACCAAGAATTTCCCCACGTGTTTCAAAAGGGTTTTGTACTCCGACATTCCATGCTGCATTCTCAGCTCGCGGGCTATGCCCCAAAACAAAAATGTTTCCCCCTAAATCCACAATGGCTGTATCTACTTCATTGGCTTTCAGCACTTTAACGACTTCATCTGTAATATACCCTTTAGCAATTGCACCTAAATCTAAGAGCATTTCTTTTTTAGGCAAATAAACGCTGTGTTCCTGATCGTTAAACTCTACTTTCTGATAATCGATCAACGGCAATGTTGCGTCAATTTCAGCTTGTTCAGGTTTTCTAGCATCATCAAAACCAATATGCCACAAATTAGTCAAAGGTCCGATCGTCATATCAAAACTGCCTTCGCTCTCACTACTGTACGCATAAGCAGCTTTGAGTAATTCATATACATCATCTGATACAACCACAGGTTCATTTCCTGCTTGTGCATTTACCTTATCAATCTCTGAGCCTTTTTCATTGACGGTAATTTTTGCAGCCAATTCTTCGATACGGTCAAAGACTTGGTCAAGTACCGCTTCTTTTCCTTCATTATAAATCTTTACATTTACGACCGTACCCATCAAAAACTCAGTCCGGCTATAAGGTTCATCTACCAGAACACGCGCTTCGTTTTTTTTACCGCACCCTGAAGTAATCAGCAAGACACCAAATAACAAGAAAAACATTGTCCATTTATAATTGAATTTCATTATAATACCTCTCCTCGCACTGATTCCAATTTAGCAAGTTGAATCATTCAAATTAAATTATCGAAAAATTTCAACAAGGTCTTAGATAATAATTATCTAAGACCTTGTTATTTTAGCTCACTAAGTTGTACTTGTAAAACCTTATTCTTCTACTTGATTGTCAACCATAATAGTTTCTGTTTTTCCTTCTTTAGCAGCATCAACTAATTGTTGTGCATATTTTTTGAAAGATTCTGAAGAATGTGTCGCACCGGTTACAACTTCAACATCAGCTGGATCGCCTTTAGCTACTAATTCAGCATTTAATTCGGGGATGTATTCTGCTGGGCCAGTTCCTGACTTTTCTTTCATAGCTTTTTGGTACTCTTCATCTTCTGATTTTAAGTTGCCATCTTTATCAAGATA
>NZ_DAMDAK010000008.1:33299-35555 GCF_032094055.1 Carnobacterium sp.
GCTTCGCTTGAAGCAACGTCACTTGAGACTGCTCCGCTTGAAACAGCTTCTGAACTTGTATCATTTGCTGTATTATCACTGCCACATGCAGCTAAAACGAGTGTGGATGCGAAAATAACTGATGCCAACTTAAATCCTTTTTTGATTTCCATGATTATTTACCACCTTTTTTTTAGTCTGAACTGCTCTTATTGATAATTTTTTCACAAGTGAGAAGTTCATCTAAAAATAGTATAACTGATTTAGATTTAATTGTCTATAAATTTCACAAAGAATCTTTAAATTTTATTTTTTTATCTTTTTTCTCTTTTATTTTTCAATTTTAGCTAAAAATGTCTAGACAATCCTTTTTTTATCTTGTATACTTAACTCGAATTAATTGTGAATAGTTTAACTTTCTTTTCGCTGATTCATTTAATTATTTTTGTTTGTTCCCCTTACCCAAAAAGATTTAGCACTATTTTACAATTATTTGTTCAATTAATAACATAAAAAGGAGTAGAAAATTATGTCTACAAAAAATATTGTTGTGGTTGGTGCAGGATTTGCTGGCGTTGCTGCCACAAAAAAACTAGCAAAACGGTTTAAAAAGAATCCAGATGTCAAAATTACGTTGATTGACCGTCATTCTTATCAAACTTATATGACGGAGTTACATGAAGTAGCCGGTGGACGTGTTGAGCCCGAAGCCATTCAATACGATTTACAACGTTTATTCTGCCGTTTGAAAAATGTTACCCTTGTAACAGACAACGTCACTGAGATTGACCATGACAAAAAAATGGTGATTACAGAAAATGGTATCTTTCCTTTTGATCAATTGGTCTTAGGAATGGGTGGTGAACCAAATGACTTTGGGACTCCCGGTGTAAAAGAACATGCCTTTACGTTATGGTCAATGGATGATGCTATAAAAATACGTCATCATATAGAAGCAACGGTTGCCAAAGCTGCTCTTGAACGAGATGAAGCAAAACGCAAAGCAATGCTGACATTTACGGTTTGCGGTTCTGGATTTACAGGTATTGAAATGATCGGCGAGTTACTGGATTGGAAAAAACGTTTGGCCAAAGACAATAAGATTTCCCCTTCAGAAATCACTCTGATGGTCGTAGAAGCAGCACCAACGATTTTAAATATGCTAACACGAAAAGATGCAGATAAAGCTGAACGTTTCATGGATAAAAAAGGCATTCAATTATTAAAAAATTCTCCTATTACTGCTGTTGAACCTGATCATATCGTCTTAAAATCAGGACAAAAAATTCCAACTTATACTTTGATTTGGACAGCTGGTGTAAAAGCTAATACTGATGTAGAAGCTTTTGATATGGAATCAGGACGTGCTGGCCGCTTAGTAGCTAATGAATACATGGAGGCTAAAGGCATCGAAGGCGTTTATGTTATTGGAGACTTAGTTTATTATGAAGAAACTGAAAATACGCCTACTCCTCAAATCGTACAAGCTGCTGAACAAACTGGACATACAGCTGCTGAAAATATTATTGCGTCCATTGAAGGAACTGAAAAGAAAAAATATGTCGGAAACTACCAAGGTTTTATGGTTTCAATCGGTTCAAAATATGGTGTAGCCCATTTAGGAAAAAATATTCACTTAAGTGGTTTTATAGCTATCTTAATGAAACATTTAGTTAATTTATATTACTATTTCGGTATTCGTTCTGGTTACTATGCTGTTCAATACCTTTTCCATGAATTTTTCCATATTAAAGACCAACGCAATATCTTCCGCGGACACTTATCTCGTTATGGAAATGTTTTATGGAGCGTACCGCTGAGAGCTTTTTATGGTAGTATGTGGCTCTTTGAAGGTGTGAAAAAAGCCTTTGGTTTATTTGGAACAACTAGCTGGTTTGGAAATGAAGTCGCATTGCCTTTCTCATGGCTGCAAGAAGCTACAACTGGAGCTTCTGAAGCCGCTGATGCAGGAGCAGTTGCTGAAGCTGCTAAACCCGTCTTTGGTTTAAGTTATGTTTACGGCGAAGAGCCGATGATGGTTTTCTCTAAAGCACCCGGCTGGTTTGAAAGCATCATGAAAGTCATGATCCCTACTCCTGAAGTCGCTTTGATTTTCCAAAAAGTAATGACACTGCTTGAAATTGCTATTGGCTTAGCTTTAATTGCCGGCTTATTCGTTTGGTTGTTAAGTGCTTTAACTATTGGCTTAGTTGCCAGCTTTGCTTTATCCGGCATGTTTTATTGGGCCAACATTTGGTTCGTCTTTGTTGCTATTGC
>NZ_DAMDAK010000008.1:35603-39615 GCF_032094055.1 Carnobacterium sp.
TCAGGACGTGCACTTGGTTTAGATTACTACGTTATTCCATGGATCCAAAAAATTGCGGGCAAGTGGTGGTACGGCACGCCTCGCTCGTTGTATGGCAAAAAATCCTAAGGGGTTTAGCAACTAAGAGAAAAAGAGTGAACGCAGGTTCATCTGCTCTCACTCTTTTCTTTTTTAATGATTTTTAAAATGTAAAGTATTAAGATAGAACAAAGAAAGTAAGAATTTTTTTCTTTGCTGTCTCTTACTATTTTATCTAATGGCTTTCTATATATGGAGAAGCACCGACTTTCTATTTTTAAAAACATTTATGAAATGAGGCCGGTTTTACTATGACCAAGAATCAAAAAATCGTTTATATCGCTTTATTGGCTGCCCAAGCTGTTATTCTTGGTTTAGTCGAAAGAAGCATTCCCTTTCCTTTTGCTTTTGCTCCAGGAGCCAAATTAGGCATTGCCAATCTCATCACCATTATTGCAATTTTTACCTTGCCGCTTAAAGATAGTTTTACAGTAGTGTGGATGCGGTTGATCATGACAACTTTACTAGGCGGCACATTATCTACTTTTATGTATAGTTGTGTTGGAGCTCTTCTTAGTTACTTAGGTATGCTGCTCGTAAAACAATTGGGACCAAAATATGTCAGTATCATCGGCATCAGTGCCACCGGTGGCATCTTGCATAATGTCGGTCAATTAGTTGTCGCCAGCTGGATTTCGCAGACTTGGACTGTTATGCTTTACTTGCCTGTACTTTCATTTATGGGGATTTTATCTGGCATAGCGATTGGAATTGCGGCAAACTACTTATTGGAACATGTGCGCACTTTGCGCGATTTCCAAGCGGTTTATTATACTCAGTCTGCTAAAAAGAACCAGCAGACCAAATGGTTGAAACCAATCAAAGATTAAAAAACGACAAAAATAAGATAAAGGAGGCACCTGTCATGCCTGTTCATTCTCTTTGGAAACCTTACCCTGAATTAGAAAAAGAGCTGGAAAAAGTGACCCAGTTAATGGCTAAACAAGTTCGTCTACGCAATAAAGAAATTGAAACCGTACTTGTAGACCATATCTATTCCGGCGGTAAAATGGTTCGCCCTGCTTATACGCTACTCTTTTCTAAATTTGGCGATGAGGAGCGGCCAGATCGTACTCAGGCAGTTGCTGCTGCGATTGAATTATTGCATACGGCTACTTTGATCCATGATGACATTATTGATGATTCCCCGCAAAGGCGTGGGAAACCTAGTGTACAAAGCAAGTACGGCAAAGATGTCGCTGTTTATGCAGGCGATTACCTATTTACTGTCTGCTTTCGTTTACTATCTTCTTATGCTGCTACAGCAGATCACATGGAAATCAATACTAGAGGAATGGAACGCATTCTGATGGGCGAACTCGATCAAATGCATTTGCGGTATCAACAACAAATGACGATTCGCAATTACTTAACACAAATATCTGGCAAAACAGCTCAATTATTTTCATTAGCTTGTTATTCAGGGGCTTTGAATGGCGGCCAAACAGAGTGGTTTGCCAGAAATTGTTATTATATCGGCAGCCATATCGGAATGGCCTTTCAAATTATGGATGATATTTTAGATTATTCGCAAGCTTCTGATGTATTCGGCAAGCCTGTTTTAGAAGATGTTCGACAAGGTATTTATACCGCCCCGCTGATTTATGCTTTACGCAAAAAGAATCCACGGCTGCAACAATTGATTGCTAAAAAAGCAACCATGACTGAAGCAGATGCTAAAGAAGTTCAACAGTTAGTGATTGAATCAGGCAGCTTATCCGAAGCTGCACGATTAGCAGAAAAATATACGAAAAAAGCACTTGCTCGCATTGAACAATTGCCAGATCAGCCTGAAAAAGCCATTATTCGCGAAATTACTTGTAGTTTATTGAATCGTTCTCTTTAATGAAAAAGAAACTGCTTTTTAAAATATATTCTAAATTAAGCAGTTGAATAAGCAAAGGAGGTCAAGACAACAGTCTCGACCTCCTTTTTTATACCCTTTTAAAAACTTGCAAGAATAGTAGACAGACAGATTGTTGACTTTTTTAATTTTTTTGTCTTTGCAAGGAATGCGCTTACATTTAGATGGAAAACAATCTTTATTTTATTGGTTCAACTTTCCCTACTCACTTAATTTAATCGAATAAATGTTTCATTTTACGTTTACAACGATCTAAAGCATTTTTGACTTGTATCAGATCACACTCTAACTTATCAGCAATCTCTTCTACTTCCATATGATGAATATAATTTAAAAAGACACGTTGTTCGAATCCAGAAAGTGTTTCTTGGTAGTCTACTAATTTTTCTCGAACTTGTAAAAGTTCAACGGTCGGTAATTGCTCCTTTCCATGAAGTATGTAGTGCTGCATATGTTCCTTTTTCTCAAGTAAGCCTTCCAACGACTCAGCATTTTTTTCAAGCCTTCTTTTCTTAGCCATATCCTTTCGGACCAAGCTAAAAATATGATGCTTTAGATTTAATTTATAAAAATTTCCAAACGTGTGACCTTTTTCACTATCATAAGTATGAATCACTTTAAGGAAGACCATCCGGGCTTCTTGTAATAAATCTTCCAGTTCATAACTCTTTAAGTAAAAATCTTTTATCGTTTTTATCGCTAAAACATAGTACCGTTGAAAAATAATATCAAATAGTTCCTCGTTACCATTTTTGATGAGTTGAATCAACTCATCATCACTCATTTGTACATAAAGCTGTTCTTTCTCTAACATATCCTGCTCCTCCTTTAGATCATCTACTTTTAAAGCTGAAAAAAATAACAAACATTATGTTTTCGGGTCTACTATTCTCGAAAGTTTCTAAAAAATAAGTTGTTCCAGTTTATTCTTTTGTTAAGTCATCTCTCAGCTTTTCAAGTTTATCTAATTGGAGACGGTTCCATGGAGAATTGCGGCGGTAACTTTGAAAGCGGTAATCTTTTGCATCGGCTTCAATGGATTTTTTAGCTAACTGTAAATCTTTATACAATTCATTAGCAGATTTTCTTAAAGCGCCTTTTTGAAAAACTAACCATTGTTCTGCAAGATCACTCGTTGCAACTGTTACTTGCGTAATCAGTAAATTTTCTTCTCCGATCATTCGTTCAATATAACTATCCGCTGTTTCTCCTTCTTTTGTGAAAACAACTGACAAATTATACTTTTTATAGGATTTTTGAATGCCAGGGACAAGTTGGGCATCAAATATCACACGAATTTCAATGTCTTCATACTGCTGGTAATTTGCTAATTCGTGCAGCAACAAATCACGTGCATCATTCATTTCATCTTTGTCTTTTAATCTCACTAGCTCTGGCCACGAACCTATCATATTATACCCATCAATAATTAACAATTCTTTTTTCATAATATTTTAGCCCCCTTTCCTCATCCAATTATCATTTAACTTTTATGCCGTCCGCGGTAGACCTCATACATCAAAAGGCTGGCAGCGACACTTGCGTTTAAACTTTGTACATGTCCAGTCATCGGTATAGTTAGCATCCCATCCATTTGTTCTTTGACTAGCCGAGTAATCCCTTTTCCTTCATTACCGATCACTAAACCGATTGGGATGCTGGTTTCCCACTCACGGTAATCTTGTCCAGCCATATCTGTCCCATATAACCACACACCGCGTTCTTTCAGCTCATTGATCGTTTGTGTTAAGTTCGTCACTCGCGCTACTGGTACATGTTCAATAGCACCCGTAGAAGCTTTTGCTACAGTAGCCGTCAGTCCAACTGCACGTCGTTTTGGAATAATGATCCCATGTGCTCCGCTGGCATCAGCTGTCCGCATAATTGAACCAAGGTTATGAGGATCTTCCACTCCATCCAGAATAATAAAAAATGGTGCTTCATTCTTTTCGGCAGCTGCAGCAAATAAATCATCAATCGTTGCATACTGAAAAGCAGCAACTGCAATCACTACACCTTGATGCGTTATGCCGTCAACTAGTTGATCCAACTTCGCTTTAGGGACAAATG
>NZ_DAMDAK010000008.1:39625-45290 GCF_032094055.1 Carnobacterium sp.
GAATACTGCGTTTTTTAGCCAATTGTTGAATGTCATTCATCTTAGAGCCGCTTAGACCTTCTTGAATAAAGATCTTATTGATATCACGGTCTGATTTTAAAACCTCAATAGCCGGCAAGCGCCCAGCAATTAAATCGCGTTCCTCTTCTTCCACCGTTTCAACCGGTTTTCTTGGGCTGTTTTTTGGCTTTTCTTGATGAGACGAACGACGTGTTTGCTTCGAATTGCGTTTATGAAAGGTATTTTTATCTTTTGGCATGTTGCACCTCCACTTTATGAATACACCAGCTGATCACTGCTTCCAGCCGTTCTGTTTGTTTAGACAAATGTAAGTAACCCATTAAGGCTTCAAAGCCAGTTGACGTACGATACGTCACGATATCTGCATTTTTAGCCGATGTATGGCTTTTAGCATTTCGGCCGCGCTTGTACATGGTCACTTCTTCTTCCGTTAAAAAATTTTCTTCTTCCAGCATCTCATGCATCAAACTGCTTTGTGCTTTTGCTGAAACATATTTGGTTGCCGTTTTATGCAATTGATTTGGGCGTGTGTAACCAATCTGCACTAAGTGTTCACGAATGTAAATTTCATAAATCGCATCGCCTACATAAGCCAATGCTAGTCCATTTAAAAGAGACCAATCTTTTTCTACTGTCTCTTTGTTACTTTCTTCTCCATCTGGTTCCTTGTGGGGTATCATCTAAAATAATTCCTTCCCTTTTTAGTAAATCTCGGATCTCATCGCTTCGTTGGAAATCTTTATTCGCGCGAGCAGCCGTGCGTTCTTCAATCAAGGCTTCAATTTTATCATCTAATAAGGCATCTGGTTCAAATGTAATCCCAAAAATACTCATCAGTTCTTGGTACTGTGCCAGCATAGCTTTTAAAACAACGGCTGATACTTCTTGTTGTTCGCTATAAATGTTCATTGCCTTAGCCATCTCATAAATCACCGTAATGCCGTTAGCTGCATTAAAATCATCATCCATCTCTTGAATAAAATGCTTTTTAAATTCAGCCAGTTGGTCTAAATATGGTTGGTCATTCAAAGTCTGTTCCACAGCATCGGTCAACCGGTAAAAAGTGTTATCAAAAGCTGTTTTCAATCGATTTAGATTGACACGTGCTTCTTCGATCGTTGTATCATTGTAGCTGATTGGACGCCGATATTGGGTTGTAGCCATAAAGAAGCGCAAAATTTGCGGATTCATTTGTTTGATCATATCATGGACCAAAACAAAATTTCCCAATGATTTACTCATTTTTTCATTCTCCATCGTCACAAAACCATTGTGCATCCAATAATTGGCAAATGGATGGCCAGTTTTAGCCTCACTTTGAGCAATTTCATTTTCATGATGCGGGAAAGTTAAATCTTGCCCTCCTGCATGAATATCAATGGTATCGCCTAAATACTTAGTGGCCATAACGGAACATTCAATATGCCAACCAGGTCGTCCGGCACCCCAAGGAGCTTCCCAACTGATTTCGTCTGGTTTAGCAGCTTTCCATAAAGCGAAATCTAATGGATCTTCTTTTTTCTCGTTTTCGCTTGCTTCTGTTCGGTTGCTTGCCCCAACTTCTAACTCATCAAGCGAAATTCCGCTTAATTGCCCGTACTTTTTAAACTTACGTGTCCGGTAATAGACATCTCCAGCTACTGCATAAGCATAGCCTTTTTCAATCAAAACCGTTATAAAGTCAATAATTTCTGGAATGTTATCCATTACACGCGGATTAATCGTTGCTTTTTCTACTCCTAATGCCTTTGTGTCGTCATAATAAGCTTGAATAAATCGTTCGGCTACTTCCGGTGCAGTCAGTTTCAATTCTTTAGCAGCTTTAATGATTTTATCGTCAACATCCGTAAAATTAGAAACAAAGTCTACTTGATAACCACGGTATTCTAAATAACGGCGAACTGTATCAAAAGCCACTGTACTCCGAGCATTTCCGATATGAATGTAATTATACACTGTCGGACCGCAAACATACATCTTTACTTTACCCGCTTCCAGTGGTGTAAATAGTTCTTTTTCTCTTGTTAGCGTATTGTATATTTTTAACATTTTTCACTTCTCCTTTACTCATTCCTTAAATGAAGGCGAATCAATTGAAGCGGCTTGCTTCTTTTTGACCACTTTAGCAGGAATTCCAACTGCCGTTACATTAGCTGGGATAGATTCCAATACGACTGCTGAAGCTCCTATTTTAGCATGGTCTCCAATAGTGATCGGTCCAATCACTTGAACATGTGCCGACAATAAGACGTTATTGCCAATAGTTGGATGCCGTTTGCCGTTATCTTTGCCTGTACCGCCTAACGTTACGCCATGGAACATTAAAACATCATCTCCAATGACAGCTGTTTCCCCTATTACAACACCCATGCCATGATCGATCATAAATCTTCTGCCAATAACAGCTCCTGGGTGAATTTCAATTCCAGTCATAAATCTTGAAAAATTAGCGATGATTCGTGCAAGTAAATACAATTTCCATTTATAAAGCTGATGAGCTGCGCGATGAAATAAAATCGCATAAAAACTTGGATAGGTTAAAATGATTTCAAGTGTGCTTTTAACGGAAGTATCTTTCTTTTTAATGGTTTGGATATCTTCTTTTAATCTGTACACTTTTTTCCCCCGCTTCCTTCAGGAAAATAACAATCACTGGTTTCTTGAAATGCAAAACAGCGCCTTTTATCTGCATAAAAGACGCTGTTTACGTGGTTCCACTTTGCTTTATAGCTAAAAGGAATGTTTATTTATTCCATTCTCAGCTACCTTGGACACTATAACGGCTGTTAGCCGACAGGTACCTACTTATTTTCAGTACCCTAACTCAGAGAGGCACTTCACTCGAACAGACCATCTGCTTCCACCGCTACAGATTCTCTTTGGATCCTATTTCAAGCTACTCTTTCTCGTCACTGTTTTTATGCTATTCAATTACGTTGTCTTTATTTTATAAATGAGCAATCGCCGTTTGCAAATGCGCTTTAGCTTTTTCACGACCTAGTAATTCAATGGTTTCACCCAATTCAGGACCATGGGTTTGTCCAGTAACCGCTACACGAATCGGCATAAAGAGATTTTTACCTTTAATACCTGTTTCTTTTTGCACAGTTTTGATTCCAGCTTTAATACTAGCAACATCAAAGGTTTCTAATTCACTTAGAACTTTATCGAAAGCTTTAAGGACTTCAGGAACCGTTTCTCCTGCTAATACTTCTTTGGCTGCTTCATCCAAATCCGGTGTTTCAGTAAAGAATAAGCTGGCTAATCCAACGATTTCAGCTCCATAACTCATTTGTTCATGGTACAAACCGACTACTTTTTGGATCCATTCTTTTTTTTCTTCAGATAAATCTGCTTCAATGTACCCTGCTTTGACCAAGTGCGGCACTGCAAGAGCTGTCACTGTTTCAAGATCCGTTTGTTTCATATACTGATTGTTAATCCAGTCCAATTTTTTAGGGTCAAAAGCAGCTGGAGATTTGCTTAGGCGATCAGGGTCAAACATCTTAATAAAACTTGCTTGATCAAAAATTTCTTCTTCTCCAACTGGCGACCAGCCTAGTAATGCAATAAAATTGAACATGGCTTCTGGCAAATAACCTAAGTCACGGTATTGTTCAATAAATTGAAGAATACTTTCATCACGCTTACTTAACTTTTTACCTGTTTCGCTATTGATGATCAACGTCATATGGCCAAATTGCGGTGCTTTCCAGCCAAATGCTTCATAAATCATCAATTGCTTCGGCGTATTAGCAATATGATCATCCCCACGTAAAACATGCGTAATCTCCATATAATGGTCGTCAACCGCTACTGCAAAATTATATGTAGGCATGCCGTCACGCTTAACGATCACAAAGTCGCCTCCCACACTTGCTGCTTCAAACGTAATCGGACCTTTTACCATATCTTCAAAACTATACGTGTTTTCTGACGAAACGCGGAAACGAATGACCGGTTCAATCCCTGAAGCTTCTTTTTCTTGTTGTTCTTTAGGAGTCAAATGCGAGCATTTCCCGCCATAGTGAGGCATTTCTCCACGAGCTCTTTGTGCATCCCGTTCAGCTTCTAATTCTTCTTCAGAACAATAACATTTATAAGCGCGGTTGCTCAATAACAACTGCTCTACTAATGGATCATAGATGGCCCGTCTTTCGGATTGACGGTAAGGACCGTATTCTCCTGGATTATCCGGACTTTCATCCCAATCCATTCCCAACCATTTTAAGTTTTCTAATTGGCTCTTTTCTCCATTTTCAATGTTTCTTTTTTGATCCGTATCTTCAATCCGGATAATAAAGTCTCCATCATTATGACGGGCAAATAGATAATTGAATAACGCTGTCCGGGCATTCCCAATGTGCAAATGTCCTGTTGGGCTTGGTGCATAGCGTACGCGAACTTTTTTTGTCATCGTTCTTTCCTCATTCCTACATTTTATTTTTTTCTAATAAACAAATGGCCATTGCTGCGATACCTTCTTGGCGACCGACAAAACCCATTTTTTCAGATGTCGTCGCTTTTACGTTAACACGTTCGATACCTATTTGACAATCATATGCTAAGTTTTTTTTCATTTCTGCTAAATAAGGTTGCATTTTAGGCTTTTCGGCCAAAATCGTTGCATCGATATTGCCGATTTTAAAATCTGCCGCTGTTAATTCCTGACAAACTTTTCGTAACAATACCCTTGAATCGGCATCTTTAAACGCTGGATCATCATCTGGGAAAAAATGCCCGATATCGCCTTTTCCAGATGCGCCAAGCAGTGCATCGATTACAGCATGCAATAACACATCGGCATCTGAATGGCCTAATAATCCCCATTCAAAAGGCAAGGTTACGCCGCCGATAATACAAGGACGCTCCTGAACCAGTTGATGTACATCATATCCTTGTCCAATTCTTAGCATAGTCGTCTCTTCCTGTTCTTTTAATTGTTCTCTTTGCTGCTGTTTTAATATCGCTTCTCCTGTGATCAAATCGCCTGGAGTGGTGATTTTGATATTATCATAACTTCCTTCAACAATCGTCACTGTTTCTCCTAAACGTTCAACCAATGAAGCATCATCCGTACCTAAAAAGCCTTCATCTTGCGCCTTTTGATGGGCTTTAAGAATCAGCGGACTACTAAATGCTTGAGGGGTTTGAACTTGCCAGAGTGCAGGGCGAGGCAAAGTTGCTGTTATTTTTTCTTGCTGCACCATTTTGATAGTATCTTTAACCGGTACTCCTAAAATGGCCGCGTTCGTCTTACGAACTTTTTCGTTCAATCGTTCAATCATTTGCCGTTCAATGAAAGGACGGGCGCCATCGTGAATCAGGACAAAACCGGTAGTCTGCTGCAATTTTTGCAATCCGCAATAGACACTGTCTTGCCTTTCCAGTCCGCCCTCGACGAACGTGATCGGAATAGTTGCTTTTGGTACTTCTGCTTGAATCCATTTTTTTAATAAGGGAATCTCAGCTTTTTTTGCTACCACAATCATATGCCGGCAATTAGGATCACTTAAAAAAGTGAGCAAAGGATAAGCAATCAACGGCTTATTCAAGAGCGGCAATAGAATTTTATTTTTTGAAGTCCCCATGCGCGTCCCCTGACCGGCTGCTAATAAAATCAGCTCATAGTCTCTGTTCATCA
>NZ_DAMDAK010000009.1:0-7367 GCF_032094055.1 Carnobacterium sp.
TATTGATGGAGCTTTAGTCGGCGGTGCAAGTTTAGAAACAGAATCTTTCTTAGCATTATTGGGGGCTATTAAATAATGAGTAAATCACCAGTAGCCATCATTATTCTTGATGGACTTGGATGGCGTAACGAAGTAATGGGTAATGCGGTAGCACAAGCAAAAAAACCTAATTTCGATCGTTATATGGCAACATATCCTCACAGTCAATTGAAAGCTTCCGGCTTGGATGTTGGACTTCCAGCAGGCCAAATGGGAAATTCTGAGGTTGGACATACCAATATTGGTGCTGGGCGTATTGTTTATCAAAGTTTGACCCGAATCGATAAAGCAATTGAAGAAGGCGAATTTCAAACAAACCCTGTTTTAAGCAGTGCAATGGATCAAGCGATTGAAAAACAATCAGCTTTGCATTTGTTCGGACTTTTATCAGACGGAGGAGTTCACAGCCATATCAACCACTTGATTTCTTTGATTAAAACAGCCAAAGAAAAAGGTGTAGGCAAGGTGTACGTTCATGCTTTTCTTGATGGACGTGATGTAGCACCCAATTCAGGTATTGGTTATGTTGAACAATTAGAAAAAGCCATGAAAGAAATTGGAGCAGGTGAAATTGCGACAGTTTCTGGACGTTTTTATGCAATGGATCGCGACAAACGTTGGGAACGTGTTGAAAAAGCGTACAATGCAATCGCTCATGGCGAAGGTGTTAAAGCACATAGTGCAATGGAAGCTGTTGAAACCAGCTACGCTTCAGAAAAATTTGACGAATTCGTAATTCCGACAGTAATTGAAAAAGACGGCAAACCGGTAGCAACAATTGAAGACAATGATTCCATTATTTTCTTTAACTTCCGCCCTGACCGTGCTATTCAATTATCGAATGCCTTTACAGACGACGAGTGGGAACACTTCGATCGCGGTGTAAGAGCTGAAAATGTTAAATTTGTGACAATGACACTTTACAATCCAAGCATTAAAGCAGAAGTTGCTTTTGAACCAATCGCATTAAAAAATGTCATTGGAGAAGTTCTTTCTAATGAAGGTCTATCGCAATTACGAATTGCAGAAACTGAGAAGTATCCGCATGTCACTTTCTTTATGAACGGTGGACGTAATGAAGAATTCCCAGGAGAAAATCGTATTTTGATTCCTTCTCCAAAAGTAGAAACGTATGATTTAAAACCTGAAATGAGTGCTTATGAAGTAACGGATGCATTAGTAGCTGATATTGAAGCAGACAAATCCGATGCGATCATTTTAAACTTTGCTAACCCAGACATGGTTGGCCACTCAGGTATGTTAGAACCAACGATCAAAGCAATCGAAGCAGTAGACGAAAACTTAGGACGTGTAGTAGATGCGATTATTGCCAAAGACGGCTATGCTATCATCTTTGCTGACCACGGCAATGCAGATACAATGATCACTCCAGAAGGAAAACCGCATACTGCTCATACAACTGTTCCGGTTCCAGTAATTGTAACGAAAAAAGGTGTTACATTACGTGAAGACGGTCGTTTGGCAGATATTGCACCAACGATGTTGGACTTGTTAAACATTAAAAAACCAGCAGAAATGACTGGAGAAAGCCTTATCCAAAAATAAGGATGCGTAGAACGCTGAACAGGCATGACAGAAAAATAGAGAAATTCCCGCAAAAGGCTAAAAGCCTTGAGGATAATTTCATCTTTTTTCCGAATGCCTAGCGTTCGCAGCTCAACTAAAAAAGGATGCGTAGAACGCTGAACGCCCTAAAGGACTTAAAAGAATAGTAATGGATTTTACCTATTTAACGATCACTCTTTCATTTTCGTCTAACTTATTTGCGCAGATAAGGGAGTATAATTTTGATCATTCACGGTAGGCTTCATTGAAAAACAAGTGGAATAAGCTGCAGCTTATACTTCTCTTATCTTTAATGGAGTTGAATGAAAGAACTTATATGAAGATGGGGAACAAATGTGAAATAGTGGAAATACATTGCATCTTAAGCGAAAGTTAACTAAAATGAAACCATGGATAATATATCCTAGGTAAAAATTATTGAAACTCAAAGGAGAGAAATAAAAATGCCATTTATTACAGATATTTTAGCACGTGAAGTATTAGACTCACGCGGCAACCCAACAATCGAAGTAGAAGTTTACACAGAAAGCGGCGCATTTGGACGCGGTATGGTTCCATCAGGTGCTTCAACAGGAGAACATGAAGCAGTTGAACTACGTGACGGAGACAAATCTCGTTACGGCGGAAAAGGCGTTTTGAAAGCTGTAGATAACGTAAACAACATTATCTCAGAAGCTATTCTTGGTTTCGATGTACGTGACCAAATGGCAATCGATAGAACAATGATTGAATTAGACGGAACTCCTAACAAAGGAAAATTAGGAGCAAATGCTATTTTAGGTGTTTCTATTGCTGTTGCACGTGCAGCTGCTGACTATTTAGATCTTCCTTTATACCAATATTTAGGCGGGTTCAATGCTAAAGTATTGCCAACTCCAATGATGAACATTATCAATGGCGGATCGCATGCTGATAACAGTATCGACTTCCAAGAATTTATGATTATGCCAGTAGGAGCTCCATCATTTAAAGAAGCTCTACGTATGGGTGCTGAAGTATTCCATGCATTAGCAGGAATCTTAAAATCTAAAGGATTAGCTACTTCAGTTGGTGACGAAGGTGGATTCGCTCCTAACCTAGGATCAAACGAAGAAGGTTTTGAAGTTATTATCGAAGCAATCGAAAAAGCTGGTTACAAACCTGGTGAAGACGTTCTTCTTGCAATGGATGCTGCTTCTTCAGAATTCTACAATAAAGAAAAAGGCGTTTACGACTTAGCTGACTCAGGCGAAGGCGAAAAAACTGCTGAAGAAATGATCAAATTCTACGAAGAATTGGTTGAAAAATACCCAATTATCTCTATCGAAGATGGCTTAGACGAAAATGACTGGGAAGGTACGAAGAAATTAACTGAAGTTTTAGGTTCTAAAGTTCAATTAGTAGGTGATGACTTATTTGTTACTAACACTAAACAATTATCTAAAGCAATTGATATGGGAGTTGCAAACTCGATCCTTATCAAAGTTAACCAAATTGGTACATTAACTGAAACATTTGATGCGATTGAAATGGCTAAAAAAGCTGGTTATACAGCAGTAGTTTCTCACCGTTCTGGTGAAACAGAAGATTCAACAATTTCTGACATCTCTGTTGCAACAAATGCTGGTCAAATCAAAACAGGTTCTCTTTCACGTACAGACCGTATTGCGAAATACAACCAATTGTTACGTATTGAAGACCAATTAGGCGACCTAGCTGTTTACGATGGCTTAAAATCTTTCTACAACTTAAAAAAATAAAGTATCCTTTTGATACAGTAAAATAAATAAGACCTTTGCTGCTCGGACCCATTACGAGCAGCAAAGGTTTTTTTGATTGTACATATTTGGTATTGATGAGTGAAAAAAACTTGTTAATGTCTTTTTGTTAGCTGAGGTTTTCTGCAATTTTTTCCAGTTTATTTGTGTCTTCAATGAGGTAATAGTTTTTTTCCTTCTTTAAAATATTTCCTTCTCTAAAACTGGTAATTGTTCGAAGTAAGTGTCGATAGCTTACATTTAAAATTGCAGCACAAGTTGTTAATTGAAAAGAAAATTTTTGATTAAGACTATTTTCTAAAATAAATTTAGCTAATCTAATTTCGACTGGTTCCGTTAGAGAGTTAGCTAAATTGACACCTGAATTTAAACGATAACTTAAAATCTGACATATATTTTGTAAAAGCCGAACATCATGTTGTAAAAGCCCACGATGTTTTTTTAGGCTGATTCCTAGACAAAGGCAATCTGTTTCTGCTTTGACGTTACTTTGAGGCATGAGCTCCCACAAAGAGGAAGCTTCACCTAGAAGAGTGACAGGCTGGCTACGATTAATGACAATGTTCTGAGTGTCAGAAGAATACGAATAGACTCTAACGTTGCCTTCAAGAAGAAAATACAAGTACTCTGACGGAGTTTCTAAGCGAATGAGATGTTCGTCTTTTTCGAAAGAACATAAAGCAGAGATGGGCAATAAATCATTATCTAAATACGATTGTAAATTATAAGTATCAATGCATTCCATTATGGCAGCATTATCAGTGATTTTTTTCATAGGGTCTTTAAGCTCCTCGAGTTATTCTTTCATTGTTTCTATTATATAGTAGAATCAAATATGTCACAACACGAACATTATTAGTGATATATATGTAAAATGAATGTAAAATAAAGGTAAATGTGACGTGTGTCACTTCAAAAAAATGAAAATATTGGTATTCTGTAAATGTACTAAAAAGATATTTCCATAGGAGGAGACAAAATGAGTTTTAAAAAATTAGCAACAGGCTTCTTAAGTATTTTAGCAGTAGCAACTCTAGCAAGTTGTGGGGCGAAGGCAACTAAAGAGGATGCTAAAATAGACGGCAAAGAAAAATTAGTGGTTCAATTCGTTCCGACAAATAATGATGGTTCCATGGAAGCTAAAACAAAACCTTTTGCTGAATATTTATCTAAAGTGCTCAATCGTGAAGTGTCCGTTACATTAGCAACAGATTATTCAACAATTGTTGAAGCCATGGCTTCTGGACAAGTTGATATTGGCGTGATGCCACCAGCAGCGTATGTTCAAGCTAAAGATATGGATGCAGCTGAAGCTATTTTAACTTCTCAACTTGAAGATATGGATTTAGAAACAGGACTTCCTTTAGAAGGAAAATTAACCAATACCTTTAAAGGTGAAATTTTAGTAAAAGCAGATAGTGATATAAACAAATTAACAGATCTAAAAGGTAAAAAAATTGCTACATTGAGTCCTAATTCGGCTAGTGGGTATATCTATCCAGTTGCTGAAATGAAAGACGCAGGAGTTGATCCAACGATAGAATCGACATTAACAACAGTAAACGATATTCCAAGTGAAATCACAGCTGTTTTAAATGGACAAATAGATGCTGCTTTTGTTTTTGAAGGAGCTAGAAATGTATTTGGTTCAGCTTTTCCGGATAAGGATTTATTTAAAGAGTTAAAAGTTTTATATTTAACAGAAGGCGATATTCCAAATGACGCAATTGCTGTGCAACCATCAATGGATGCTAAATTAAAAGAGCAAATTAAAGAAGCATTCTTAAATATGAAAGATGACGAACAAGGTGCTGAAGCCATGACGCTTTGGAGCCATTTAGGTTATGAAGAAGCAGCCGACTCAGCTTATGATACGATTCGCGAATACACAGAAAAAGCAGCTGAATAAATTAAACTAAGAGCTTAGGATAACTTTTTTATCCTTGGCTCTTTGAATGAAGAATTAGTGGAGGTAAGTATGATTGTTTTTGATAATGTCTCAAAAATCTATCCTAATGGGGTCAAGGGGCTTCAAAATATTAATTTAACCATTAACGAAGGGGAATTTGTATCGATTATTGGGTTAAGTGGAGCAGGTAAAAGTACGTTGTTGCGATCTGTCAATCGATTAGAACCGATAACAACTGGTGAAATTAAGGTGAACAATCGTTCCATTACTCATGCCGGTAAGAAAGAGTTGCGGCAAATCAGACGAGAAATTGGTTTGATTTCTCAACATTTTAATTTAGTTAGAAGAAGTACAGTTCAAAAAAATGTTTTATCCGGCCGATTGGGTTATTATAGTACATTGAAAAGTATTTTTGGCTTATTTACAAAAGAAGATTACCAAAGAACTGTGGATGCTTTAGAAAGTGTTGGATTATCAGATAAGTTACATACTAGAAGCGATGAGCTAAGTGGTGGACAACAACAGCGAGTCTTAATTGCCCGCGCCTTAGTTCAACAAGCACCTGTGTTTTTAGCAGATGAACCGGTCGCTTCTCTTGATCCAATTACAACTCAAAAAGTTATGGATGATTTACAACAAATCAATCAACAGTTAAATAAAACCATTTTAATTAATTTACACTCAATTCCACTGGCTAGAGAATACTCTACAAGAATTATTGCTTTAAAAAGCGGAGAAGTTGTTTTTGACGGCAAGCCTAAAGAGTTAACAGACAAACGCCTCGAAACGATTTATGGCAAAAGTATCTTTGATGAGAAGGTAGGAAATGCTAGTGAAAATTAAAGAAACTGTTCATTTTAATTGGTATAAACATTTAATGACTTTGGTAGTTTTGCTCATGTTGTTTCAATTTAGTGTAGTTATAACTGAGGCAGATTTTCAAAAGGTTTTTACTAATTCGGATCAAATTGTTGTGTTTTTATCCCGTTTAATGCATCCAGACTTTGGATATTTTTCTAAATTAATTACTCCATTAATAAAGACATTACAAATGTCATTGTTGGGAACTTTTTTAGGTGTGGTAGTAGCCATACCCGTTAGTTTTTTAGCAACACCAGTTGTGACAGGGAATAACTTTGTTTCAATGATTTGCCGTTTTATATTAAGTTTGGTACGAACCATTCCAACTTTGCTTTTAGCTGCGTTATTGGTTGCTATTTTTGGTATCGGTGAAGCCACAGGTGTTTTGACAATAGCTATTTTTACATTTGGGATGGTCTCCCAGTTAATGTTCCAATCTATTGAAACAATTGATTTTGAGCCAATTGAAGCACAACTTGCAGTTGGAGCAACTAGAACTCAAATAGCAGTATGGGCCATTGCACCACAAGTTTTTAGTCAATTTGCTAGTTATTCATTTTATGCTTTTGAAGTAAATGTTAGAGCATCGACTGTTTTAGGGTATGTTGGAGCTGGAGGAATCGGTGTGATTCTAAACTCATCTCTTGCTTTAATGACGTATGAGCGGGTCTCAATTATCATTCTAACCATTTTAGTTACAGTTGCAATTGTGGATAAAATAAGTGAAAGAGTAAGAGGTGCTTTAGCATGATGATTAAAGATATGAGTAAAAAAACAATCTTTTTTCTAATTCTCTTATTGGTATTACTTAGTTATTCAGCAGTTAGTATTGATTATTCTGGGTTAAGTACCTTTTCTTTGTCTATGGGATTAGATGTTTTAAAAGGATTGAGCCAACCAGATTGGTCTTTTGTATACGATGGTAGTGGAGAAGATTTAATTAGTTTGCTCCTTTTGACAATAGGAATTGCCTTTTTAGGAACAGCGATTGGAACAGTATTAGCCATTCCATTTACCTTATTAAGCGCATCAAATTTATGGAAATCTGCACCCTTTGTTTCAAAAATCGGAAAATTTGTTTGTAATGTCTTACGTGCTTTTCCAGAATTAGTTTTTGCTATTATTTTTGTTAAAGTGGTTGGACCAGGGCCTTTTGCGGGTGTGATGGCAATCGGAGTTCATCATATTGGAATGTTAGGCAAGTTATACACAGA
>NZ_DAMDAK010000009.1:7377-11039 GCF_032094055.1 Carnobacterium sp.
AATTGAGGATGCTGAAGCAGTAGGTGCCAATTTTTGGCAAACATTTTTTTATGTCAGAATACCTTCTTTGATGCCGATTTATACCTCACTTTCACTTAATCATTTTGAAATTGCAGTAAGAAGTGCTGCGACACTTGGTTTAGTAGGTGCTGGTGGAATTGGAGCGCCATTAATTTTTGCGATTCAAACCCGTAGTTGGGGAAAAGTTAGCATTATTTTACTCGGTGTAGTGTTAACCGTATTTATGCTTGATTTCATTACGGGAATTTTAAGAAAGAGATTACGATAAAATGAATATATTACATATCTCAGATATCCATTTTAGAAAAAGCTATAATCAGTTTGAAATGGGCTATAAAGGGATGATTTGGAAAATGGATAATCCTTTAAGACAATTAAAAATATGTTTAGATCATGTTAAAGAAAAAATGACGATTGGTTTACTGTTAATTAGTGGGGATTTAACAGAAGATGGCGGTGTTGAAGACTATGCTTATTTAAAAGAATGGTTATCTCAAGAAATAGGAGATATACCGATTGTCGTTACGCTTGGGAACCACGATATTAAACCAAATTTTCGCGTAGGATGGCTTAATGAAGCTCCATCAAATCAGCCTTATAACATAGTAAAAACATTTGATGAATTTCATGTTATTTCATTTGATAATTCTGTTTATGAAAGATCAGATGGCAGTATGACAGATAGCCAATTTAGTTGGTTAGAAGAACAATTAAAAGAATTTCAAGATAAACCTATTGTGTTAATGACACATCATCATTTATTAGAAGGTCAAAGCAGTACGCCTATTTTACCTGAGTCGAATCGCTTAATAAAAATGATCAGTGAATATCCTGCTGTACTGTGTTTATTAAATGGTCACACTCACCATGTATACAATGGGGATATTGGCGGTATTCAATACTATACAGTAGGAGGCATGTCCTTTGTAGGGGAAGATGAAGGAGAGGGCCAAGTTAGATTTGAGCAACGCTTTGGTTACAATACGTATCAAACTAACAAAGGAGAAATAAAGCAACAAACGAGTGAAAATTTTATTACAGGGAAAATAATCGCTCGAGTAAATATGATGGAAGAAAATTAAAAAAGGATTGAAAGATAATAAAAAAAGCAAACCTTTGCTGCTCGGGTCCATTACTAGCAGCAAAGGTTTTTTGTTTAAAAAAAGATACACTATATTCAAAAAAGAGTAGTGTATCAAAGTAGAAATGTGGTAGAATGAAAGCGATATCGAAAGAAGGTGGGATCAAATGAAGCGTAAAGATCTTATTTATCAATATGTGAAAAAAAATACAGAACAATTAACTGCTGAAGAACTAGATTTTGGCAGTGGATTAACGACGATTGAGATTTCTAAGGATTTAGATATCGTTCGGAGTAATGTCAGCAAAGAATTAAACGAACTGGTTCGCGAAGAAAAAATCGTTAAACTAAAAGGACGTCCTGTTCGTTATGTAGATGCTAGCTGTTTAAAGTGGAAGCCGCTTTCTAAAAAAGTGAGTTCTTATAAAGAACATACTTTATTGAAGAAAAATGAAGAACCGTCAAAGAAAGCACAAGCAAAGAAGCAAGGCAAAGATTTATTTGATTATATGATTGGGTCGAATGGCAGTTTGAAAAATCAGATGGAACAAGCGAAAGCTGCTATTTTTTATCCTCCTAAAGGGTTGAATAGTTTGATTATCGGACCTACTGGTTCAGGGAAAACTTTTTTTGCAAATGCGATGTACCAATATTCTCAAGCAAAAGGCGTGATCGACCAAGACAAATCGATGATCGTTTTCAACTGTGCAGATTATTCTCAAAATCCCCAATTGTTGATGTCTCATTTATTTGGGCATGCGAAAGGTTCTTTTACAGGAGCTTTAGAAGACAAAGATGGCCTGTTGCTTAAAGCAGATAATAATATGCTGTTTCTAGATGAAATCCATCGTTTGCCGCCAGAAGGACAAGAAATGCTATTTTACTTTATGGATAACGGAACTTTCCAGCGGATGGGCGATGCGGAAGAACGTTTAACTGCCAATGTGCGGATAATTTGTGCTACGACTGAAGATCCCGATTCAGCACTTTTAAAAACATTTGTACGGCGGATACCGATCACTATCCAATTGCCTGCTTTTAATGACCGGCCGGCAAAAGAACGTGTCCAATTATTAAAACTGCTTTTGTCCATAGAAGCAAAACGAATCGATAAACGTATTGTAGTGGATGAAAATGTCGTTAAGGCGCTCTTAGGCAGTGTAACTTATGGTAACGTAGGCCAGTTGAAATCAAATATTCAATTAGCTTGTGCCAAAGGATTTTTAAATAGTATGGATAATTACAGTGAAGTAATGATTACTATGGAAGATTTAACACCTGCTTTACAAGATGGGTTGATAAGTCTGGCTAAACGCCGAAATGAACTAAACGAGATTTCTAATTATTTGGAACCTAAACTTGTTTTGCACCCTGATGATTCTGTCTATATTTTGGAGAAAGACACCTATGAATTGCCATTTAACCTATATGAAATTATTGGAGACAAAGCAACCTTATTAAAAGCAGAAGGCGTTGACGCAGAAAATATTGAAAATTTTATTACTACGGATATTAATTTGCATTTAAAGTCATTCTATAAAACAAACAAATTAAACTTTGATAATGAACAAGGCTTAAAAGATATTGTTGATCAAGAAATCATTACCTTGACCAAAGAGATTTGGAAAATGGCAGAGGAGTATTTAAAGTATCAATTTAAAGATAATTTTCTATACGCTATGAGTTTGCATTTGAGTTCGTTTATTAAACGTTCTAGAGAAGGAACAGTTCAGACCAAAACAAATAAAGAACTAGAAAAATTGATTTCTAATTATCAAAAAGAATATGCAGTAGCTCTGATGATCAAAAAGCACATTAAAGAAAAATACCAAATAGTCGTTCCAGAAGTAGAGTGTTGGTATTTGACGATGTTATTAGTTTCTCTGAAAGAACAGAATTTGGTCGGACGGGTAGGGATAGTCGTAGCTGCTCATGGACGAAGTACTGCAACCAGTATGGTGCAAGTTGTAGCTAAACTGCTGAATGTTCAAAATATCGCTGCTGTAGATATGCCATTAGAGATGAACCCACATCGTGCTTATGATTTGGTTCATGATGCTGTTCAAACGGTTAATGAGGGCAATGGCGTGCTGTTGTTAGTAGATATGGGATCCTTAACTTCTTTTGGTACTAAGTTAATGCGTGAGATAGACATTCCGATCAAGACGATTGATATGGTGACGACACCAGTTGTGTTGGAAGCAGCACGGAAAACCTCACTGATGGACAGTCCGCTAAATGAGATCTATGATTCATTGAAAAGTTTTAGAGGATACAGTAACTTTTTAGATTATTCGCATCCTTCACAAGCAGAGGGTTTCAATAAAGAAATGAATCAGCCAAAAGCCATCATTACCATTTGCTCAACTGGAAAAGGCACAGCCGTCAGAATTAAACAGCGTGTTGAGGAGCTGCTTACTGAATTTATTGATGAGGAAATCGAAGTCTTTTCCATTTCTTTAATAGATATGGAAGCAACGATTAAGAAAATTTCAGAAGACCATCAAATTTTAGCGACTGCCGGAGTAAGCAATCCAAATATAGCAGCACCGCATTTAAC
>NZ_DAMDAK010000009.1:11049-15157 GCF_032094055.1 Carnobacterium sp.
AGAAGAATTATTTCAATCTTCTGGCAAAGAGCGAATCAAACAAGTGGTCTTAGAAAGCCAAAGTAAAGAATCTGACTTTGTTCGATCTATTGACACAAAAGAATTATGTGAAGAATATTTAGGGACGTATTTTACTTTCTTGAATCCTCATAAATTGATTGATATTTTATGGGAATACAGTCAAGTAATTGAGACTGAACTAGAAGAGACCTTTAGTAATAGTTTGAAAATCGGCTTGGTGATGCACGTAGCAGGCGTATTAGAGCGTGTGCTATTAAATGATACCCTTTCTTCTGAAAAAGAAAGTATTGAAAAAACAAATTCGTATTACACTGCAGTTCTTAAAGCGAATGCTTTGATCAAGGCAAAATTAAATCTATCTATTCCAGATTCAGAAATAGTGTATATCTTAAAAATTTTTGAGACACAAACAGATGATCAATTAAATACGGATCATTTTACAGACGAGCTGAATCAGTAAAGAATATCAAAAGAGCACAATCTCTCCAGACGATTAAAAGTTGTTTTGGAGAGGTTATTTTCTCTAGTAGTAAACTGGCAGACAAAAGTGTACCTTTTCGATTACTTATTGGCATCTTTTGTTAATGGTAATCAGGTGTACTTCATTAAGGATCCCAAAAAGCTTGTTGAAATTAAAAGAAGAGAATGAGGAGGATCATTTGTTATGACAATGGATATCCGTTTAGTACGGATTGATGACCGTTTGATTCATGGGCAAGTAGCAACGGTTTGGACAAAAGTATCAAAAGCAAACCGGATTTTAGTAGTAAGTGATGAGGTGGCGAAGGATACGTTAAGAAAGACTCTGCTTAAACAAGCCGCACCTCCTGGTGTAGCTACTAATGTTATCACGATAGATAAAATGATTACTATCTATCAAGATCCCAAGTTTGATGTTTTTAAAGCCATGTTGTTGTTTACCAATCCGTATGACGTGAAAAGAGTAGTGGAAGCAGGAGTCACATTCAAGTCAGTTAATATTGGCGGAATGAGTTTTTCGGAAGGGAAAAAAATGATTACTAACGCGGTTGCTGTAAACGCAGCAGATGTTGAAGATTTTAAATACTTAAACGACCGTGGTATCGAATTAGAAATTCGTAAAGTAGCAGCAGATAGTAAAATTCGTATGATGGATCTTTTGAAAAAAGAAAACATGCTGTAAATTAGTAAAATAGAAGTAAATAAAGAAAGTTTTTCTTTTTAGAGAAAAGCTTTCTTTTATTTTGTGTAAAAAGGAAATATCTTAAAAATCTCTTCCATAATTAAAAATTATTGCTATAATAAGACAAACATCTTAGATTAAAAAAAGGAAAGAAAAAGATAATAAGAAAATGAGTGGGAAATAGGAGGATAAGAGTGTGAAACCAATCTATAATTTTTCAGCTGGACCAGCTGTTTTGCCAGAACCTGTTCTAAAAATAGCCCAAGAAGAATTGCTTTCTTATCAAGGAAGCGGAATGTCAGTCATGGAAATGAGCCATCGCTCTGCCTTATTTCAATCCATTATCGAAGAAGCTGAGGCCCTATTACGGGAACTGATGGAAATCCCTTCTAATTATCAAGTCCTTTTCTTGCAAGGAGGAGCTAGTCTGCAATTTAGCATGGTTCCTTTGAATTTGGGAAAACATAAAGCAGCTTATGTCGATTCAGGAAGTTGGTCAAAAAAAGCTATTTCTGAGGCACAAAAAATCAAGCAGTTGGAAGTAGAGATAGTAGCCAGCTCAGAAGAACATGGCTTTAAGCAGGTCCCAGAAGTTCCTTTCGTTGCACAAGATTTCGATTACCTACACATTACAACCAATAATACAATTGAGGGCACAACTTTTTTTACCGCTCCTGATACAGGGAACGTACCATTAGTTGCTGATATGTCCTCTAATATCTTATCAAGCCATTATCAGGTCTCTGACTTTGGTTTGATTTATGCGGGGGCTCAAAAAAATATTGGACCGGCAGGATTAACGATCGTCATCATTCGTGAAGACTTGATTGGTTTGAAGGAACCCATCTCATCCATGCTCGATTATAAGATTCAAGCAGATCACCATTCTTTGTACAATACACCACCAACTTTTAGTATTTATGTTGCAAAGCTGGTATTTGAATGGTTAAAAGATTTAGGAGGAGTAGCGGAAATAGAAAAAATAAACCGCGAAAAAGCAGCATTGCTTTATGAAGCTATTGATACTTCTGAGTTGTATGCTTCACCGGTAGAAAGAAGATCGCGTTCATTAACCAATATTCCTTTTACGACAAATGATACTCAATTAGATAAACGCTTTGTCCAAGAAGCAGAAGTTGCCGGACTAGTTAATTTAAAAGGACATCGTTCAGTCGGAGGAATGCGGGCAAGTTTATATAATGCTTTTCCGATAGAGGGAGTGAAAGCATTAATTGCCTTTATGGAACAATTTGAAAAGAATGCAAAAGGAGCGCATTAAGATGTGGACTATTAATACATATAACAAAATCGCTGAAGAAGGACTCAATAAATTCGAGCCTGAACAGTATAGATTGAATGAAACCGATGACCCAGATGCGCTTTTGTTAAGAAGTCAAGATTTACAATCCATGAAATTTCCCAGTAATTTAAAAGCTGTTGCTAGAGCGGGAGCTGGAACCAATAATATTCCTGTTGCAGCTTGTTCTGAAAAAGGCATCGTTGTTTTCAATACCCCTGGAGCCAATGCTAATGCTGTTAAAGAACTAGTTTTAGCCAGCTTGATTTTAGCCGCTCGTCCTATTCTTGATGGTGTAAAGTGGGTCAATACACTAAAAGGCCCAGATATAAGCCAACAAGTAGAAGATGAAAAGAAACGATTTATTGGTACTGAAATAGCAGGAAAGCAATTAGGCGTAATCGGCTTAGGCGCGATCGGAGCAATGGTTGCTAACGATGCTTATCGTTTAGGACTTGATGTAGTCGGGTATGACCCTTATGTTTCAGTAGATACCGCTTGGACGATTTCAAGACGGGTTAAACGTGTTCACTCTATTGAAGAGGTTTTAGCACATTCAGATTACGTGACAGTACACGTTCCATTGATAAAAGAAACAAAAAACTTATTTGATACACAAACCATCAGTTTAATGAAAGAAGGAGCTGTTTTATTAAACTTTTCACGGGGAGAATTAGTTGAAAGCGAGGCGGTGATTCAAGCTTTACGAAAAGGCAGCTTAAAGCAGTATTTCACTGATTTTGCAGAAGAAGCATTAGTGCATGAAGAAAAAGCGGTGATTTTTCCTCACTTAGGAGCATCAACCTCTGAAGCTGAAATCAACTGTGCAAAAATAGCAGCCGATACATTGAAATACTTTTTAGAAACTGGAAATATTATCCATTCAGTTAATTTTCCAACAGTCGAAATAGCTTTTACGGCGCCTATCCGTCTGGCGATCGTGAACCGAAATGTAACCAATATGATTGGACAAATGTCGCTGGAGTTAGCTAAAGATGCTATCAATATTCTCAATATCATCAATCGTGGACGAGGAGACTACGCTTATACATTAATTGACATCGAAGAACTTCCGGTTGAACAATTAGAGTTAGTTGTTCAACGCATTAAAAAAGTTACCGATATTTTAAGCGTAAGAGTCATACGAAATCAAACTAATAACACAAAGGAGGATCACTATGGTTCAAATTAAACCGCTTAAAGCCATTCGTCCTAATGAGGCAGCAGCGAAAGAAGTTGCCTCTCTTCCTTATGATGTGTTGAATTCAAAGGAAGCGCGTGAAATGGCCAGCACTAACCTAAAATCTTTTTTGCATATTGATAAAGCTGAGATTGATCTTGCCGATGATCAGCCGCCTTATGCAAAAGAAGTCTATCAAAAAGCTGCAGATAACTTAAAAGACTTTATAGAAAAGCAATGGCTCCAACAAGATACAACTGAAAATTTTTATATCTATCAGTTGATCATGAATGGACGGCCGCAGACCGGGTTAGTGGTTTGTACGGCAGTTGAAGATTACCTAGATAAGAAAATAAAAAAACATGAATTTACCCGAGCAGAAAAAGAATTAGATCGGATCAATCATGTGGATACAACAGATGCAAACACAAGCCCCATTTTCTTGACT
>NZ_DAMDAK010000009.1:15167-23433 GCF_032094055.1 Carnobacterium sp.
AAAACAAAACGATTGATGAAGTAGTAAACGACTGGGTGGCGCGTTATGATCCGGTATATGATTTTTCAAGTTTCCATGATGTCAGACACCGTGTCTGGGTAGTAGACCGAAAAGAAACGATTGAAAAACTAGTCGCTCTTTTTGCTCAAAAAGTGGAATGTTTGTATATTGCAGATGGACATCATCGGACGGAATCAGCTGTCAAAGTAGCGCTAAAACGTAGAGCACAATTTCCGAATGCTCCTATTGAAACAGAATTTAATTTCTTTTTATCCGTTTTGTTTCCAGAAAACCAATTATCGATCATCGATTACAATCGAGTAGTAAATGTTCCGATTGAACCTGATTACTTTGAGAGACTAGCTAAAGCATTTACGGTTCATAAAAAAGGTGTGGTTCCTTATAAGCCAAAAACCGCAAAAACAATGGGGATGTATGTAGCAGGTCAATGGTATGAATTAAAAGTAAAGCCAGAGATTCAAACAAATGATCCTGTCAAAGGATTGGATGTTGCTATTTTACAAGACCAGATTCTGACACCAATTTTTGGCATTCAAGATATTCGAACAGATAAACGAATTGATTTTGTCGGAGGGATCAGAGGTCTAAAAGAATTGGCAGATGCGGTAGACAGCGGGGAATTCAGCGTGGCGTTTGCTATGTACCCGCCTACTATAGAAGAACTGTTAGCAGTAGCAGATAGTGGAGAAGTCATGCCGCCAAAATCTACTTGGTTTGAGCCGAAACTGCTTAGCGGTTTATTTATCCACCCGTTGGAAACAGATAAACAGACAGCAGAAAAGGAAAAATAAAAAAGAACTCCGCTAGTATTTTAGTACTAATTGTGGTAAAGTTAATTGCAGAAGAAAAGTTAGACGGGAGGGCAATAAAATTGTACAATACATTTTTAATTGCTGAACTTATTATATCAGTTTTGCTGATTATTGTAGTTGTGATGCAACCTACTAAAACGAATAATGCAGCTAGTGCATTTACTGGCGGAGCTGAACAATTATTTGGAAAACAAAAAGCTCGTGGGTTTGAAGCTGTCTTACAACGGGTAACCGTCGTATTGGGAATTGCTTTTTTCGCCGTAGCGTTAATATTAGCGTATTTATCAGCAAATTAATTAAATATATAAACAGCCGGCTTTTCAAGCTTTTCGTTCCTAATGCGGACGAGTTAAATAAAGTTGGAATAAAATCTGTTTAAGCAGCGTGAGTAGAAATGCTCACGCTGCTTTTTTTTTGTAGTTTAAAATCGAGCAGCAGGTGATACTTAATAATTAGCATGAAGGTAAGTAACCGCTATCTTTAAAATAGAATGTGCTGTGAATCTATTTAAAGAAGAAGACAGAGTTAAACTGAAACAGTTTAGAAAAGAGTTTGTTTAAAAAAGATGAACGAAAAGAACTTAAAAAGCTTGCTAAAAAAAGGACATTTAGTTATACTTTAATCAAGGTTTAGGCGCGCCTTAAACATGTGCGTATATATAAATAAAGAATTAAATGAAAGAAAGGAAGTTGTAATATGATTGACGTGAAAAATCTCACGGTTACCTATCAAGACGAACCAGCTCTTTCAGATGTGTCTCTTACTATCAGAGAACAAGCTATTACTGGAGTTATTGGACCGAACGGAGCTGGAAAATCGACTTTGTTAAAAGGCATGATGGGTTTGGTAAAAACAGAAAGCGGAATAACTACAGTTGATAATCAACCTTTAAACAACGTAAGAAAAGAAATTGCTTATGTTGAACAACGCAATACAGTTGATCTAACCTTTCCAATCAAAGTAGAAGAAACTGTTTTATTAGGAACTTTTCCTAAATTAGGTCTTTTTCATCGTCCAAAAGAACGAGAAAAACAAAAAGTTATAGAAAGTTTAAAAAAAGTTAAAATGGAAGAATTTAGGAATCGGCAAATCGGTGAACTCTCCGGTGGACAACTGCAACGGGTCTTTATTGCTCGTGCACTAGCTCAAGAAGCTGATATTATTTTTTTAGACGAACCTTTTGTGGGAATCGACATGAACAGTGAAAAAGTGATCATCGATTTGCTCAAACAGCTTCGAGATGAAGGGAAAACCATTTTGGTCGTGCATCATGATTTAAGCAAAGTAACGACTTATTTTGATGACTTAGTTATCTTGAATCAATCTCTCATTAGTTATGGACCGATTGCTGAATCGTTTACGACTAGTAATATAAAAGCAGCTTATGGCGATTCAATGGGTGATTTGATGATTAAGGGGGTCAATGACTAATGATTGCACATTTTATAGATGGTTTAACTAAATACCAATTTTTACAAAATGCTTTGTTTACTTCTATTATTATCGGAATCGTATCCGGAGTTATCGGTTGTTTCATCATTTTAAGAGGAATGTCTTTAATGGGAGATGCTATTTCTCACGCAGTTCTTCCTGGAGTAGCCGTATCTTATATTGTAGGAGTAAACTACTTTATTGGAGCAACTGTTTTTGGCGTATTTGCGGCATTGCTTATTGGTTTAGTCACGCAACATAGTAAGTTGAAAAGCGATACAGCTATTGGGATCGTTTTTAGTTCATTTTTTGCTGCCGGAATTATTGCTATTTCTTTTGCAAAAAGCTCGACTGATTTATACCATATTTTATTTGGAAACGTATTAGCCGTTACACAAACCGATATGATCATTACCGTTGTCGTTGCTATTTTAGTTATTTTGTTTGTTGTTCTTTTTTATAAAGAATTGCTCGTCAGTTCTTTTGACCCCGTTATGTCGCAAGCTTATGGTTTAAAAGTGCAGCTTATTCATTATGTTTTGATGTTATTGCTTACATTAGTAGCTGTTGCAGCTCTACAAACTGTTGGAACGATCTTAGTTGTAGCAATGTTGATCACTCCTGCAGCTACCGCTTATCTACTGTCAAATAAATTATCTACCATGATTCTGATAGCTTCTACGATTGGTATCATCAGTTCTGTGATCGGATTGTTCTTAAGTTATTCATATAACTTAGCATCTGGTGCTGCGATCGTCTTAACGACTACTGTTTTCTTTTTAATTACATTTTTATTTTCGCCAAAACAACAATTATTGATAAAGAGAAGGAAGGATAAAAAATGAAAAAAATAAACTTACTCCTGGCTTTAATAGCTGTCACCTTTTTGGGGGCAGCTTGCGGCAACAGCTCATCTGACTCGTCAGCTCCTGCTGATGAGAATGCTAAATTACAAGTTGTTGCCACGAATTCTATCTTAGCAGATATGATTAAAAATGTTGCAGGCGATAATGTGGATTTGCACAGCATTGTACCGGTCGGCACAGACCCGCATGAATACGAACCTCTTCCAGCCGATATTGAGAAAGGTACAGAAGCGGATGTCGTTTTTTATAATGGACTGAACCTGGAAACTGGCGGAAATGGCTGGTTTACTAAATTAATGAAAACTGCTGGAAAAGAAGACGGAAAAGATTACTTTGCTGCCAGTGAAGGCGTTGAACCAATGTATTTGTCATCAAAAGGACAAGAAACAGAACAAGACCCTCATGCTTGGTTAGATATCAGCAATGGCATTCAATACGTTGAAAACATCACTAACGTCTTATCAGAAAAAGACCCTGACAATAAAGAAGTTTATGAAGCTAATGCAAAAGAGTATACAGACAAATTGGCTCAACTAGATGCAGAAGCAAAAGAAAAATTTAAAGATATTCCTGAAGACCAAAAATTGCTCGTAACCAGTGAAGGAGCTTTTAAATATTTTTCGGCAGCTTATGGAGTAACTGCAGCTTACATTTGGGAAATCAATACTGAAAATCAAGGAACTCCTGACCAAATGAGTGCAATTATTGATCAAGTCAGAAGCAGTGACGTTCCTGCTTTGTTTGTTGAAACAAGTGTCGATAAAAGAAGTATGAACAGCGTTTCAAAAGAAACCGATGTTCCAATTTATTCTACTATTTTTACTGACTCTATCGCAAAAGAAGGCGAAGATGGCGACAGCTATTACGGTATGATGGAATGGAATTTAACAAAAATACATGAAGGATTATCTGGAAAAGCAGAGTAAACATACAGCTACCTGTTTAACTGATATTCCTAAAACAAACGAAAGTTAGCAGTGTAAAACCACAACAAGGGGTTTACGCTGCTAATTTTTGCTTATCAGCTAATCTATCATTTATGTATCTGTTTACAGCTTTTAGAAGTTTCAATTCAATAAAAAAGCGTTTTGTAGTGTTTTGGTATGAAAATGACGAAATATACAGTAAAATAGAAAGTAACAGGAATTGCTACAGGAGGAGATTTTTTAATGGTAAAAAGAACATTGCCGCAACCATTTTTCTTTGAAAGGGGACCCAAAGCAGTTATTTTATTTCATGCTTATACGGGATCACCGAATGATGTTCGAATGATGGGGAGAGCCTTAGAAAAAGAAAATTATACTGTTTATGCTCCAATCTTTAAAGGACATGGTACGTTAGAGCCTGAAGATATATTGGCAGTGTCTCCAACTGACTGGATACAAGATGCAAAAGATGCCCTGCACTTTTTAACAGAAAAAGGGTACCGTCAAATCGCTGTTTTCGGATTGTCTTTAGGTGGCGTTATTGCAACGAAGACCATGACGACTGAAAATATCCTAGCTAGCGGAACGTTTTGTTCCCCTACCTTGAATTATGATCAAAACAATGTACGTTCAACTTTTTTACGCTATGTTAAAAACGTAAAGAAACATGCTGGTCAAACGAACGAAGAAATTGAAGCCCGGATGCCTGAAGTGGAACAAGGTTTAGACAAACAACTAGCCGGCATATCAGAAATTGTTGCTTCAATGGTACCGGCATATAATTCAATAACAAAACCTGTCTTTATCGCACAAGCTGGGCAAGACGAGTTGATTGATCCGCAAATTGCGGTTCAGTTTAAAGAAGCTTTAATTCATGCGAAAGTAGACTTTCACTGGTACGAAAAAAGCACGCATGTAATTACAGTAGGAGCGGATCATAAAGAGTTAGAAAAGGATGTACTTAAATTCCTATCTGATTTGAATTGGAATGGAGAGTAGACTGAATGAAAAATAATCAGACGATCAAAGAAGCTATTTTAGTATATATGAAAGAACAAAAGAAAATGGCATTTAAAGTGAAGGACATCAGCGAAGGAATGGGATTGACGGGTTCAACCGATTTCAAATTATTGGTTTCTTCATTAGCGGAGATGGAACGAGAAGGAACTGTTTTTCTGAATAAAAAAGGCGAATTTAAGTTGCCGACAGAGGAGCCGATTCTATCCGGAACCTTTCGAGCAAGCGACCGTGGATTCGGCTTTGTATCGATTGAGGGAGAAGAGGACGATATCTATATCCCAGCACATCAAACTAATTTTGCTTTAGACGGCGATACCGTTACAATTGAAATTATCCGTCCAGCTGAACCTTGGTTTGATAAAGGCGCTGAAGGTCGTGTTAAAGCAATAATTGAACGTAAATTCACGCAGCTGGTTGGTGAATTTTTTGCTTATACAGAAGAAGGAATTGAAGAAACTGGATTGTATGGCTACATTGAGCCTAAAGATAAAAAATTAGCAGATACGCGTGTTTTTATCGAAGAAAAAGGAATTAAACCAGTGGATGGTGCGATTGTATTAGTTGAAATCACTCTTTATCCTGATAGTGAGTTTCCGAGAAGTATGCAAGGGATAGTAAAAACTGTTATCGGGCATAAAAATGATCCGGGAATCGATATCTTGACCATCGTTTATAAACACGGTATCCAAGTTGAATTTCCTGATGAAGTTATGGCTGAAGCAAATGAAGTTTCTGAAAAGATTTCCCCAGAAGATAGAACTGGGCGACGTGATTTGACAGAAGAAGTAGTCGTAACCATTGATGGAGAAGACGCAAAAGACTTGGATGATGCAGTGGCGGTTAAGAAGTTAGAAAATGGGCACTACCACTTAGGCGTGCACATTGCAGATGTTTCTTATTATGTTACAGAAGGCAGTGCATTAGATGCTGAAGCTTACGACCGGGCAACTAGTGTTTATTTAACAGACCGCGTTATTCCTATGCTGCCGCATCGCTTATCGAATGGAATCTGTTCATTGAATCCTCATGAAGATCGTTTAGCGATGAGTTGTGAAATGGAGATTGATCAAACAGGCGAAGTCGTTAGCCATGACATTTTTCCAAGTGTGATCCGTTCTTATCGCCGAATGAGTTATACACAAGTCAACCAAATTATCATGGATGAAGATGAAACGGTTCGTAAAGAGCATGAAGAGCTAGTACCGATGTTTGAAGCAATGGCAGAATTGCATACTATTTTGGAAAGAAAACGAAAAAAACGCGGAGCAATTGATTTTGAATCGCCAGAAGCTAAAATCATTGTAGATCGGGATGGGCATCCTTTAGATATAGTTTTGCGAGAAAGAGGCGTTGGTGAAAGAATCATTGAGTCCTTTATGCTATCAGCCAACGAAACCGTATCTGAACACTATACCCGCATGAAAGTACCCATGATCTATCGGGTCCACGAGCAACCGGACAGTGACCGGATGCAACGGTTTATGGAATTCGTCACAGCATTCGGTATTTCGATGAAAGGATCGAGTGAAACAGTTACTCCTAAGAGCCTGCAGAAAGTTTTAAATAGTGTTTCCGGCAAGCCAGAAGAATCGGTTATTTCGACTATGATGCTGCGCAGTATGAAACAAGCTAAGTATGATGTAGAGTCTTTGGGACATTATGGCTTGGCAGCTAAATATTATTCCCATTTCACTTCGCCAATACGGCGGTATCCTGATTTGATTTTACATCGCTTGATTCGTTCTTATGGAGAACAAGGAACAGGTTCAGAGCAAATAGCTAAGTGGAATAATTTGTTGCCGGATATTGCTATTCAAAGTTCTAAAATGGAACGACGTGCAGTAGATGCTGAAAGAGAAACAGATGCATTGAAGAAAGCAGAATACATGATGGATAAAGTTGGAGAAGTATATGAAGGCATTATCGGGTCCGTTTTAAGATTCGGCTTGTTTATCGAGTTGCCCAATACGGTTGAAGGGTTAGTCCATATCTCCAATATGAAAGATGATTATTATGAGTTTATTGAAGAACGCTTGATGTTGGTTGGGGAGCATACAGGAGTTGTTTACCGCATCGGCCAAAAAGTTAAAATCAAAGTTATGAGAGCAGATCCGGAAACTCGCGAGATCGATTTTGAATTGGTGCCTGATCCAAATGCGCCAAAAATCGATTCAATCCCTCAAGCAAAAAAAGACGGAAAATCGCATAAAAAGAAAACAGGCAACCGGGAAAAGAATCAAGGAAGTAGAGACAAAAATAAGAAAAAGACATCTTACCGTAACAAAGAAAGCAAATCAGCAAAAGATAAAAAGAAAGCCAAGCCTTTTTATAAAGATGTGGCTAAGAAAAAGCCCGCTAAAAAGAAACCTAGATAAAAAGCAAGGAGGCGAAGTACATGCCAAAAGGTGAAGGCAAATTGGTAGCTCAAAATAGAAAAGCCCGTTTTGATTATACGATCTTAGATACAGTCGAAGCTGGAATTGTTCTTAAAGGAACTGAAATCAAGTCCATTCGAGCAGCAAGAATCAATTTAAAAGATGGATTTGCTCGCGTACGCAATGGTGAGATTTATTTACACAATGTGCATATCAGCCCTTATGAACAAGGGAACCAATTCAATCATGATCCCTTACGAACACGGAAGCTATTGATGCACAAAAAACAGATCAATCGTCTAGAAGGCGAAATGAAAGGCAGCGGCAATACGCTCGTGCCGCTGAAAGTCTACATCAAAGACGGATATGCTAAAGTATTGATTGGCGTAGCTAAAGGGAAGAAAAATTATGATAAACGCGAGGATCTAAAACGAAAAGATCAAAAACGAGATTTAGCACGATCTTTAAGAGAAAGATAAGAAGAGTTACTGCTTCTAAAGTATGGTTACTTTAGAAGCAGTAACTTTTTTTATAGTCTTTTTTTATTTTTTATGTTAGAATTCGATTAGAAAAAGGAGGGTTTATATGAGAAAAAGATTAATTAGTACGTTAGCTATTGCTTTAATTCTTACAGTAGCTGGATGTGGAGGAAATAGCAGCAAAGAGGCAAGTACAAAAAATAATAAAGGGGAAGCAAAGCAGGTTTTTCATGTAGCCATTGGTTCGGAGTTGCCCACAGCTGATGTATCTTTAGCTATGGATAATGTCAGTGTCGAAGCAATGAGTCAGTTTATGGAGGGGCTATATGAATTTGA
>NZ_DAMDAK010000009.1:23443-28806 GCF_032094055.1 Carnobacterium sp.
CAGCTTTAGCTGCTGAAATAGCCAAACCTTCAAAAGATGGGCTAGTATATACCATTAAATTGAGAGAAGATGGCAAATGGAGTAATGGAGACAACGTAACCGCGAAAGATTTTGTTTATTCTTGGCAACGCACAGTAGACCCAGCTACAGCAGCAGAGCAATCTTATTATTTTGAAGGTATAAAAAATTATGAAGCCATCGCTAAAGGAGAACTTCCGTCAACTGAATTAGGAATCAAAGCAGTAAATGATTACGAATTAGAATTGACTTTGGAACATCCAATTCCATATATTAATTCATTGATTGCTATACCGGCGTTCTTTCCAATGAATGAGAAGTTTGTAGAGGAACAAGGTGATAAGTTCGGTACTAGCAGTGAAACGACTTTATCTAACGGACCCTTTACTTTGGAAGATTGGAATGGAACAAGCATGAGTTGGAAGTATGTAAAAAATGACCAATACCGAGAAAAAGATGCAGTGAATTTAGACGAAGTTCAAATGCAAGTCATTAAAGAAACGTCTTCCGGCATTAACTTATTCAAAGATGGACAATTAGATGATTTAGTAATAAACGGAGAATTTGTGGCACATGAACAAGATAATGAAGCGTTGCAAATTCGGGAAATGCCGGGAACGTATTATATTTCATATAATACGAAAAAAGAGATCTTGAGCAACCTTAAAGCTCGAGAAGCTATCTCTTTAGTTATTGATTCAGACCAAATCGCAAAAAACGTGTTAAATGATGGTTCAAAAAAAGCAACTGGTTTTGTTCCATTTGGTTTTACTAATGCTGATAGTGGAGAAGACTTTTCTAAAGATGCAGGAGAACTGACAAAAACAGATGTGAAGAAAGCGAAGGCACTATGGACTGAAGCAAAAGCAGAACTAGGAATTGATGGAGGAGAAATAACAATTCTAGCATCAGATATTGATTCTTCTAAGAAAGTGTCTGAATACCTTCAAGGCGTTATTGCAGAAAATTTGGATGGATTAACTGTAAAAGTTAACGCAGTACCTTTTAAAAATAGACTTGAAAGAAGCCGCAGTGGCGACTTTGATATTGTTTTAGGAGGATGGACTCCAGTTTATGCAGACCCAATCGATTTTTTGAATTTATTTAAATCCTCTAACAGTAATAATTTCGGACAATGGAATAATGCTCAATATGATCAGCTTTTAAAAGAAGCATCAGAAGATTATGCATTAGATAACCAAAAGCGTTGGGATTCTATGTTAAAAGCACAAGAACTGTTATTTACTGAACACCCAGTGACACCACTTTACCAAATATCTGAAGTTCATTTAGTCAATCCTAAAGTAAAAGGCCTTGAGTTAGGACCTTTAGGAAGCCCTTATTATAAAAAAGTTTCTATCACAGAGTAAAGAAGATAAATTTAGTAGCGTGACAACTAGTTTGCCACGCTACAGTTAATTGAAAACAATGATAATGAAAAAAGGAAGCGGTTAAAAAATGGAAAAAGAAAAAGCACTTGCTGTAATTAAAGAATTGTCTAATGCTAATGGTGTTTCAGGTTTCGAAGATGAAGTTGTAGCTGTTTTAAAAAAATATGGAAAAGAGATTGGAGAGTTATCAGAAGATCGGATTAGAAACTTATTTTTGAAAAGGCAGGAAAATAAAGAAAACCAACCAATTGTCCACTTAGATGCACATACAGATGAGGTAGGCTTTATGGTCCAAGCGATTAAGCCGAATGGAACACTGGTCTTTCTGACTATTGGTGGCTGGATTGCTAGTAATATTCCAGCGCACCGCGTACGGATTCGGAATAGTGATGGAGTTTATGTTCCAGGTATCATTGCTAGTCAGCCACCGCATTTTATGTCAGAGGCCGATCGCAACAAACCGTTAGATGTGGGTGAAATGGTCATTGATATCGGCTCTTTAAGTTATGAGGAAACAGTCAATGATTTTAAAATTAAGATAGGTGCACCGGTTGTACCGGACGTAGCCTTTGAATACTTTCCTGAAAAAGAAAGAATGTTTGGAAAAGCATTTGATTGTAGAATTGGCTGTGCAGCAATGTTAGATACGATTGGAAGATTTCAAGGGAAAGAATTACCAGTTAATGTAATAGGCAGTTTTAGTTCGCAAGAAGAAGTAGGAGATCGAGGCATTAAAGTTGCGATTAAAGAAGTTCAGCCTGATATTGCGATTGTTTTTGAAGGTTGTCCAGCAGATGATACTTTTTCAGAGCCGCATATGATTCAAAGTGCTTTAAACAAGGGACCTATGTTGCGTCATATGGACGTGTTGATGATTACAAATCCACGCTTTCAAAAATTTGCCTTAGATATTGCTGAAAAGCATACTATCCCTGTTCAAGAATCGGTGCGCAAAGGTGGTGGAACGAATGGTGCTGTGATTAATTTAGCTGAAAAAGGAGTACCTACGATTGTTTTAGGGATACCAGTACGTTATGCACATACACATCACAGCATCGTATCATTCAGCGATTACCAACATGCCGTAAATTTAGCCGTTAAGATTATTGAAGAACTAGATGCAGCTACGATTGCAAGTTTTTAAGCAATTTAGAAAAGAGGGCATATAATGAAATTATATTTATCAGTAGATATGGAAGGGATGGCAGGCATTGCTCATCCGCAATTTGAAAAAGAAGACAAAGTAATTTTTAGAGAAATGTACCATCAACAAGTTAAATGGGTCATTGAAGGCATTCAAAAAAGTACAGTCAATGACAAGATTACTGAAATTACTATTTCTGATTCCCATGCATTAGGATTGCATTTATCTTATAATCTATTAGCCGATATGGATGAACGGATTAGTTTAGTCAGTGGTTATCCTAGAAAAGATTATATGATGAGCAGGTTAGATGAAAGTTACGATTTAGTCTTTTTTGTCGGGTATCATGCAGGTATTGGGGAACAAAATGGCTGTATTGATCATGGCTATAGCGCAAGAGCTGCCTATAATCTTTATATTAATGGAGAATATATGAATGAAACTACCGTTAATGCAGCCTATGCAGCTGAATTAGGAGTACCAGTAGGTTTGATTATTGGAGATTCTGGCTTAGAGACACAATTATTCGAAAAAGGTATGATGCCATGGGTATCTTTTGTAAAAACAAAGGATTCTTTAGGGAGATATGCAGTTAAAAACCGTCCACGTAAACAAGTCCGAGAAGATACCATCGCCAAAGTAGTAGAGGTACTAGAAAGTGATTATAATAAGATTCAGTTGTATCAAATGAAAACGCCAGCTGAATTGAAAATCCAATTTTACAATACAGCTCAAGCGGATAAAGTAGAACTTTTACCGGGAACTACTCGGCATGATGGACGAACAGTTTCTATTACCTGTCAAGATATGAAGACGCTGATCAACGGCATTGTGGGGATTGTAACACTAGCAGGAACGGAATAGATGTATCAAAAGAGCAGCTGAAATTAAAAAATGACTAGTGTTAAAAAGCAGTACTTACTTAAAAAAGCTACGAAAACTGTCCTATCTGAAGACTCATTCTTTAGATAAGGCAGTTTTTTTAAAACGAATTAAGAGTATTCTTCAATTTGCTTTGGTATAATAAGAAAAATGAAGGAGAAAGAAGGCATACAGCATGACGATTTATGATTTTACCGTAACAGAAATTGATGGCAAGGAAGTTTCACTGGATAAATATCGCGGAAAGCCTCTATTGATCGTGAATACAGCCAGCAAATGCGGATTGGCTCCTCAATTCGAAGGATTAGAAAAATTGTACAAGAAATATAAAGAACAAGACTTTGTCGTATTAGGCTTTCCTTCTAACCAATTTATGAACCAAGAACCATTGGAAAATGATGAAATCACAGAATTTTGCCAAGTAAACTATGACGTATCTTTTCCCTTGCATCAAAAAATCAAAGTAAATGGAAAAGAAGCTGCTCCGCTTTATCATTATCTAACTGAGCAGACAGGAAACAAAAAAATCAAATGGAATTTCACTAAGTTTTTAATTGGTAAAGACGGCGAAATTATTGAACGTTTTGGTCCTACGGTGAAACCGGAAAAAATTGAAGATGCTATCGTATCAGCTATTGAAGCATCATGATACTGCAACTCCTTTACTTTCAACGATTTAAGCACAGCAAACAAAACTGCCGGTACTTTCTGGCAGTTTTATTTTTTTTAAATGAGAAAAGCAAAAACGATCGTAAGTAGAAAGTCTATGGTACAATTAATTGGTATACATGAAAGTTTTGGAGGAGAATGATAATGGATAGCAAAAATAAATACTTAACTTTATTGGCTAAAGAGTATCCGACTATTGGAGAAACCACTACAGAAATTATCAATTTAGAAGCCATTATGAATTTACCTAAAGGGACAGAACATTTTCTTAGTGATGTTCATGGAGAATATGATGCATTTCAACATGTTTTGCGTAATGGTTCAGGAAATATCAAAGAAAAAATCAATGAGATATTTACCGACCGCTTAAGTAAAAAAGATATGAGTACGTTGGCTACACTAATTTATTATCCAGAAGAAAAAATCAAAAATATTTTAGCTGATATTGTTAACGAAGAAGAAATTGATGAATGGTATCGATTGACCTTATCGCGTCTGATTGAATTATGTGTATTTGTAGCTTCTAAATACACCAGTTCTAAAGTCCGAAAAGCTTTGCCTAAGGAATTTACTTATATTATTGAAGAATTGCTATTGAAAGATAACAGTTTTTCAAATAAAGAAGACTATTATAGCAAAATCATTCAAAGTATCATTTCGCTAGACCGAGCTCCTCAGTTCATTGCAGCTATTTCCTATCTGATCCAGCGCTTAGTTGTCGATCACTTGCACGTTGTCGGAGATATTTATGACAGAGGACCTTATCCTGATAAAATTATTGATACATTGATCGATCATCACTCTGTTGATATTCAATGGGGCAACCATGATATTTTATGGATGGGAGCCGCTAGCGGATCGGCAGTCTGTATCGCTAATGTTCTACGGATCTCTGCGCGTTACGATAATTTAGAGATTATCGAAGATGCTTATGGCATTTCATTACGCCAATTACTGACCTTTGCTGAAATGACATATACGGAAGACAGTGCAAACGGTTTTTATCCTAAAATCGATAAAGAGAAAAAAGATTTTTATGAAGAAGAAGTACGCCAAATCACTAAAATGCATCAAGCCATTGCGATTATTCAGTTTAAATTGGAAGGTGTCATCATTAAAAGACAGCCGGATTTCAAGATGGAACACCGGATGGTTTTAAATATGATTGATTATGAAAATGGAACAATCACGATCAAAGGCGAAACTTATCCTTTGACCAATACGTATTTTCCAACCATTGATCCAGCCGATCCTTATAA
>NZ_DAMDAK010000009.1:28962-32757 GCF_032094055.1 Carnobacterium sp.
AAGGAAAAGCGTTATTGGATAAATTTGAAGAAATCTTGCGTAAAGGCTATTTGACCAGAGACAAAGAAAATAAAGAAAAACATTTAGATATCATTTGGTATTTATGGACGGGAGCTGCTTCTTCATTATTTGGAAAAGATCAGATGACGACATTTGAACGGTACTATATTGAAGATAAAACGACTCATGAAGAAAAGAAAAATGCTTATTACAATATGCGCAATGATATTGCTACCTGTGAGAGAATACTGGCTGAGTTCGGATTAGACCCTGCTAAAGGACACATTATTAACGGACATACACCTGTGAAAGAAAAGCGGGGAGAGGATCCGATCAAAGCGGACGGGCGCATGTTAGTGATCGATGGCGGTTTCTCTAAAGCCTACCAAGGGACAACTGGGCTGGCCGGATATACGTTGTTGTACAATTCTTACGGCATGCAGCTGGTTTCACATCAACCATTTACTTCGCTGAAAAATGCGATTGAAGATGAATTTGATATCATGTCGACGCGCAGAGTGGTGGACCGCGAATTAGAGCGTAAAAAAGTTCGAGAAACAGATATTGGTATACGCTTATCCGAACAAGTAAAAGATTTGAAAGAATTATTGGAAGCTTATCAAAATGGTGAAATCGTTGAAAACCACAAGAAATAAACAGAAGTTCTTTTCTGAATGAAAACTTATTCTTTCCCGCTTATCTTTGGTACAATAGAAGATGAGTATAAAATGCATGAGAATGTTAGGTTACTGGAGGAGATTTTTTTGAATAAAGGATGCACATTTTATTTTGTCAGACATGGCCAAACGTATTTCAATTTATATAGAAGAATGCAAGGCTGGAGCAATATACAGTTGACTGAAGAAGGAAGCGAAGATGTTCGCAGAAGCGGCAGAGGGTTGGCAGAAGTACAATTTGATGCAGTGTATACAAGTGATTTAAACCGGACAATTGAAACGGCCAGTCTTATTTTAGAAGAAAATAAATTTGGCGAAGAATTAGAAATACAAGCTATGCCTGAGTTTCGTGAAGTGTTTTTTGGTTCTTTTGAAGGTATGGACGTTGATGAAGTATGGGAAAATATCAATGAAGTGATGGAATACCCTTCTGTCGCTGAATTATGGGCAGAAGCTACTGTACCGGAACAAATGAACGCCACGAAAGAAGCGGACCCTTATCACCATGCGGAGAATTACCTTGAATTTTGGTCACGCATTGAAAAAGGGTTGTTAACATTGATCGATAAGCATCGCGATACGGGAGATAAGGTATTAGTTGTCGCTCACGGCAATACGATCCGGTATATGTTGAATGGATTAGTTCCCGAGCTGGATAATCCGCAGCCTTTGTTAAATGCCAGTGTATCAAAGGTCAGCTATTATGATGGGCGCTATCATTTAGAATGTTACAATGAAATTGAACACTTCAAAGATTTAGAAAAAGATTAAACAAAGCAAAGGGAGAATAAATAGTTTGAAACCAAATGCATTAGTATTTTTTGACTTAGACGGTACGTTATTAAATAAAGAATCAAAAGTTGAACCTGAAGTAGTCGAAGCATTAGAACAAATGAAACAAAAAGGCAATATTCCATTTATTGCGACAGGACGAAGCCCGATTGAAATTCAGCACGTGTTAAAAGAAACGCCGATTGATTCATTTATTACACTTAATGGACAATACATTGTGTATGAAGGCCAAGAAGTTTATCGCAATCGCATTCCTGTAGAAACGTTGGTTAATTTAAAACAAGCAACAGAAGAACGCAAATTTGCCTTGTCTTTTTATACAAATAATAAAATCCGTGCAACACGTGAAACAGAAGTATTAAAAGAAGCGTATCAGTTTATTCACGCTGAAGTTCCGTCGGTGCACAGTACCTTGCATTTAGAAGAAGAAGTGTTGATGGCATTAGTATTGAACACAGATAAGTCACAAGATGCTTATTTTAAAACGAACTTTCCAGAGTTGTCTTTTTACCGCAACACGCCTTACAGTATGGACACCATTCCAAAAGGGAATTCAAAAGCTACGGGGATCACGGAATTAGTTAAGACATTGAAATTTGAGACGATCCCGACTTTCGCTTTCGGCGATGGGTCTAATGATATTGAAATGGTCGAACACGTAGACTATGGAGTAGCGATGGGAAATGGGCTAGCAAGCTTAAAAGAAAAGGCTACCTATATTACTGCGAGCCATGTTGATGGTGGAATCGTAGAAGGGTTAAAGTATTACGATTTAATTTGATTTCTGATAAGCAATAAGTAAAAAACTGACTGAACTCCGCATACTCTTAAAATAGTGGAATTCGGTCAGTTTTTTTAGGCAATTAAACAGTTAATTGCTGGAAAACTTTTCCGACGGCATCTTCAATAGCCAAATCTACAGGTAAATCAATAGTAAGTGGTGTTTTATTGATGACAACGACTCGTTTGCCTTTAAAGTAGCGAATAAGGTTTTTAGATGGATTGACTGTTAAAGAAGTACCAGCAATAATCAGTAAGTCTGAACTGGCCATCAACTCTTTTGCCCGGTCTAAAATTCCTGGTTTGAGATTTTCGCCAAATAAAATCACATCTGCACGAATAATGCCGTTATCAATCGGACAACGAGGAATATTCTGCTCATCCCGTTGAATTTCATTTAATTTGTATTCGCGACCACATTCCATACAGTGAAAATGACGGTTATTGCCATGCAGTTCAACAACTAGTTTACTTCCGGCTGCTTGATGCAAGCCATCCACATTTTGAGTGATGATGCGAACATCTTTCCCTTGTTTTTCTAGTTTGGCCAAGTAGAGATGCGCTGCATTCGGTTTTGGAGCTTCTGTTTTTTTACGTGTGTTAGGTCGGTTAAAAAACTTTTCCGGGTAATTTAATAAATAACGTTTACTCATAATTTTCTTGGGGTCTAACTGCTGCCGTTCCAATTCAGTATAAGTCCCAGTATTTGAACGGTAATCCGGTAAGCCACTCTCAGTTGAAACTCCCGCACCACCAAAAAAGACAATTTTTTCAGCTTCATCAATAAATCTTTGCAATGTTTCTATTTGATGCGTCATTTATTTTATGCTCCTTCATATTATCTAATTATTTCTATACTACATAGTAGCACACAATTGTGTTGATTCGTATTAATTCGCTTATAAAAAGGAAGAGGAAATATTTAAAGAGGCAGCAATAAAGGGGATTGTTCGGTAGCGATTGTCTAGCAGACAAATAGACAAGAAAGCTGTAGAGAGTTGTTCGGTAGTGCCCGTCTAGCAGACAAATGATAGAAAAAACTAGCCTCAATTAGTTGTTAGAAGGAATATACATCATAAGCCCCATAATCGGATTCAAAAATTAGTTTGCAGTACAAGATAATTGGTTAGTTAATTAGAGTTTTTTGGATTCAAAAAAATTACTACCTGTATTTGAAACGAAAACAATATAGATTGCGGATAGTATTGAATGAGAAAGAAAAACATTAGGAGTGGGTGAATGGCTTTTAAGGAGAGAGAAAAACCGTTTCGATTGTTAGTGATGGAATCATTGGTTAATCGAATGACTTTATCTAGAGATGACCGTAATAAGTATGCGAACTGGGTCAAAGGATACAATGGAGAAGTGCAGTTTGATTCCATAACAGAACAATTAAAATGTGAGAGCATAGTTTTAAATGATTTGTATTTAACGGTAAGGGGGAAAAAGTTTCAAATTGATACTTTGTTGATCACTGCAAAGAGTCTTTATATATACGAAGTTAAAAATTTTGAAGGTGAATACTATTACGAAAATGAAAAGATGT
>NZ_DAMDAK010000009.1:32767-34270 GCF_032094055.1 Carnobacterium sp.
GAGCGAACTAAAAAAGAAGTATTTGACCCACTTTATCAAATAAAAAATGCAGAGTCAGCATTGCGCCAATTGGTTGATCAAATGGGATATAATTTGACTATTAAAAAACAAATCGTTTTTTTGAATCGCGATTTTGCATTGTTTCAAGCTCCAAGAAATAGCGGAATATTGTTACCTGGAATGTTGAAATCTCATTTTTCAATGGTTAACGGAATTTCAGAGACGTTAAATCAAAATCATTATCGTTTCGCAGAAGAAATTAAACCAATGCATATGGAAGACTTTTCTTTACATAATGTACCATATTACAAAAAGGAATTATTAAAGAAAGGAGTTACTTGTTTTGATTGTGGATCCTTCATAGATTGTTTTACAAAAAAAGAAACTTGTACATGTCAGTACTGCGGCAAAAAAGAGGTAGTTTCTCAAACCATTATGCGACATGTACAAGAATATAAACGTTTATTTCCAAATGAAAGAATTACAGTATCGGCTATTTGTGAATGGTGTGATAATCAGCTGTCTGTTAGGAGAATCAAGTATATCTTCAATCAGCATTTAATAGCTAAAGGAACAGGCCGATGGCGATATTATGAATTGAAAACTTGAATCATTCATAAAAAATTACAGAAGCGAACGTATTTTCTTTTTTAGAGATTTGTGTTATAATAACTAATAGAGAGTTTGAATAGGTAATGGAAAAGAAGAGCTGATTTTTCCACTCTGTACACTTCCCATTCGGGGGCGTTACGGATTCGACAGGTATAGGTCGAGCTTGGATTGCGCTTCGTAGGTTACGTCTACGTTAAAACGTTACAGTTAAAATAACTGCTAAAAACAATAACAACTCTTACGCTTTAGCTGCGTAAAAACAGCTTAGTGTAGATCCTCTCGGCATCGCCCATGTGCTCGAGCAAGGGTCCTATAATCAGTGGGATACGCTAAACCTTTCCGTCTGTAAGGTTTAGAAGAGATCATCAGACTAGCAAAGCATGATGCCGGTTGTGTGGCTGATGCCAAGCGAACTTTTAAATAGCATAACTATGAGCGTAGATGTCTAGGTGCCGATATATTTGGACGCGGGTTCGACTCCCGCCGTCTCCACTAATTTTAATAAATTAAAAAAGCGTGTAAACATTGAATTAACGGTGTTTACATGCTTTTTTTGCTTGGAAAATTGGGGAAGAGTTGAATCTTTGAAAGGAAAACAGGTAAAGGCAACTTGAGGCAATGGGTAAATATAGTGAAGCGGTAACTGAATACTTAGAGTTTATATTGAAAAAGGGTACAGTCCTGAATGAATACGAGGTAGCAGAACAAAGTTACATTGAAGCAGTAAGTAATAATAGTTATGTAGTATTAATGTAGTAATAGTTATACATTTATACTTTCATACGATATAATTAAAGAAAGGAGTTATATCACATGGAAACTATTAAAAAGATAGAAAGAAAAACTAGAGCAACTGGTGGGTCTGTTGTTTCTACAATTCCGGCAGAGGTT
>NZ_DAMDAK010000009.1:34280-36803 GCF_032094055.1 Carnobacterium sp.
AACTATTAGGAGTAAAAGCCGGAGATGAAATTAGATTTATTATTAATGTGGAGGGTAAAGTTGAGATAGAAAAAGTAGAAACACATGTCAATGACTTAGATATATCAGCTGACTTTCTTCAAGCATTGAATAGAGGAATGACTAAATATGATGAAGCTTTGAAACAGTTGGTTGAGAGATGATAAGGTATTTAAGCGAAAAGGAAATTATCCTGATTAATGTAATTCAGATTGAAACTTACAGCAATCAAGAACAAGTAGGGGTGAAAGAACCATCTGCATTAAATATGTGTTTAGAACAACCCAAACAAGAAGTGTTTGGAGAAATATTATACCCAACGGTTGAAGATAAAGCGGCGATATTGTTTGAGTTGTTGATTAATAAAAATTGTTTTTATAATGCGAATAAGAGAACTGCTTCAATGGCTTTATATACATTTTTAGAGTTGAATGAGATAGATTTAGCAGCTGAACAAAATGAGCTGGTAGAGTTTGCAGTATCCATTGCTAAGAAGCGAGGAAAAGAACAGACGACTCATGAAGATATAGTAGAATGGATAAAGAAACACAGTAGAAAAAAATAGGAGAATCCTATAAAAGGTTCTCTTTTTTTGTAGAGTAATATAGATAATAATGATTATAATGTGGGGAGTAAGATTTAAACTATTTTTTTACTTTATAAAGGAGCGTTGAGTCTTGGAATCATTAGAATTAATCGAAAAGTTAGTTTCAAACAGCGAAAAGCATCGTATGATAAATCTCCAAGAAGAACATCAAAATAAAGAGTATGAAGGTCTTACATTTAACATTGAACAGCACACGTTCAGAAGTCGATTAGCTAAGAAGACCCCAAAGAAAAAAGGGTATTTTGTAGTTTTTTGGGAAAAAGATAAAGATAATAAGAATCAACCATATGCGTTTGACAATATGCCAGAAAAATTAATTGTTTCGATTATAGATAATCATCTGATAGGTCAATTTGTTTTTCCAAAATTACTATTATTAGAAAAGGGTATTTTAAAAAGCGAAAATGATAAAGGAAAAATGGCGATGAGAGTTTATCCTTCATGGGAAAATGAATTAAACAATTCTGCAAGAAAAACTCAAAAATGGCAGGAAACCTATTTTATAAATCTATCAAACGAAATAGATACTCAACGGGCTGCAGCGTTATATTTCACGTGAAATTAAATAGTAAATCAAGATATGCGAAGCACTACCTTTAATTATTGAAAGCAATCGTTTTCCAGTACGGGTAGTTAAAAAAGCTCCTAAAGGCATAACAAATATGATGTCGTTTCTGCCTTTAGGAGCACGTTAAGAAAATAACCAATAAATCGGAAAGAGAGGGAAGACAAAAGTCTCTCTCTTTCAGTGACTATATATGTTAACGAGAAAGAGTCTTTTTACTTCTGTATTTTAAATAGATATCTTCAAGATGGTAATAACCAATCCCAATGATAATACAGACTACAAGATTAACAAGAAACAATTCTTCGTGCTTATCAATAAACGAAGCGGAGATCCAAAAATAAACCATTTGAACAATAAAAATATGATACGACTTTTTACCGAGTTGTGCTAAACCTTCATAGAGCATGTTCCATTTTATTTTTGGCAAATAAATCAAACCGAGATGAAAGAGCAGCAAAGGGTAAAAGAACGTTAGAGGATCTTGTCCTTTCCAAGCAGTATTAAATGAAAAAAGCGGCACTTCATAATTAAAATAATGAACTAAAACAAGATATGGAATACTCAATAAAGCACCGACTGTAATAAGCTGCAGGCTTTTTTTGTCTTTTTGAACAAAGTAATACCAAATACCTAATGAAATGGCAAAAAGGTAACGGAAAAAAAGCAAGCGGTAAATAAATGAAGGTAATCCAAAAGTATCGCTGGCAAATTCAAAAATCAGGTTAAAAGTAAAACTCAAAACAAGCATGAGATGGTGATTTTTTTTAGCTAAATAAAATAAAAAAGGCAAGAAAAAAACAATTTGAATCATGATGGAAACAAAAAATCCACCATAACCGCCACGTCCGAATAGATAAAAGAACACATTGGCTTCTCTGCCAATAAACGGTGCAATGATAATCTGAAAAAGATAAGCAACTAGCGCGGGCAGTAAAATGCGTTTCAATTTTTTGAACAGCAGATTGGGCTGATACAGCACCGCTAAAGATTCTATTCCTTTTCGTTCATAAGACATCGTATGGTTATAACCAGTAATAATCAGAAATAAAGGTACGGCTTGTTGAATATAAAAAGGGCCGCCGAAGCTTAATAACGTTTTATTTGTAAAGCTATGAATTACAATGACAAAAAGGATAGCCAATCCTTTAATAATGTCGATCGTTCGGTTGTATTTCAAAAAAAGTCCCCCTGTTCTCTGTCTATTATGAGACATTTGGACTTATTTGGAAAGTATTTTGCTGGAAGGCGGATCAATCAAGCAAATAAAATTAAAGAAATAATAAAATACTGGTCATTAACAGAAGCGAAATAATGATACTAGCAGATGAAA
>NZ_DAMDAK010000009.1:36813-39059 GCF_032094055.1 Carnobacterium sp.
ATCCAACCCTAGTGGGCTTATTGCCGAAAATAATAGCGTTGATCGTTGAAAGACTGGCAAAGGGAGCAAAGGCTAATAAAACTAAAATGGTGCGAACGATTTGAGGCAGCGGCAGTAAAAAGTAAAATACAGCAGCCAAAACAGCGCCGCATCCATAACGAAATCCTAAAATTTTTGCCACTGTGGTTAAAGAAGAACGGTCGATTTGTAATTCTAAGTACAATCCGATCATGAACATGGATAAGAAAGCATTCGCATTTGAAAAAAGATGCACGATATTCAGCATAGAATCCGGCAAAGCAACGCCAGTAAGAGCTAATATGAGCATAATCAGGTATGTAGTAAACGGCGGAGAAGAAAGCAGCTTTTGCAGTGTGCGAACAAGAGAAAGAACCTCTTTGTTTTGTCTTGTCATTTTTTCAACAGCAACTGTCGTACCGCCAGCCAGCCTTAAAGAATTCCCCATGTCGAAACTGCCGATAAAAGGCACAGCAGCCGGGAAGAAGCCTTGAACAAATGGCATGGTGAAATTTCCGATATTGTACCCGGAGATACCAAACATTAGCAGCGACTGATCAACAGCAGATTTTTTTCGCCACAAAAATCCACCAAGAACAACTAACACAACATTACTGAAGAACCCTAAGAAAATCATCAAGAAAAAAGTTGCATTTACAGCTACACCATTAAAACCTACGATAATAGCGGCCGGTAAAGTAATATAAACAATAATTTTTGAAAGAATGTGTCCGTCTTGCTCTTTTAACATCCCTCTCTTTTTAAATAAATAGGCTACAAGAATAACCAATAAAAAACCAACGGCTTGTATTAAAATGGGACCCATGGACTAAACTCCTTTACCTGATCTTTTTGCTGCATGTTAAACTAGCAGTAATAAACAGCGCTATAACTATCATACCGTTGCAAAAAGCGATTGACCAGCTATTCTGTAAAAAAATAGTGAAAGCTTTAGTGAGCAAAAATGAATGTGGTACAATAAAACAAAAGAAAGTAGGAGAAAAAATGAGTGAATTGAATGGGAAAAAAAGAGCAGATATCAAAATCGGTGCGCTAGTGGATATTGTCTTGAAAAAAGATCAGCGAACTGGAACCTTAACAAGAGGGCACGTAAAACGCATTCTAACAAATAGTGCCCAGCATCCTCATGGGATAAAAGTCATGCTGGAAGAAGACAATCAAGTTGGTCGAGTACAAAAAATTATAACGGCTTAAAAATAGCTGTATTGCCATCTAATTGCAATAGTTTTCAAATCTAATTTTAAAAAAATTTAAGGGCCTTTTAACACTGCCAGTGCAAGCTTTTAGCGGGTTTTGCATTCTTTTGCAACAGCGTTTCGGTTCACATTTGAAGAATTGAGGGGTATAATAATAAGGTAAGCTGTTCGAATTGAGTTCAGTGAATTTTCAATAGGAGGAAAATTATTATGAAAATCGGTATACCTAAAGAAATCAAAAATAACGAAAATCGGGTGGCTATTTCCCCAGCGGGTGTCTATAGTCTTACAGAAGGCGGACACGAAGTTTTAGTTGAAGCATCAGCTGGAAAAACAGCAGGCTTTACGGACGCTGAGTTTGAAGAATCAGGTGCAAAAATTGTTAACAATGCAGACGATGTCTGGGCTGCAGACATGGTTATTAAAGTTAAAGAACCATTGCCAGAAGAATACGGCTATTTCCGTGAGGGATTGATCATCTTCACTTATTTACACTTAGCAGCTGCTAAAGAATTAACAGAAAAATTAATGGAAACAGGCGTAACAGCAATTGGGTATGAAACAATGGAAAAAGACGGGGTCTTACCGTTATTAACACCAATGAGTCAAGTAGCCGGTAGAATGGCTGTCCAAATCGGTGCTCAATTCTTAGAAAATAACTACGGTGGTAAAGGATTACTGCTTGGCGGTACGCCAGGAGTTTCAACAGGTAATGTAGTCATTATCGGCGGCGGTGTCTCAGGAATGCATGCAGCTAAAATGGCTGTCGGACTTGGTGCCGATGTCACGATTTTAGATGTAAACCCTGCACGTTTAGCTGAATTAGGCAACATTTTTGGAAACTCTGTCACGACGTTGATGTCGAATGAATACAATATTGCGGAACAAGTGAAAACGGCTGATTTAGTAATCGGCGCTGTGTTGATTCCGGGATCTAAAGCTCCAACACTTGTTACAGAAGAAATGGTTGAATCGATGGAAGAAGGTTCCGTGATTGTGGATATTGCTGTC
>NZ_DAMDAK010000009.1:39069-40098 GCF_032094055.1 Carnobacterium sp.
GACCCTGTTTATACACGTCATGGTGTGCTGCATTATGCTGTAGCTAATATGCCGGGAGCTGTTGCTAAAACATCGACAATGGCGTTGACAAACGTTACGATACCTTATGCTTTAGAAATCGCTAATAAAGGCGTTGTTCAAGCCTCACAAGACAACCCAACTGTCTACGGCGGGATCAATGTAATGGACTATAAGCTAACTAAAAAAGAAGTTGCTCAATCATTAGAAATCGATTATGTTGAAGCAAGTACTTGTTTCGATAAATAAAGAGTAAAGAAAAAAGTCAGTTCTGTAAAAAGAGCTGGCTTTTTTTTATCAAAAAGGAATACTTTGGCTAAATAAACCTATGAAAGAAAGAGTTGAAACCCAGAACAGTCAGAATACTTAGAAGGTCTATTCCTCAAAAATCAGGTATATAATAGGTGATAAGTGATAAAAAAGAAAAAATAGAGTATACTAAAAATGAGAAATTAAACAAAAGGAGTTTATTCATGGCAAAAAGTAGCAAAAAAATCCAAGTGGAAGTAAAAGAAACAGCAAAAAATAAAGAAGGTTTTGTGGAACTGGCTTTGTATGTGAACCAGGAATAAACAATTTGTTAATGGATTATAATTTACATCAAATGTAGTGGTGAGCAGACAGACCGCATATTTGAATAACTTGTAAAGGACGTGATGATAAATGTCAGCAATTCCAAAAGAAGCTTCGTTTAAAGAAAAAGCAAAAAAATGGCTAGAAATCATCAAACCCAATTGGGAGCGGGCTGAAGTGTCTTCCAATTCAGCTGAACTAGCTTACTTTATTTTACTTTCGATAGCGCCTATTTTATTGGTAGTGGCTAATATCATTCCTTTTTTACCAATTAGTGCATCGGATATCTTGCCTTATTTAAAAACGGCATTGCCTCCAGATATCTACAAAATCATTCAGCCTATGTTAGCTGATTTTTTAAACAATACGCATGGCGGCATCATTTCAATCGGGCTGATCACCTCTCTTTGGTCAGCCAGTAAAGCGTTTAATGCTATG
>NZ_DAMDAK010000009.1:40108-40996 GCF_032094055.1 Carnobacterium sp.
AGTATTGAATGATGTGTACGGCGTTGAAAAACGAAAAAATTTCATTATTGTACGGGCAGTTTCTTTTCTGATTAATTTAGCTGTTGTAGGTGTTGTTGGACTCATTTTGTTCGCCTTTGTTTTTGGTAAGCAGATTCTACATTTAGTGGAGAAATTTCTACATCTTCAGCTTCCTTTGATTGAGACCATACTGGGATTCCGCTGGTTGATTTTGCTGGTCGTTTTGATTCTTGTACTTACTTTGGTTTATTTCCTATTGCCAAACCATGGATTAGGCATAAAATATGCAGTGCCGGGCGCTATATTTGCAACCATTGGCTGGCTGATTCTGTCTCAAGGCTTCTCTCTTTATGTTAAATATGCCGGTGGGGCAGCAGCAGGAAGCGGAGCGTTCGGTGTGGTGATCGTGCTGATGTTGTGGCTTTATTTATCAGCTATGATCTTATTGATGGGTGCGTTTATCAATACGGTCTACTATCAATACAAGATGAATAAAACTGTTGAGCAAACAAAACAAGAAAAAGAAGCAGTTGAAGCAGGAAAAACGAAAAAAGATTATTTGATCGAATCAGCAGAGAGACAACGTGGAAAATTAACAAAAGTTAAAACAGTCGCCGATCATCAGGCGGAAGAAGCCGGAGCAGCAGAAGAACCGTTAAATTAAGTTACTGGTAGTTTATCCTAAGCTGCATAAAGTTAGTTGCTGATTTATTATAAAATAGTAAAGATGATGGGATTTTTTTATCCCATCCTTTTTTTTGTTTGCCGTTTCTTATATAATAGATGAAGTTCAATAACGGTTTTAATTGCTTAATTGAAGAGACAAGGAGATTTTTAGAAATATGAATGAGAACAAAGAATCAAAAATAGACTATGGAATCATATTAT
>NZ_DAMDAK010000009.1:41006-43692 GCF_032094055.1 Carnobacterium sp.
TATTAGCGATCATCAGTATAGCCACGCTCTTTGCAACTACCTATATGATTGAGGGCAAAGGACTGCAAATAACCATTATGCAAGTTATTTGGTATATAGTGGGTATTATAGCCATTGTTGTAATCATGCAGTTCGACTCAGAGCAGCTCTGGAAGTTGGCGCCAATCGCCTATGGAGTAGGGTTGCTGCTCTTAGTCTTAGTGTTGTTTTTTTATGATCGGCCGACTGCAGCCTTTACAGGTGCAAAAAGCTGGTTCAAGATCGGGCCGATTACTTTCCAGCCCGCTGAAGTTATGAAAATTGCCTTTATTCTAATGTTAGCGCGAGTAGTGACTCGGCACAACAGCGAATACGATGAACATTTTGTAAAAGCTGATCTGTTGCTGGTGGGGAAGATTATAGCCATTTCTTTACCGCCGTTGATTTTGATTTTACTAGAACAAGATTTAGGAACGACTTTAGTCTTTTTAGCCATCATCGGCGGCGTTATTTTAATGTCAGGAGTAACGTGGCGGCTCCTTTTACCGCTTTTTTTAAGTATTTCCGCTTTCGGAGGCGGTTTGCTCTTTCTAGTGGTATATGACCGGAGTTTCTTATTGAAGCTAGGTTTTAAACCCTATCAGTTTGCCAGAGTCGATTCTTGGCTCGATCCTTATCATGATGCTGCAGATGCAGCTTACCAATTGATTCAGAGTATGAAAGCTATAGGATCAGGGAAAGTATTTGGTAAAGGGTTCGGAGTTTCAGAAGTATATGTACCCGTTCGAGAGTCCGATATGATTTTTGCAACCATCGGTGAAAACTTCGGCTTTATCGGCAGTTGCATTTTGATTTTTATTTATTTTTTATTGATTTATCAAATGATTCGTATCTGTTTTGATACAAAAAATGAATTTTATACGTATATCTCTACAGGAGTTATCATGATGATCTTATTCCATGTTCTTGAAAATATTGGGATGGGAATTGGTTTATTGCCGCTGACCGGAATTCCACTTCCGTTTATTTCTCAAGGGGGAACAGCCTTGTTGGGGAATATGATGGGAGTAGGCTTGATCATGTCGATGAGGTACCATTACCGCAGTTACATGTTTTCTGAGGAAGGCGAAGGATTTTAATTTCTTCAATTGAACGGAAACGGAGAGAATAAAGATGCTGTACTATTATCAACACCCGACTTGTTCTACTTGCCGAAAAGGCAGAAATTGGCTGGATCAGCAAGGAATTGCATATGAAGCCATCGATATGATTGCTGCACCGCCTTCCAAAGAACAATTAATGGAATGGATGACGTTGTCTGACTTGCCAATTGCTCGTTTTTTTAATACAAGCGGCAATCGTTACCGTGAGTTAGGATTAAAAGAAATGGTCCCCACAATGGATAAAGAAACGGCAGCAGCGTTGCTTGCAACGGATGGGATGCTGATTAAGCGCCCACTCATAACAAATGGTAAAAAAGTTACGGTAGGATTCAAAGAAGAACGATTTGAAAAAGAATGGCTCACCAGTAAAGGAGAAGAAAAATGACTGAACAATCAAAAGTAAAATACAGTGAAAATGGCTTATGGATTTTAAAAGACGGCGAACACTACCGAATCGGTTTGTCTGAAAAAGGACAGGATGACCTAGGTGAAGTGATGTTTGTCGAAATTCCGACTGACGTAGCACAAGTAGAAAAAAACGATAATTTGATCGGAGTTGAAGGAGCGAAAGCTGTTACTGAATTAACCGCTCCTTTTTCAGGAAAAGTTATAAGTTTTAATACGGAATTAGCGGACAATCCAGAAAACTTAAATACAACCGATCGTGATAAAAATTGGATCGTGGATTTAACAGAAGTCGATGAAGCCGAATTTAATGCTCTTTCCGACGAGGTTTAACAATTTTTTCAATTGATAGATAAAATAGTTCTTGTTAAAACCTTATATATAACAGAAAAAACCACTAAATTGCCTTTCTAATGAGCCGTTTAGTGGTTTTTTGTGTTCAGAATTCTTTTACCTGCCTTAAGTGAGAGAAAAGATGTAGGATATGTCACGCAAATACCGGTTGCCTACCTTAACATCTTTAAATGGATAGCGATATGTCAGGCAAAGCTGGTTTGCGTGACATATGATTGAAAAAGTACCTAGCTTACGGCACTTAAACTTTTTTGAATACGCTAAAGAGGTTAAATTTCTCCTTATTTTCTCTGAATGACCAGTATTTTTTTATTCTAACCAGCAAATTCTAGTAGAAGATAACAAATTTTGCTAGTTGACAGACAAAATAGCTTCTGTTAGAATATGGACAATATCATATATAAATGCGTAGATAAGAAGAGTACGTTCGTTACAAACATTTATTAGAGACCCTCGAGGGAATGGGAGTCGAACCGAAGATGGTCTTTGAGCAGAATGAGTGAATGCGTAGCATAAGCTGATTCCGGAAGCACACGATAAAGTGCCACAGTATACGAGCTGCAATGAGCTTTAGTACTGGATGAGACTGATTTAGTGATAAATCGGTGAACTAAGGTGGTAACACGAAAAGTAACAACTTTCGTCCTTATATTAGGTAAATGACTTAATATGAGGGCGGAAGTTTTTTTATTTATAAAAAAAGTAGTACAAGCCGCACTGGCTCGATAGAAAAATATTTAGTGGCTGTAGGATGTTCTATCCGTACAGACAATTAAACAGAGAAG
>NZ_DAMDAK010000010.1:0-14880 GCF_032094055.1 Carnobacterium sp.
ATATCGTTTAGCTAAATGCAAATAACCTTTCAATTCTTTTTCTTTCGGAAGCAAAAAAACTGTATCCGCAGATTGGAGAAGAGTAGCTAACTTTCCAATAAAAAGCATCCCTGTAAAAACAACAACTGCTATCCACTTTGCATAATGAAAATTTTCTGGCAGACTTTTTAAAGACTCAGAATAAACGTACCCTAGTGCACCTACTAAAAATAAACAAACAATAACAAAATGATCATTCAGAACATATTTTAAATACCGCATCATTTTTTTTTGGTGTTGCGCAACTCTTTTTTTCCATAAATTATTCATCATACTTGAACATCCTCTTCTTGAGTCAACTGAAGATAGATCTCATCTAATGTAGCAAGCGGCATATCAAAGACAGCTCTTAAATCTTCTAAAGTCCCTTCAGCACGAATGACGCCTTCATGAAGCAAAACAAACCGGTCGCATTGTCTTTCGGCGGTGGCTAAAATATGCGTAGACATTAATATAGAAGCTCCCTGGCGTTTCATCTCATTCATCAATTCCAATAATGCATTGATTCCTAGCGGGTCTAGACCAACAAAAGGTTCATCAATAATATATAGACTGGGCTCAATCAAAAATGCACATAAAATCATAACTTTTTGTTTCATACCTTTAGAAAAATTGGCTGGAAACCAATCTAGCTTTTTTTCTAATCGAAATTTTTTCAGCAATTTCTCTGCCCTTGAAAAAGCAATATCTGCAGGTATATCATAAGCCATCCCTGTAATTTCAATGTGTTCCCGTAACGTTAATTCTTCATAAAGAATAGGTGTTTCAGGTATATAACCGATTTTTTTTCGATAAGCAGTAATGTTTTCTTTTAGGGTCTGCCCATCTAGTTTGATTTCTCCTTTAGACGGGTTCATTAAGCCGATAATGTGTTTGATAATCGTACTTTTTCCTGCTCCATTAAGGCCAATTAACCCAATCAGCTCTCCGTCATTTACTTCAAAAGAAACATCTTTTAAAACAGGAATTTGACTATAACCTCCTGTAACATGCGAGACTTTTAAACTCATTAACACTCTCTCCCCCTCATTTTCTTTACTTGTTTTTTATTGTACCATACTCTAATAAGAGAAGCTTTCTCGTTTTTCTGTTTGTTACCGTTTCACTTTATTTAATTTTTGTGATACATTTATTATGAAAACTTATAATCCTTAAAATGGAAAGATGAACTGATTGAATAGATTAACACATTTGCTAATTAAATCTTAATAAGAAAGAAGGGCATTCCGTGACAGATTGTATTTTTTGTAAAATTATCAATAATGAGATCCCAAGTCGTAAAGTTTATGAAGATGAAGAAGTTGTTGCCTTCCTTGATTTAACACAAGTAACGCCTGGACATACTTTAGTCGTTCCAAAAAAGCATGTAAGGGATATTTTTGAATATGATGAAGAAATGGCAACATCTGTTTTTTCTCGTATCCCTAAAATCGCACGAGCCATTGAACAGTCTAATCCAGCAATTACGGGAATGAACATTATGAGTAACAATGGATCGGTAGCGTATCAGTCTGTTTTTCATAGTCACATCCATTTGTTACCGCGCTACACTGCGAGAGATGATTTTAGTATCATGTTTGGTGATCATTCAGAGAAATACACAGCTGCTGAATTAGATGCAATTGCTGCATCAATTAAAGAAAAAATGGAGGGATAACCATGGCAAAAGAATTTTTAAAAGGACTTATTTTTGGTTCACTAGTTGGCGGAGCGTATACTTTATTGAATACTCCTCGTTCTGGTGAACAAAATAGAGAAATGCTACTAGATTATATTGATGATACTACTGTTTTAGTCGATGATGTATCAAAAAGCGTAAATGACTTAAAAGATGCTGTTTCAGTTCTTACAAATGAAGGCAAAGCTTTAGTAGAAGAGTTTACAGAAGAAGTCACTGAATCTGTAGAAGATTTTACTTACCAGGCAGAGCCTCGGATGAGACGAATTCAAGAACAAGCTGAAAAATTATCTAAAGACGTTGAAGATCTAAGTCAAGAAGTAACTTCTCAAAAGTAAATAAACAAAACGGAACCGATTGAGCAATCCGGTCCGTTTTTTTATTTATCTTTTATTATTTTATGTTTTTTTTGTGATTTTTAAAAGACTTTATTGAGGTTTGCTCGATTTTGTTTTTTTTATTTAAATGGTTGTGGTATATTAGTACTTGTGATTGGAAACATGTTGAACAGCGAAAAAAAAGAAATGGATGTGTATATTTATAATGAAAAAACTTATTTTAACAACTGCAACAGTTTTAGCCGGTTTGGCAATTGCTGGTTGTGCAGACAATACAGTTGCTTCTACAACTGCTGGTAAAATTTCACAAGATGAATTATATGAAGCAATGAAAACAACTGCAGGTTCTTCTACTTTACAACAATTGATTATTAAAGACGTCTTAACCGAAAAATATGGAAAAACTGTTACAGATAAAAAAGTAAACGCGGAATATAAAAAACAAGAAGAGTCTTATGGCGGAGCAGATGTATTTAAAAATGTCCTTGCTTCATCTGGCTTCACTGATTCTTCATACAAAGACACTATTCGTTTAAACTTATTGATTGAAGCAGCTGTCAAGGACCACACTAAATTTACAGATGAAGAAATTCAAACTGCTTATGATGCGTACACACCTCCAATGACGGTTGCACATATTCTTGTTACTGATGAAGATAAAGCAAAAGATTTGATTACACAATTAAATGATGGTGCTGATTTTGCTACACTTGCAAAAGAAAATTCCACGGATACCGGTACTGCTGAAAATGGTGGCGAATTGACATTTTCTACCGGAGAAATGGTGCCAGAATTTGAAGAAGCAGCTGCTAAGTTAGATGAAGGAAAAATAACAACTGAACCGGTAAAATCTGAATATGGTTACCACATCATTAAAATGGTTAAAAAACCTGAAAAAGGTTCGTTGAAAGAAGAACGTAAGACAATTGAAGACCAATTGCTCCAAGAAAAATTAGCTGATAGTGCTGGAATTCAAGAAATATTATCTACTATTATGCAAGATGCTAATGTAGTGATTAACGATGAAGACCTTTCTACTGCAATGGATGGCTATTTAAAATCAAGTGATACTTCATCAAGTACAACAGAATCAAAAGCTTCAGATTCAAAAGCTTCAGATTCAAAAGCTACTGACTCAAGTACTGCTGATTCTGAAAGCTCTGAAAAATAATACTAGTAACATGTAAAAGACCAACAGGAAATCGAGATCTCGATTTCCTGTTGGTCTTTTATTTTTAATCTTCATCGATTTTTTCACTTAGCTGCGGCTTATAAAATATCCGATTGTCTAAACCAAAAATACGTTCAGTAAAGGCTCCTGGCTCTGTTCTGCTTAATGTTCCATTCAACATATTGATTGTAGCATCCAAATTGTCGATCATAAATAGAATTTCTGCTTCTTTTAATTTTGGCTGGACGGGTGATCCATACTCTAATTTCCCATGGTGAGCTAAAATCATGTGTTTCAGCAAAATAACATCTTCACTCTTGTCATCAATTTTAAGTGTTTGACAAGCTTTTGTAATAACTTCATCTAGAATAACGATATGCCCGATCAAATTTCCTTCTAGCGTATATTCTGTTGAAATAGGACCAGATAATTCAATGACTTTTCCTAAATCATGTAAAATGACTCCTGAAAACAACAGGGGTTTGTTAATATCCTCATACTGATTTGCAATCGATTTTGCTATTCTCAACATTGAAATCGTATGAAAAGCTAAGCCTCCCATAAATGCATGGTGAAAACGTTTTGCAGCTGGATATTGGAAAAAATCTTTTTGATATTGATTTAAAAGATAACGTACGATTCGGTTCATATTAGCATTAGTGATTTCGAAAAGTGTTTCATTGATTTCTTCCATCATATCTTCTTTTTTTAATGGAGCTCGTTCTATGAAAAGATCAGGTGTATTGGGTTCCCCTGCTTTCGTTACCCGCACTTTGAATATTTTGATTTGAGGTTTCCCTTGATATAATTCTCTTTTCCCTGAAAGTTTTACAACATTTCCAGCAGTTAAGGCTGCGATATCTTCTTCAGAAGCATCCCAAAATTTGCCATCCATTTGTCCACTCGTATCTTGAAAAGTAAAAGCAATGAATTTCTTTCCATTTTTTGCTACTCGAATATCCGCAGCTTTAATCAATAAATACAGTTCGAAGGTTTCGTCTACATTGTATTCAAATAATTTTTTATCCATTAGGCTCCCTCGCTTTCTATTGTAATCAGTATAACATTTCTATTTGCTCTTTTCGAAACTTAGACAACATTTGTTCGTCAAAAGTAAAATAAAGTACTTGTGTTGTTTCACTTACTTGCTTCATTAATTCCAGCATTTGAGTTTTACGGCTTTGATCAAAATTAACGAATCCATCATCGATCATTAATGGCAAACAAACTATATCACTTGCATTTTTAACAAAAGCAAACCGCAAAGCAACATATAACTGTTCTGCTGTTCCTTGAGACAATTCGGCTGCATCAAAAATAACTCCATCTTGCCGTTTGACTTCTATCCTATTTTCTTTTATGAAAACATTTTGATAATTATTCTTTGTCAGCATCTTAAAGAACGTTGTTGTATCTTGAATAGTTTCAGGAAATCGATTTTTCCGAGCATGCGTAAGTGCACGTTCAATTAAATCAGCAGCCACTTTATATGTTGCCCACTTATCTACCAACTCTTGTAATTCACTTTTTAAATTCGCATATTCTTGCAATAGAACAGAATAGGCACCGCCTTTTTCTAATTCCTTCATAGCTACTTCTTGTTTGATTTTTTGATTAATCTGTTGCTCTTCATTTTTCTTATACTGTTGAATCATATGTTTAGTTTTTTCAATTTGTTCTAATAAGTCTGTCTGGTCACGGTACTGCTCTAATAAAGCAATATCAGCTGATACTTGCTGTTTGAGCAACGCTAACCGATCTTTTTTCTGCTTCCATTGATCAAATAAAACAAATTTTTTCCGGAAGTCTTGTTCATCTTTCGCTTTTACAGCCTGAAACAACGACAACCGTTGTTGTTCTAATTCTCTTTGCTGATAAACGTATTTTTTAATCTGTTTTTGTCGTTCTTCTTCTTTTTCGTGTACTGCCAAAAGCTTTTGCTCCTCTGCTACAGCTTCTTGGTAGAATTGGGTAATGCCTGCTATGACAGCTGGGATATGATTCCAATCAACAAAAATGACAGACTCTAGAAACCGAGCACGTTCTTTCCATTGAGCAAGTTTTTCTGTTAATTGATTGTGTGTTTCTTCCTTTTTTTCAATAGACTGCTTCTGTTCACGCAATATGTCAAAAGGATCTGGTTGTGCAACTAAGTCACTGATAGAGAAATTTTCTGGATAATGGTTAGCTTCAATGATTTGTTTTACATTTTTTTCAACCTCTGATTTTTGCTGAGTATTTTTTTCTAATGCTTCATTTATTTGTTTTAATTCTATCATTACATGATCGAATTCTGCTAAAATACCACGCCATTGTTTTCGAAGTTCCTTTTGCTTGATGTATTCTTCATAGGTATAACCTGATTGTGTTTCTGTAGAAACAGCCTGATTTTTCTTGAATCCCCATAAAATACTCAAAACGATCATAAGTATCCCTATTATAGACAACCCGGTTCCTGAGATCCCGTTCATAAACAATCCTATAATTCCTATAATCAAGCCAATCGCCCCACTCAAAAGAGCTGGGTTAACTTGCTTTTTACTAGATCGCTTATTTAATTTATTTTCCTGTCCTTGATACAAATCAGAAGCTCGTTTATTTTTATAATAGCTTTCAGTTTCTTGAAAATGTTGGTTTTCCCATAAGTGCGGCTCTATTTTATCTAGTTGTTGGGTTAAGGAGTTCTCTTGGTAAGTTAAAAAGGCGCTTTTTTCTTCAATCATTTGGTTGTCTTGCGCTGTTTTTGACATCACCTGATAAAGCTGATGGTAATTCTTTTTTTGCTCTTCTGTTTGAGGTAACGGGAGAGTTTGTCCTACATTCAGTCCTAATTGTAACTTACTTCGTACAAACTGATTAGTTTCTGTTTGGATTTCCCGCTCAATAAACTCTTTTTCTTGCAGCGTTTCTTTGACCGTATCCATTGCAGCTATCAAGTCCTGTATGTCTTCTTTATATGCTAAATATACCTGTTGTGACTGCTTTAACTTATTTTTTTCCATTATTTGCTTAGAACGTTCTTTTTCTTGCACTATTTCCATTCTGATGTGTTCAATAGACTGATTTAGATGATTCAATTGGTACAATCCGTCTTCAGGCAAACTAACTAAATCTATTTTCTTTATTTCTTGTTGGATGGACAGCATTTCAGAAAAAAGTTGCCAATTTGCTGCTAAATGACTAAGTTGTTCTAACTGTTTTTCTGCTTTATCTCGTGAAACCCTAACTGCTGCAATTTCTTGTTCGTATTTTTCTTTTCGAGTATAAAGAGTTGTGTACTCATCATTTTTCGCTTTTGCTGTTCGAACTTGCTGCCTTTTTTCTTCAACTTCTCTCATTTTTTGATTGATTTCAGGAACTCTTCCAGTTTGTTTATATAATTTTCCTGCATCTGCTTGAAATTTATCGGCTACTTTTAAAAGCTGTTCATTCCCAAGCGTACCGACACTTAAAAAATAGCGGTTAAGTTTGGAGCGATTCATCTGTTGTATTCTTTGAAGTCCAAAAAGATTAAATGAAAATAAGGCTTGGTAAGTTGCTTTATCTACTCCGTAAACCATTTTTTCAAGTAACGCATCAGAGCCAGTTTCTCCATTAGCTAAGGTCACGGTGACTTCTCCATTGCCTTTCCCTTTTATGCGTTCAATTGTAGCTTCTCCATATACAGTATCGCAAACGGTAAGACGACCGCCATATTGCACACTGCTTCTTGGCTCATAACGCAATTCAGAACTTTGCTTAGTTGGAAAACCGAATAATATACTATGGATAAAAGCCATCAAAGTCGTTTTTCCTGCTTCGTTCGCTCCATAAAATATTTGCAATTGATCCACGGATTCAAATGTTTGGTTTACCCACTTTCCAAAACCATAAACCTCAATCGTTTTAATTTTCATTTTCATCACTTCCTTCAAACCCTAACAAAAATTGAACTTGTTGCTTTGCATTTTCTAAAATCTTTTCACGGTATAATTGATCTCTTGTTTCAAGTAACTCAGCTGCTTCTGCGTAATCAAAAAATGAATTGGTTAACTCATTAAAATTAGCTTCTTGTTCGATTTCTTTCAGTGCTTTTTGCCATTCTTCAGGAAAAAGTTGGACATAAGTTGTTTTCTCTTCTTTATCTGTTGTCAATTCAATTTGATATACCCATACAAATCCTGTTTCTTTTGGTATTTGTTGTAGTGCCTCTATGAGTTCGCCATTGTTTATTTTCTTTCTGACACCTTCTAATAAGGTAGTGGTATCTTTTAATGCGATGGAAAGAAAAAGGCTGTATGCTTTATTTTTCTTGTGAGTTATCGTTTCTTGAATAAGCTGGTAAACCTCATTAAGGGTTTTTAAATCTTTGATTGATAATTCAATGCGTTCCCATTGTATGGGTGCTGTCGGATAGAAAATGATCTCTTCCTTTGTATCCGTAAGTGTGACCCATTCACACCCTTTTGGTCCATTTTCTTTGCTGCTGCGTCCTTGAGTATTTCCCGAATAGATAATTGGAGGATGCTCAGATAGTTGCTGCCTTTTATGAATATGACCCAATGCCCAATAATCATACTGTTTGCTTTTCAATTCTCCAATTGAAAAAGGAGCGTAATTGCCGTGTTCTGATTCTAATCCTTCTGAAAATCCGTGTAATAAGCCAATTTGATAATCAGCTTCTGCGAATTTTTTTGGGTATTCTGTTATCTTTCTTTCTCTGACCCAACGTTCTGTGTAGCTGAATCCTGTAAGAGCTACTCGCTCATTTCGTTTAGTCGTCAACCAATGTGTTTCCGTTTGTTCACCAAATATAGTCACATTGTCAGGCATTTTCAAATGCAACCCTTGGTTTTCTATGTAGTCATGATTCCCATGCAACAAGTACACCGGAATATGGTATTTATTCAAACGTTCCATTTCATTTCTTAAATAGGCCTGAGCTTTAACACTTCGATCGTCATTATCATAGATATCTCCTACCAGACATACAAAATCGACTTCTTTTTCAATTGCTACATCAACTAAGTTAGTCAACGCTTGAAATGTTGAGTTGTAAATGGCTTCCCAAATAAAAGAAGGCATAGACTTCAAGCCAATAAAGGGACTATCTAAATGTAAATCAGCTCCATGAATAAACTGAACCACTACTATCTTTCCTTTCTTAACTAATTATTATCATTATTCGAAGGGCACATATGTTCAGGTAGAAATATAAAAAAAGTTCACTACCATTTCACAAGTTGAGTGAACTTTTTTTATTAGCTTATCCTTGATAAATATCTTGAACAGGCTTCATAATGATACGATTTAAATCATCTATTAGAGTGCTTAATTTTTGTTCAGCTTCCATTAGATCTTTGATTATCGCATTGTCGCCAGATTTCAATGCCATTTCTTGTGCTTCTTTAATTTCTTCTTCTAATATTTCTTCTCCGGACATTTGTTTTTGTTGTAATTTCATTTGAATTTCTTGGAACTGTTGAAACACTTCATTTGCTTCAGCATTATTTTTCACTGAATCAAAAGCCGCTTTTAAATCAGCATACGCTTCAGTTGTTCTTAATTCTTGTTCAAGTTGATTAGCTGTATCATAAATATTGTTGTTCATAATCTAAATCACTCTCCTGTTATTTTTTATTCACTTATTTACTATACCATTTCCATTTAATTTTTTCCAATAAACTCTTTCTTCTTGTCCCAGTAAAACTAATGATTTTTAAACCGTTCTATCCATTTTCCGGTTTTGTCTTTTAACTGATCCAATCCATTTTTAAATTGACCGCTCCATTGGTCAATAGTGTCTTTCACCTCTTTTTTCCATTGTGGGTTTTCTTCTGCTTCAGATTGCACTAATGTTTCAGCATTCTCTGTTCCAAAAGCTGTTTGAGGTGTTTTTGGTAAGATATTTTCCATTTCCAATTTGAATAAAGGGCCTACACCTGTTGAACTTCCTGTTCCCATATAATGGTTTTCATCTGTTTCGTCAAAACCTATCCATGTTGCTACAACAATATCGGGTGTATAACCAACCGTCCATTGGTCTGTTGTTCCACCTGATTCATTGAATGTCACTTCTGTGCTTCCAGTTTTTCCTGCGATCGTATACCCGTTTGGTGCGTTATTGCTGGCAGTTCCATTGGTAAAGACTCCCATTAACATGCTGGTCATTTCTTCTGCTATTTTAGGAGAAGTAACTTTAGTTTGTTTTGGATCAGTATGGTTAACGATTACTGCACCGGTTGCATCAACGATTTTTGTAATAAAGAAACCTTCACTGCGTACTCCTTCATTTGAAAAAGTTGTGTATGCACTGGCCATCTGTAAAGGAGAAACTCCGCCGGTTGTTCCTCCTAAAGCTAATCCTAAATATTTATCTTTTTCTTGAACAGGAATCCCAAATTTTTCAACTTTTTTAATTCCTTTATTTAAGCCAATCTGATCCAACAGCCAAACTGCTGGAGCATTTAAACTTTGAGCTAAAGCTTGGTACATCGGAACTTCCCCAGCGTACGTATGGGTATAATTTTTAGGCGTATAGTTATCCGTACCATAAGAAGCTTCTTCATCTTTTAATAGAGAGTCCATTTCATAACCTGACTCGAGCGCTGGAGTATAGACGGCTAACGGCTTCATTATAGATCCTGGCTGGCGTTTGATCTGTGTAGCTCGATTAAATCCTCTAAAAGTATGTTCGCCGCGTCCTCCTATGATAGCCAAAACCCCTCCTGTTTTAGGATCCATTGCCACTGAGCCGCTTTGTAATAATGTTCCATCTGCAGCATCTTCAAACAGCCAATCGTTTGTATAAGTTTGATCCATTCTCTTTTGATAGTCTTGATTTAAAGATGTGTAGATTTTATAGCCTTTATTTAAAATTTCTTCTTCTCCAAGGCCATACTTATTGATAGCTTCTTCCACCACTGCATCAAAATAATAAGGATATTGGTAGCCATTAGTTTGCTGATAATCATCGTTCAATGTCAAAGTTTCATTTTTTGCCGCTTCACCTGCTTCAGGTGTGACACCTTCATTTTTGACCAATAAATCTAATACTACATTTCGGCGTGATAAAGCATTTTCCATATTGTCTCTTGGATTATAAGTAGTTGGTGCTTTTAACATTCCAGCAATCGTTGCCGCTTCCGATAAAGAAACTTCACTTGCCGATTTCCCAAAATACTTATGAGACGCATCTTCTACTCCCCAGACGCCGTTTCCAAAATAAGCATTATTCAAATACATTTCTAATATCTCTGATTTGGTATATTTCTTTTCGATTTCAATCGCTAAAAATAATTCTTTTAGTTTACGGATCAAGGTTTGGTCAAGTGTCAAATAAGCATTTTTAGCCAATTGCTGACTAATTGTACTTCCTCCACCGCTTATTTTTCCGCCATTTAACACAAAACCAACGGCTGAACGGCCTATTCCGATAATGTCAAACCCATTATGGTCATAAAAACATTTGTCTTCAGTTGAAATAACGGTTGCTTGAATAGAAGGAGAAATATGATCTATTGAAACAAATGACCCTTTATGCGAATAAAGCGTTCCTGCTTCTTCACCCTCCACATCGTAAACAGTCGTTGTCTGTTCAAGGCCGGCTTTTAATGTGGATACATTTGCTGTTTTAGCAAGGTATAATAAATATACGCTGCTAACTAATGAAATAGTTAAAATAAGCAAAATTAAAATTTTAGTAAAATGATATTTTTTCCATACTCGACCTATCTGTTGTCTAGCTATCTTAAGATAGGGCTTAAGCCACTTCCAAAAGAGTTTCAATTGTTGTTTTATTTTTTCAAAAAAAGTTGGTTCATTCATTTGATTAAGACATCCTTTATATTTACTATTTAATTGTCTGCTTCTTCAGCAGTAGAAGTATATCAAAAGTTGGTTATTATCACTATCCTACTTAAGTAGGATAGTGATAATAGATAAACCAGCAGATAGTTTTTTTATTAATTAATAAAAAAAATGTTTTTTACTTTATCATTTTACCATATTAAGGTAAAGTAAACCTATAAGTCTTTTTTAAATTGCCAGCACTGGCTGTAGAGAATCATTCACACTAAAAAGACAAATATTAACTTAATCAAAATAAAAAAGAGGTGAGCATCTTTGGGACAGAAAATAGAATACAAACAGTAACTGATCAAAGGAAAGTAAATAATGTCCATCCACTTTCTTTTGATTTGTTTTATCTTTTCCCCCTTAAGAAATTCACTGTAACAAAACGAGAATCCATTCAATCTTATTTTTACAACCTTATAAGGAGGTGAAGCTTACGTTTCGTTAACGTAAGCAGCCATTTGTCAATAACTACCGGTATGATTTTATTTTTTGTTATTTTATTTATTGCAGCTTTGTTTGTTATGTCTGAGTTTGTTCTAGTACGTATTCGTCCTTCTCGCCTAGACTTTTTAATCGAAAACGGCAATCAAAAAGCCCGACTACTAAAAACAATGACCCAAAGATTAGATACTTATTTATCGGCTACTCAGCTTGGAGTTACCGTTACGTCTCTTGCCATTGGGTGGTTAGGTAGTCCAACTTTTGGTCGTCTATTTGATTCACTTTTCTCCGACATTCGTCTCCCTGCATCTGTTTCAAAAATCACTTCTGTGGTACTCTCTTTTATAATTCTAACTTTCATTCAGGTAATAATAGGTGAATTAGTACCAAAAAATATTGCCATCAATAATACAGAAAAAATTGGGTTGCTTATTGCTAGACCTTTACAATTTTGGTTCCGCATCATGTATCCAATTGTTTTTATTCTAAATAAATTAGCTAATTCTATCTCTCATGCAATTGGAGTTCCCACTAAAAGCGAATTTGGAGAAGGTGTCTCCGAAGAAGAATTGCGGATTATTATGGGAGAAAGTTTAAAGAGCGGTGAAATCAATCGTGATGAGTTTCAATTCGTTGAAAATGTCTTTGCTTTTGATGATCGAATGAGCCGTGAAATCATGGTGCCCCGTACGGAAATGATTACTGTTTCAACGGATATGTCTTTAAAAGAGATCAGTCAGTTAGTTAGTGAAGAACGCTATACTCGTTATCCAGTAATCCAAGATGGCGATAAAGATATCATTTTAGGTACATTAAACACAAAAGAAATCTTTGCCGCTTATGTGGATGCTGTAGAAGCTAATCAGCCTGAATCATTTGATTTTTCTAATTATATTCGTCCTATTATTCGCGTCATCGAAACGATTCCTATTAAAGAATTGTTAGTAAAAATGCAAAAAGAACGGAATCAGATTGCTATTTTAGTCGATGAATATGGTGGAACCAGCGGTATGCTTTCAATGGAAGATATTGTAGAAGAAATCGTTGGAGACATCAGTGATGATTATGAAAGTATTGATGAACCCGAAATGAAGAAAATCGGCGAAAACCATTATCGTGTCAGTGCAAGAATGCTGGTTGATGAGATCAATGAACTTTTTGGTCTTTCCATTGAAGAAGAAAATGTGGATGACATTGGCGGCTGGATGCTAAATGAAAAATACGATATTGCTGAAGGCGAGACGCTTACTGCAGGTGACTATTCTTTTACCGTTATAAAATCCGGTAATAGTACTATAGAAGTCATCGATATTTTTAAACTCAATCCTGTTCAAGAAAATAATAAGCCTGAAGAAACAGAGTAACTGATTCAAAGTAAAAAGTGTAAACGCCAAGTCTGCTTTTTGGAACACGTTCTAGAATAAACATTCGGATATGCAAAAGGGGTTAGGACTGTTGTCCTAACCCCCTTTTTCTATTTCTCTTTATTTCCCCATAATTGAGCTAATTCTGTCAGCTCCGCTACGATTTGACTAATTTCTTTTTCATCTTTTGCATTTGCCCCGCTGGCTAAAGGATGTCCGCCGCCATGGTGAAGTTTTGCAATTTCATTGATGACAGGCCCTTTTGATCTTAAACGGCATCTAAAGTAGCCTTCTGGTTGTTCAACAAAAATTCCCCAAACTAAAATTCCTTCGATTGTACCCGGAATAGAAACGATTGAAGATGTTTCAGTATCGGTTACCCCAAACTGCTCCATAATTTCTTTAGTCAGCATCACTTTAGCTACCCCACTTGCTGAAACTGCAATATTTTGCAATACATAGCCGGTTAACTGGGCAACTCTTTTCGAGATTACATTCATTTGGTTGTTAACTTCAGTAGGGACAAAATCATAACCCATCAGCATAGCTGCTATTTGCATCGTATGTGCGGTAGTTGCAGGATATAAAAAACGTCCTGTATCTCCTACGATTCCAGCATACAGTAAACGAGCCGCTTCATCTGATAACGTTAACTGGTCTTGATTAGCTAAATAAAAATCAGCAATAATTTCACTGCAACTGCTGGCTTCGATGTTTACCAACAGCAAATCACCGTATGCATCGTCATTAGGGTGATGATCTATTTTAATCAGCTTGGCCCCTTGACCGTATCGTTCATCGCTGATTCTAGGACGATTTGCAGTATCTGTTACAATCACTAAGGCTCCTTGATAATCTTCATCAAGAACGGTATCCATTGTTGTCAAAAAAGCTAAGTCGCCAACTGGGCCTCCTGCTTTTAATATTTTTTTATCCGGAAAGCTTGCCTTTAGAATTTCAACAAGTCCTCCTTGTGAACCAAGTGCGTCGGGATCAGGCCGCATATGGCGATGAACAATGATCGTCTCGTGCTGCATAATAACTTCTAAAATTTCTTGATAAGGAAAATGTGCCATATAACTTACCTACTCCTTTTAATTTCTTTGCAACATTTGACAAATAACAATAGCTTTCGCAACTAAAACATTTTCCACGTAAACTTCAATGTCAAATTTTGATGAACGTCTGCCAATTTCAAAAACTTTTGGTTTTATTTCTAAAACACTCTCTAATTGAATCATTTTAAAATAATGCAAATCCATTTGCTCGATCAACGCGTTTCGTTTTTGATAGAGCAATAAAGAACGTTTTGCACAACTCGTAACAATTTCACTCAAGACACCAAAAGAAATGGTACCTACTGAATCTGTCATCTGTGGAGTGACATTGAATTTATATGCCGGAATACCTGACTCTAAATCTGCCGATTCTTTATTGCTTAATACGATTTGTTCTTCAATTTGATCAGCAATGGTGTCTCCAACTTGAGGTTGACGTTGAGCAGATTGCATAGCTTTCATCACATCTTGTCTGGAAATAATGCCCATCAACGTCATATTATCTTCTACTACAGGCATGACTTCTAATTCATCCCAAATCATCAGGTGTCCAACACTGGCTACACTCATATGAGTCTTTACAAGAGTTGGGTCTTTTGTCATCACGCGCTCGATACTTAACTGATCTGCTTTTCCAATCATATCTTTAGCTGCAACGATTCCAACTAAACGCATATTTTTACTGACAACCGGGAAACGAGTATGCCCGCTTTTTTCATTTAATTTACGATAATCCAGTACGGTGTCTTCTACGTTCAGGTACATCGTTTGTTCAAGCTTCGTATAGATATCGCCCACTAAAATAATGTCTTTTTTAATAAGTTGGTCAGTCATAGCTCGGTTGATCATAGTGGCTACAGTAAATGTATCATAAGTTGTGCTCATCAAAGGCAAGGCTAGGTCATTCGCTAATTTAACAATTTCATCACTTGTATCAAGTCCGCCAGTAACTAAA
>NZ_DAMDAK010000010.1:14890-15569 GCF_032094055.1 Carnobacterium sp.
GCTTTTGCACACTTTCGCGGTTGCCGACGATCATCAATGAACCTGGTGTAATATATCGGATCATGGCATTTTCCGTCATTGCCCCGATAATAAATTTATTTAATATATTGGTTAAGCCTTTCTCGCCGCCTAATATATCTCCTTCAATGATTTTTATAATTTCGCCATAACTAAGAGTCTCTATACTTTCTTTCATTTTCCGTTCAATACGGATCGTTCCTACTCTTTGGATGGTTGAAACTAGCCCACTGTTTTGCGCGTCTTTGATTGCACGATATGCTGTTCCTTCACTGACACGCAAGTTTTTAGCAATCAATCGAACAGAAATCTTTTCTCCAACGGGTAGTGTTTCTATATAAGCCAATATTTGATCGTGCTTCGTGGTCATGAATTAACCTCCAAAAATCTTTTACTTCTAAAGTTCGAAAACTTCTCCTATTTCTAAAGCTTTTCCTTGGTTCCCAGGCAGTCCTTGACAAAAAGTCTGAGGGTCTTGTTCTATCAATGGGAACGTATTGTAATGAATGGGTACAACTGTCTCAGCTTTCAAATAAGAAGCAGCTATCGTTGCATCTTCCGGTCCCATTGTGAAATTGTCTCCGATTGGCAGAAAGGCAATATCAAGCGGTCTATATGCGCCAATGAGCTGCATATCAGAAAACAGAGCTGTGTCTCCTGC
>NZ_DAMDAK010000010.1:15595-22562 GCF_032094055.1 Carnobacterium sp.
TAAAGCGTTTTTCCATCTGCATGAAAAATAATACCAGCAGCTAAACCAAACGTTGTTTCTTTTCCATCTACTTCATAAGATGAACCATGGATAGCAGGAGTCATTTTGATTTCGCCAAAATCAAAACTATGTTTTCCTCCCATTTGCATCCCATGAGTTTTTAAATCTTTTGTTTTAAAGAAATCAGCTATTTCAACATTGGCTACGATTAATGCTCCTGTTCTACGAGCAATCGCTTCTGTATCGCCAATATGATCAGCATGTGCATGAGTGATGATAATGGCATCTGCTGCTACAGTTTCTGGATTTAAATCACTTTTTGCATTTCCTGTAATAAACGGGTCAATTAAAATTGTATATCCTGTATTCGTCAAAACCTGCACACATGATTGTCCATGCCACGATACCTTCATTATTAAACTCCCCTTTCATTATAACACAAGAAAAAATCTGTATTAGTATCTTTATTATACCTTTGTAAAAAATAGAATGCAATTTAGCTTGTTTATTTTTAAAATGAATTAAGACTTATGCTCATTGTCCCAAAGAGGCAAAACGATATTCTCAAATGATAAAGGATCAAGGGTTGTAACCGTTATCCCTAATAGTCTTACCCCTTTTTGAAGGTTGCCGATTTCATCCCAAATATTTTGAGTATGGAAAAACAGCTCTTCCGCATCTTGAAGATAATGCGGCAAAGTTAATCGTTTGGTGACCGTTTCAAAATCTGAATAACGAATTTTTAAAACTACAGTTTTGCCATGTTTTTGTTCTTTAAGTAAAGAACGTTCGACTTTTCTAGCCAAAAAACGCAATTCTGCTGTTACTTCATTTTCAGTAGTAAGATTCCTTCTATATGTGTTTTCCCGTCCCACAGATTTCCTTTCTCTGCTTACACGAACAGGAGAATCATCTATACCTCTAACTTTGCGGTAAAGCGAATAGCCCATTTTTCCAAAAGAATGAATCAGTTCCATTTCATTCATCTGGTATAAATCTTCTCCATTAAAAATATTTAATTCATGCATACGTTCTACCGTCTTCTTACCAACTCCATAATACTTTTCAATTGGCAGCTTTCTTAAAAAATCTAGAGCCTCTTCCGGAGGGATAACCGTGACACCAGCTGGCTTTTTATAATCAGAAGCTAATTTAGCAATGAATTTATTGTATGAAACACCTGCAGAACACGTTAAATGGACACTTTCCCAGACCTCTTTTTGAATAGCATAAGCAATATGTGTTGCACTTTTGATTCCTTTTTTATTTTCAGTTACATCTAAATAAGCTTCATCTAAGGATAATGGTTCGATCATATCGGTATACTGTTTAAAAACCTCTCTAACTTTTTTTGAAATTTCACGGTACAACTCATAGTTTCCTGGAATAAACACGCCTTTTGGACATAATTCATAGGCTTTTTGTGCGCTCATGGCAGAATGAACGCCATATGTTCGAGCAACATAATTTGCAGTAGCGACTACCCCTTTGCCATTTGTTAACTTAGGATGATTGGCAATAATAATAGGCTGTCCCTTTAATTCTGGATGTTCTCTTTCTTCGACTGAAGCGAAGAAGGCATCCATATCAATATGAATAATTTTTCTTGAAGTATCTCTGACCGGCTCATCAAATTGTACTACTCCAAATTCCACCTTCTCCACCTCCTTTTTCTCTATCATAATTATACGCGAACACACATTCCTATACAAGATTTGTTCATTTTGTCCTTTGGCACTATTTTTTTTTTAGACAAAAAAAGACATCCCTAAGGGTGTCCTTTTCTATAAAGCTTGAACATATACGCTAGAAGCTGCCTTAAAACTAATCTGAAGTTGCTTATTCCCTTTTTTCATTACAATAGAACCTTCATAAGCTCCCACTTCCACAATCGTATAAACATCATTTATTTGAATCCCGATAGACACTAAATAATCTAATAATTCTTTTTCATCCGCTACTCGTTTAATCCTAACTTTTTGATTTACTGGTTGTTCAGCTAAAGTCGGTAATTGCGGCTCTTTTAAAATGCCATTTTTATCAGGAATCATTCCTCCATGAGGACATATTTTAGGATAATCTAAGTAATCTTCTAGCCGATTGGTTAATTCCACTGAAGAAACATGTTCTAATACTTCTGCTTCTGCATGGACCTCGTTCCAAGAATAACCTAAATGCTCGACTAAAAAGACTTCCCATAAACGATGTTTTCGGATAAGGGTACTAGCTTTCCGCAAACCTTCTGCCGTAAGTTGCACACCTTGATAAGGAATTCGCTCAATAAATCCTTCTTTTAATAATTTAGACATCATTTCACTGACAGATGCTGCCGAAACTGCTAATCTTTCTACAATCTCTTTATTGTTTATTTTTTTATCTGTTCCGCCAAGTTCATAAATGATTTTTAAATAGTCTTCTTTATTGGGTGTCATTCTCTTCACCTGCTTTTTATTTTTAGGCCTGCCTAACTCTATTAATTATATCTATTTTGTTTATAAAAAGCAATTCTCTCCTAATTTTTTTAAGGTTTGTCTAAAAAAAATAAAAAGAGCAGCTGAAAGCCGCTGCTCTTTTACAGAACTTATAATGTGGAATTATTCTCCTTCATACGCTTCAATAATGATTTGACGCAACTCGGTAATCAAAGGTTGTTTTGGATTAGCTGTTGTACATTGATCTAAGAACGCTAATTCAGCCATATGGTCAACCGTTGCATCTATTACTTCTTGTGTCACTCCTTGAGCTTTCAAACTCATTTCAATGCCGACATCTTTACCTAGTTTAACGATTTCAGCAATAAATGATTCGACTAACTCTTCAGTTGTTGTGCCTTCGAATCCCATGAAGCGAGCAATTTCAGCATAATCTTCGTCTGCACGGAAATACTCATACTTAGGAAATAAAGCATGTTTTGAAGGATCTTTCGCATTATAACGAATAACATGAGGCAGTAAGATGGCATTTGTCCGGCCATGAGGAATATTGTATTCCCCTCCTATTTTATGAGCTATCGAATGATTGATTCCTAAGAACGCATTAGCAAAAGCCATACCAGCTAAGGTAGACGCATTGTGCATTTTTTCACGTGATTCTTCATTCGCATAGGCATAAGAATCTCTTAAGTTTTCAAACACCAATTTAATCGCTTGTAAACTCAATCCTTTTGTGCCATCACAGAAACATAAGATTCAATTGCATGAGTCAATACATCCATTCCCGTATCTGCCGTCACTGATTTAGGAACACTCATGACAAATTGCGGATCAATAATCGCAACATCCGGTGTTAAAGCATAATCAGCCAACGGATATTTCACGTGGGTTTCACTATCTGTGATTACCGCAAAAGGAGTAACTTCTGAACCGGTCCCAGAAGTCGTTGGAATACAAACAAATTGTGTTTTTTCTAAAGTCGGAATTTTATACGTCCGTTTCCGGATATCTAAGAATTTTTGTTTGGCCCCAAAAAATTCAGTTTCTGGTTTTTCGTAAAATAACCACATGCCTTTTGCAGCATCCATCGCCGAACCGCCGCCGATCGCAATAACTGTATCTGGCTGGAATTGGAACATAGCTTCTGTTCCTGCCATAACCGTATTGGTTGATGGGTTTGGTTCAACATTTGAAAATACTTCAATTTGTACAGAGTTCTTACGCTTATAGAGTTCATTGATAATTTTATCAGCATAACCAAATTCTACCATTCCGGGATCGCAAACCAGGAAAACTCTTTCCATATTCTCCATTTCTTGTAAATAATGAATCGAATTCTTTTCGAAGTAAATTTTTGAAGGTAATTTAAACCATTGCATATTATTTCTCCGTTTCGCAATTGTTTTGATATTCAATAAATTAATAGTGGAGACATTTTTTGATACTGAATTTTTACCATATGAGCCACAACCTAATGTTAAAGAAGGAATCATATTATTGTAGAGATCTCCTATACCACCTTGTGCTGTTGGTGAATTTACTAAAATACGGCAAGCCTTCATTTTTTCACCATATTCTCTAGCCAATTGATCGTTCATCGTATGAATGGCAGCAGAATGTCCTAACCCGCCTAGTTCCAACATCTCCTGTGCTAATACAAACCCTTGCTCAGTCGATTCTGCTTTTAACATGGCCAATACTGGTGAAAGTTTTTCACGCGATAAAGGATAATTTTCTCCAACTCCAGCTAATTCAGCCACAATTATTTTTGTTTCTTTAGGAATTTGAATTCCTGCAAGTTCAGCGATGTTCCAAGCTGGTTGACCTACAACAGTTGGATTTACAGCTGTTTTATCTTGATTCATCACTGCTTCTTCTAATTTCTCTATTTCTTCAGGTTTTACAAAATAAACTTGATGCTTTTCAAATTCTGATTTTACTGCCCCATAAATTTCTTGATCCACAATGACAGCTTGTTCAGAAGCACAAATCATTCCATTATCAAATGATTTAGAAGCAATGATATCATTGACTGCTCGCTTGATCTTGGCAGACTTTTCAATATAGCTCGGTACATTTCCTGGTCCTACTCCTAATGCAGGTTTTCCTGTAGAATACGCTGCTTTAACCATGCCAGAACCACCAGTAGCTAACACAATAGCAATGTCAGAATGATTCATTAATGCATTCGTTGCTTCTAGTGAAGGTTGTTTTATCCATTGAATACAATCTTTAGGAGCTCCTGCTTTTACAGCGGCTTCTAAAACAATTTGTGCAGCAGCTTCTGAACAAGCTTGTGCGCTCGGATGAAAAGCGAAGATAATAGGGTTTCTTGTTTTGATGGAAATCAACGCTTTAAATAAAGTCGTTGATGTTGGATTTGTCACGGGAGTTACTCCACAGACTATCCCTACTGGTGTAGCGACTTCAAGTAACTGTGTTTGGTCATCATCACTGATTATTCCTACTGTCTTATTATCTTTAATTGCATTCCAAATAGATTCTGTTGAAAACATATTTTTAATACATTTGTCTTCATAAATACCGCGGCCAGTTTCTTCAACAGCCATTTTCGCCAATTTCATATGGTCATTTAATCCTGCTAAAGCCATTTGGTGGACAATGTGATCAATTTTTTCTTGATCAAAACTTTCTAATACAGCTAAAGCTGTTTTTCCTTTACGCGTCATTTCATTGATTTGAGATTGAACGGTTTCTTTTTGTACCTTCTCTTTTTTTTCATGTGTTAGTTGTTTTTCTATCGTTTTTGTAGAATCCATTTTGATTCCTCCTGTTTCTATTGTTATTAATTTCACAATATAAGCATAAACTACTTTTATAAAAAAGTAAACACATATATGAAACTTTATTTAAAATATTTATCCTTATATAAAAACCTTTAAAAACAACACTTAATCTTGTTTTTTTGTTTTAAAAAGGAAACAGCTCTTTTATTATTCAAAAAATTGTGATTTGTTAAACAAATCACAATTTTAGCATAAAAAAAAGAAAAGGCCTTTCTCCTTTTCTTTTTTGGATTAAAACAAATCAAATATTTCCATCTCTTCTAAGGAGACAGCAGGAGAAACCAGCGCTTCAATAGATGCAAAATCTAAATAATTATTTGGCGTTAAACTCATTATTTCTTGAATTTGTTGATAATAATGAGCAGGTACAGATTTTTTCCAACAAAAAGAAATCAAATAATGCCATAAATCTGCCTGAGAAATTTGTTGATATCCTAGCAATTGAAATTCTTTAATTTTTAAATTTAACCATGGCTCAATTTTCTCAAACTGAGGGATTGAATGTTCTTCCAAATCAAACACTCCTATACTCCAGAAAAGGACATCTTTGAGACTAAGACAAACTAATCATAAAAGGAAAATTTCAATTGACTCCATACCATACTTTATTCCTTTTATACATTATAAGAAAATCGATCACTTTGTTCTCAGTTTCAAGAGAAAAAACAAAAGAAAAGATAGTTTATCTTCTCTTTTGCTTATTGAATTGTTAAATTTTATTATTCTACTTCATTTGAATCTTCAGTTATTGTTTCTGTCGGTCCAACTGATGCTGCAGATGCTACATCTTTAATGCGTGCAATTGCTCGTCTTTCGAACGTCAGAAAAATGCCTTCACAATCTAACACAACTGTTTTATTGGTATCGTTAATTTCATCAACGATGCCATGTAATCCGCCGATTGTTACCACACCATCACCTTTTTTCATTGAATCCAACATATTTTTAGTTTTATCAGCAGCTTTTTTTTGCGGTCTGATCATCATAAAATACATTAATACCATGATAGCAGCAAATGGTAAAATGCTTAAAATAAATTCCATTTCTTCACTCCATTCTTTTCCGGGTTGATTTCTTCTTCATTATTAACTGTACCAAAACTTAGGAGTTAGTACCACTTAATTTTTCATTAAATTTAGAAATTTCTAGCATTTGGCTTATTATAGCCATATTCTTCAAAAAAACTTTCTCTAAATTCAAGCAGATTGTCATCCATAATAGCCTGTCTAACGTTTTTCATCACATTTAATAAGAAATAAAGATTATGGTAACTGGTTAAACGCAACCCAAAAGTCTCATCTGTTTTAATCAAATGCCGGATGTAAGCACGTGAGTAATTTTTACAGGTATAACAATTACATTTTGCATCAAGAGGACCAAAGTCACGCTCATATTTTGCATTTTTAATTACGACTCGTCCTTGGCTCGTCATACACGTTCCATTACGCGCAATCCGAGTCGGCAGCACACAATCAAACATGTCTACTCCGCGTATCACTCCATCAATCAATGAATCAGCTGTCCCTACTCCCATTAAGTAACGGGGTTTGTTTTCTGGGATCAATGGTGTCGTGTATTCAAGAACTTCATTCATCAAGTGTTTAGGTTCTCCAACAGATAATCCACCGATTGAATATCCAGGAAAATCCATTGAAATCAAATCTTTCGCACTTTGTTCACGTAATTCTTTATATCCTGCTCCTTGAATAATGCCAAACAAGCCTTGTT
>NZ_DAMDAK010000010.1:22587-34810 GCF_032094055.1 Carnobacterium sp.
AGATTTTTTAACGTAATCAAAGCTTTCATCAAAAGGTGCACATTCATCAAAGCTCATCATGATATCAGGTCCTAATTTGTTTTGAATCGATATGGCTTTTTCGGGTGAAAGAAACATTTTTGAACCATTTAAGTGATTTCTGAAATGAACCCCTTTTTCTTCAATTTGGCGTAAATTACTGAGAGAAAAAACTTGAAACCCGCCAGAGTCTGTTAAGATCCCTTTATCCCAGTTCATAAATTTATGCAGCCCGCCAGCTTCCTCAACGATGTCTTCTCCTGGTCTTAACCATAAATGATAGGTGTTACTTAAAATGATATTCGCACCCATGGATTCAAGCTCTTCGGGCGCAATACTTTTAACGGTTGCTAGCGTACCGACTGGCATGAACATAGGTGTCGGAAAAGTTCCATGAGGAGTAATTATTTCTCCCAAACGAGCTCCTGTATGTTTTTCTTTTTTTATTAAGCGGTATTTGATTGCCGGTTCTGACATGATAATTTTCCTACTTTCATTTAACTTTACGAGAGAATTTTAATTTTATACTTCACAGATTATACTGATTTTTTTTATTTTGGCAACTTGAGTCAAAACAATAAGCATATTGTTTGTAAGCGATACCTTTCTATGCTATATTATGAGTGTAAAGAGAGATGCACGTATGAGTGAACGATAGAATTTCTTAGTTGTTTAGTTTCAAAGAAACAATAAACACAACATCCTGTTTTGAATTACCAGTTTCACCATTCATTAAGTAACACAGTGTAAAGTGAGCAAAATCATGGAAAAGCCTATTGTTAGGATGATGAGCTAAAGCTTAAATGAACGTACGAATAAAGTAGAATGAACCGCATGTCGTTTTTAAAGAGATTCAGTAACCATTATTTACCTTTAATCAATAAACAGTTCACTCATACCTCTCTTAAAACAAAAGAGAAGTTGGCATCTAGTTAGCCGGCTTCTCTTTTTATTGTCCAAACAGTCCTTTTTAAAGAGAGTTCATAGTTCATTTTTATTTTACAAACATAGCATCGCCAAAACTAAAGAACCGATAGTTTTCTTTTACTGCATGCGCATAAGCAGCTAAAACTTGATCTTTTCCTGCAAAAGCACTGACTAACATAACTAACGTTGATTTAGGCAAATGAAAATTAGTTGTAAAAGCATCTATCACTTTAAATTGGTACCCCGGTGAGATGAAAATACTGGTCCACCCGCTGTCTGCCTTAATTTCACCATCAAATTTGGTTCCAATGGTTTCGAGCGTGCGAATAGAAGTTGTTCCTACTGCTACAATTTTTCCGCCTGCAGCCTTTACATCATTTAATTCAGCTGCGGCTTCTTTTGTCAGCCGATAAAATTCTGAATGCATTTCGTGATTTTCAATATTTTCGACACTCACAGGGCGAAAAGTCCCAAGTCCCACATGTAGAGTCAAGAAAACCAAACGAACTCCTTTGGCTTTGATCTGTTCCAGTAATTCTTCTGTAAAGTGAAGGCCAGCCGTCGGAGCTGCAGCAGAACCGTTTTCTTTTGCATAAACCGTCTGATAACGATTTTTATCTTCTAAACGTTCTTTAATATAAGGCGGTAAAGGCATTTCGCCTAAAGATTCTAAAACTTCTAAAAAAATACCTTCATAAGAAAACTCAATGATCCTTCCTCCATGATCTAATTCCTCTTTTACAATTGCTTTCAAACGACCATCGCCAAAGTGGATTTCAGTTCCCACTTTGGCACGTTTAGCAGGCTTAACCAATGTTTCCCATTGGTCCTCAGTTGTGTTTTTCAATAATAATACTTCTATGTGTCCACCCGTTTCCGGCTTCGTGCCATAAAGACGAGCTGGTAAAACACGTGTATCATTCATCACTAATGCATCTCCGGCTTCCAATTCATCTAAAATAGCCGGAAAATGTTTATCTTCAATATTTCCTGTTTCTTTATCCAAAACTAGTAACTTTGAACTGGAGCGGTTTTCTAATGGAGTTTGGGCAATCAACTCCTCCGGTAATTCAAAATCAAAATCATTTGTTGATAACATAACTAAACGCTCCTTATTGATTATTAATAGGGTAACCTAAATGTTCGAAACCTAACTGTGTAACAATTCTACCACGTGGCGTTCGCTGAATAAAGCCCATTTGCAATAAGTAAGGTTCGACCATGTCTTCAATTGTCTCAATTTCTTCTCCAATGTTTGCAGCTATCGTTGACAAGCCTACCGGTCCCCCATTATAAACTTCAATCATTGTTCGGACTAACTTTTGATCGACAAAATCCAAGCCTCTTTGATCAACTCGCAACATCGTTAAAGCAGCATCCGCTACTTTTTTATCAACGACTCCATTCGATTGAACTTGAGCATAGTCTCTCACTCGTTTCAACAGACGATTAGCTACCCTTGGTGTTCCTCTTGAACGTCTGGCAATTTCTAAAGCACCATTATCATGGATTTCTGTTTGAAAAATTTCAGCAGACCGAATCACAATATCACTTAAATCAGTAACGGTGTAATACTCCATATGAGAAACAATACCAAAACGATCACGCAAAGGGGCTGATAACATACCAGCACGCGTAGTTGCGCCTACTAGAGTAAAGGGCGGCAAAGGGAAATGGACAGGATGAGCTGTCGGTCCTTGTCCCACAATGATATCCACAAAATAATCTTCCATAGCCGAATACAACATTTCCTCTACCATGCGGGGCATTCTATGGATTTCATCAATAAAAAGGATATCTCCGGCTTCTAATTCATTTAAAAGTGCAACTAAATCACCAGCTTTTTCAATAGCTGGACCACTTGTAGTTCGAATATTCACACCCATTTCATTAGCAATGACCATCGCCATTGTTGTTTTCCCCAGTCCAGGCGGTCCATATAATAAAACGTGGTCCAATGCCTCTTCTCTACTTTTAGCAGCCGTAATGTAAATGCCTAATTCCAATTTTAATTTTGTTTGTCCTATATACTGGCTTAATAATTGAGGTCTCAGCGACTTTTCAATAGACATTTCCTCTAAACTATCACTTTCCCCTGAAATAATCCGTTCTTCAGCAGTCAACCTTATTCACCTCTTTTATGAATGAGTCATTTATTTTTTCATCAATAAGCGTAATGCTTCTCTTAAATATGCATCTGTTGTTTCTTTGTTCAGCTTCCGAATATCCGGTTCAATTTTTTTGATTTCCCTTGCGCTATACCCAAGAGCCGCTAAAGCTTCTATAGCTTCATTGACTGGCCCATGATTCGTAGATAAGGGCAATTCTTGTTGGACGGATCCTTCAGCAGAAGTACTTACGACTTCTAATTCATCCAACTTCCCTTTCAAATCTAAAATGATTTGAGAGGCGGTTTTTTTCCCGACTCCTGGAAATTTAGTTAAGTAAGAAACATCTTCACTTTCAATCGCTTGAATCAACCCGGCATGATCATCATTTGCTAAAATGGCTAATCCGCTTTTTGGGCCGATACCTGAAACACTGATTAATTTTAAATAAAGTTGTTTTTCATTATAATCTTTAAAGCCATACAAAGTAATCGCATCTTCCCGAACAGCTTGATGAACATAGATTGTTACTTCTTTATTCAATTTATTAGAAAAGCGGAAAGGGTTGGCCATATACAATAGATAGCCGATGCTGTTTGCTTCAATTACTACATAAGCAGGACCGACAAAAGTAACCGTTCCTTTGATATATTCATACATATTTTATGCTCCATTCGTTCTTTTAACTAAAGTTGCTGAACAGCACACTTGTTCCCTAATGTATTTTAACATATCTGACTGTTTAAAAGGAAGTCCTGAAAGAATTCGTTCATTTTCTTTTATAGCCACTTTTTTGGCTATTCCAAATAAAAACACCCTCTACTCGCTTTAACGAGAGAGGATGTAGAAAGTAAACTGCTTTTTAACGATTAGTCGAATAACTTAAGGTAAGTGCCATATCCTTCTTCTTCCAGTTTTTCTTTTGGAACGAAACGTAGAGCAGCTGAATTGATACAATAACGCAATCCGCCAGCTTCTGAAGGGCCATCGTTGAAAACATGGCCTAAATGAGAATCTGCATTTTGACTGCGTACTTCTGTCCGGATCATTCCAAACTTACGATCTTTTTTTTCAATAATTTCTTTGGAATCAATCGGTTTTGTAAAAGAGGGCCAGCCACACCCAGCATCATACTTATCTGTCGAAGAAAATAGCGGCTCTCCGCTGACTACATCTACAAAAATACCGTCATCATAAAAAGCATCATATTCTCCAGTAAATGGCTGCTCGGTTGCTTCGTTTTGCGTGACTTCATATTGAATAGGGGTTAATTTCTGTTTCAATTCTTCTTTTTTTAGTTTTTCCATTTTAATTCTCCTATCTTTTTTGGAAACTCATAAAAATAGTAACGTATGGGCCAAGTTTTTCTTTATCATTCTACTTGTCTGCAAGCAATTCAACAAATCCATTCTTATTTTATGCCTAACTTTAGTTTAGTCCATTTAATTACGGGTTTCAACTTATTCGTTTTGACGTACCGCTTTCTTCGCTCAATGAGGGTCTTGGATACGTTTAAACATTCTTTCCATATCTTTATTCGTAAATTGAATCAATACGGGACGGCCATGCGGACAATTATAAGGATTTTCAGTTTTTGCCAAATCTGCTAGCAACATACGAGCTTCTGCATCATTTAAATGATGGTTTGCTTTAATCGAACCTTTGCAGCTCATCATGATAGCTGTCGCTTCGCGAAATTTAGCTACGCTGACTTTACCTTGTTCTAATAATAAATCGATCATCTCTTTAACAATTTGTTCTTCTTCACCATGGTTAAACCAAACTGGATGGCTTCTCAGCAGAAAACTATTTTGTCCAAAAGGTTCTAAAAAAATACCGATCTCTTCTAAGGCTTGTTGATTTTCTTTGATTTTTATCGCATCGTTATTGGGATAATCTAACAGGATCGGTACCAATAATTCTTGCCGGTCTGTGCTGACTTCACCAATTTTTTTACGGAAGTATTCGTATTTTATTCGCTCTTGTGCAGCATGCTGGTCCAGAATATATAACCCGTCTTCATGTTGAGCAAATAAATATGTGCCATGCATCTGCCCAATGTAATCCAATAACGGAAGATGACCTTTTGATAGATCGGCTTGTTTTTCTGTTGCCAGCATCTTTTCGGCCATCTGCAAATAAGGAGCTTGGTGGTCAAAAACAGGACTATTTTCCAGTCTATTTTCTGTATTAACAGAACTTTCAAATGCTGTTTTATTAAGCATAGGTTCTCTTTTTTCAAAATTGGGTTTCAGCTGTTCACTATCCTTTTCTGCTTGTTCTTGGAAAGGAGCAGATAAACTATTTACTGGTTTTGAAAAATAGTGATGATGTAAAGGAGTACTTGGTTCTTTTACTTCCTCCACAGCTGCTGGTCTCGAAAAATCTAATTGTGTTTGTTCTAGTTGCTCTACAGATTGCTTTGTTTTGTTCTTGAAATTAAGATTTCCCAAAGCTTCAGGAATCAATTGTTCCTTGCTTAGACAGTCATTGATCGCTGTTTCTATCAATTCCATTAACTCTTTTTCTTTACTGATGCGGACTTCTTGCTTCGTAGGATGGACATTGACGTCCATCAACAAAGGATCAGCTGTGATCTCAATAACTGCAAGAGGGAAACGACCGACCATCAGTTTCGAACGGTAACCAGCAATAATGGCTTTATTGAGCAAATAATTTTTAATGTAGCGACCATTGATGATAATAGAAATATAATTTCGGTTCGCTCTTGTCACTTCCGGTAAAGAAATAAAACCAGAAATTCTAAAATCTAAATCTTCTTTTTCAATTTTCCGCATTTTTTTGGCTGTTGCTACGCCATAAATACCGGCTAAGGTTTGTTTTAAGTCACCATTTCCAGCAGTGCGCAACAATTGGTTGCCATCATGGACTAATCGAAAAGCTACATTTGGATGACTGATGGCCATCCGGTTAACAATATCAGATACATTTGAAAGTTCCGTTTGAATCGTTTTAACGTATTTTAGACGAGCAGGCGTATTGAAAAACAAATTTTCAACCGTCAATGTCGTTCCCTTTCTTGCTTGGCTTGGCCGTTCTTCTATCACCTGACCGCCTTTTAAATAAACGAACGTCCCTTTTTGATCGCCTGTAGAAGTTTCTAAAGTAATTTCTGAAACAGAGGCGATACTCGGCAAAGCTTCTCCTCGAAAACCTAAAGTTCGGATTCGAAATAAATCATCTCGCGAATAAATTTTACTAGTCGCATGCCGTTTAAAAGCATTCAATACTTCTGCTGGATCAATTCCTTCTCCGTTATCGATGATTTTGATTTTTTTAAGTCCAGCTTCTTCAATCAAAATTTCGATTTGCGTGCTTCCAGCATCAAGAGCATTTTCAACCAATTCTTTTACAACAGAAGCTGGACGCTCAATTACTTCTCCAGCTGCAATTTGGTTAGCTAGTATTTCCGAAAGTTCCTGAATTCTCGCCATTTCTCTACCCCTTTCTACTCTACGTTAGTTATTTTTATTATTTTATTTCAATTGTTGCTGAAGCTCATGTAATACATTTAAAGCTTCTAAGGGACTCATAGTCAGTAAATTTAATTCATTTAATGCCTTTAGGATAGAAGATTCATTTTCATCTACCATTCCAAATAAAGACAACTGTCCTGCCGCTTCTTCTGCAACAGCCGTTTCTTTTTCTGCCAGTCTTTTTTTATTGGTTTGAAACTCTTCTGTTTGAACTGTTGTTTCTAAAACAATTTCTTCTTTTTGTTCCAAGCGATCTAAAATAACCGCTGCTCTAGATAGCAAATCATTTGGCAATCCTGCTAATTTTGCTACATGGATCCCATAACTTTTATCAGCTGGTCCTGGCAACATTTTGTGTAAAAAAATCAATTCTCCGTTTTCTTCAATAGCTCCTACATGTGTATTAACTAATCCTGTTAATTCTTCATCAAGCACTGTTAATTCATGGTAATGAGTAGAAAACAAAGTTTTGGCGTGGACATGGTCATGAATGTATTCAATAATAGCTTCAGCTAAAGCCATGCCGTCAAAAGTAGCTGTTCCACGGCCAATTTCATCAAATAGTATTAAACTATGAGGAGTCGCATGTCGTAAAGCTTGATTTGCCTCCATCATTTCTACCATAAACGTACTTTGTCCAGAGATTAAATCATCTGCAGCACCTATACGAGTGAATATTTGATCGAAAATAGGCAATTTGGCAGAGTCGGCCGGTACAAAGCAACCCATTTGAGCCATAATAACCGTTAAAGCCAACTGGCGCATATAGGTGCTTTTACCGGACATATTCGGACCAGTAATCAGCATAATTTCTGTTTTCTCATCCATTTCAACGCTATTCGGTACATAAGTTTGTTGTCCCAGTACTTTTTCAACTACTGGATGCCGTCCGTCTATCAAGGTGAGTTCTTGACTGCCGTATGCTAATTCAGGACGCACATAATGGTATTTCTCACTCACTGTCGCAAAACTTTGCAGCACGTCAATTGTGGCTACTGTTTTGGCTAACAACTGTACCCGTTCAATGTATTGCTTAACGGTTTCTCTAACCTCAGTGAATAAAGAGTACTCTAATGCCAAGGACTTTTCTTCTGCTTCTAAGATAAGCGTTTCTTTTTCTTTTAGCTCTGGCGTAATAAAGCGTTCAGCATTAGCCAAAGTTTGTTTGCGTTCATATAGGCCTTCTGGCAAATTAGCCAGATTTGATTTCGTGATTTCAATATAATAGCCGAATACACGATTATACCCAATTTTTAATGTCTTGATTCCTGTTTTTTCCCGTTCTTGAGCTTCTAGCTGAGTAATCCAACGTTTGCCGTTACGCATGGCATCACGATACTGATCCAATTGTCTATCAAATCCATCTTTGATAACATTGCCTTCTTTCAATGATAAGGGCGTATTTTCATCGACCGCCTGCTCAATTAAGTCGACGACTTCTGGTACAGTATCTAAATGAGATAACAGTTCATCCCATTCCCCTTTATTCATTAAGGCAATCCTATCTTTCAATACAGGGATTTGAGATAAGGATGTTTTTAATTGAATCAAATCACGGCCATTTACATTTCCAAAGGCTACTCTTCCAGCTAAACGTTCTAAATCATACACACGAGTCAGTGCTTCGTTTAAATCGATTCGTTCAAAAAAATGATTGATTAAACTTTCTACGACAGCTTGGCGTGCATCAATCATTGCTTCTTGGATCAAAGGACGATCAATCCACTGTTTCAATAAGCGGCCGCCCATTGCTGTTTTGGTTTCATCCAACAACCAAAGCAAGGTGCCTTTTTTTTGTCCTGTCCGAATAGAAGACACTAATTCTAAATTGTGCTTAGAATAATGATCCATTTTTAAATAATTAGCAGGAGTATAAACTTCAGCTTTTTGTAAATGGGCTAAACTTCTTTTTTGCGTCATAGTTAAATACAACAATAGAATTTTTAAAGCTGAAAGAATCTCCGTATTTTCTACGTCACTGGATAAATAAGCAAATTCAGCAATTTCTTCTCCAGCTTTTTGAGTAGAAACCATAACCCCCAGTTTTGTTTGCAGATCTGATTGTAATTCAAGGTGTTTTGCTTCTTCGAATACGACTTCTTTTGTTTTTAAACTACTCAGTTCATTGATGACCTCTTCTACTGAAGATAATTGAGCAGCTTTTAATTCTCCAGTACTTAAATCCGCATAAGCCAAATTAAAGCGCTGCTCGCCAGTTATAGAAAGAGCGGCTAAATAGTTATTGGATTTTGCATCAATATTTTTAGACTCTATCGCTGTTCCAGGTGTAATCAATTGAACAACTTCTCGCTTGACCATCCCCTTAGCGGTCTTCGGATCTTCTACTTGTTCGCATATTGCGACTTTGTAGCCTTTTTCAATCAAAATATCGATATAGCCTTTTGCTGCGTGATAAGGCACACCGCACATCGGGATCGGATTTTCTGCATTCCGATTCCGGCTGGTCAATGTAACTTCTAATAATTGTGAAGCTTTGATTGCATCCTCATTGAACAACTCATAAAAATCGCCCAAACGATAAAATAAAAAAGCATCTGGGTATTGTTCTTTAATTCCTAAATATTGCACCATCATTGGGGTAGGTTGAGTTTTTTGCGTCATATAGATCCCCTTCTTTATGTTTCTTGATTCGAAATGAATTTATCTTCCTCACTTGTTTAAAAGCTGCTCCCAAAAGGACGGTCATCGTTAATCACGATATTCTCAATTTTTTTTGCAGCTCCTGTTGCATCATCAATTTCAATGAAACAGCCGGATAATATTTTCCGTCCTTCTTTTGGCACTTCAAATCGTGTAGGCATTTGGGTCAAGAAGCGATTTATAACAGCTTCTCGTTTCATTCCTAAAATTTCATCATAAGGACCTGTCATACCAGCATCAGTCAAATAAGCTGTTCCGGCAGGTAATATACGCGCATCGTTAGTTTGTACATGTGTATGAGTCCCAACGACTGCGGACACACGCCCATCAAGATACCAGCCCATCGCTTGTTTTTCACTCGTCGTTTCAGCATGGAAATCAACAAAAACTAAAGGAGTTCGTTGACTGACCTCTTCAAGTAACTCATCTGCTTTTCTAAAAGGATCGTCAACATCCGACATAAATGTCCGGCCATGTAAATTGATAACTGCCAGTTCCAATTGATTGACTTTAATAAATGCCAATCCCTTGCCAGGAGTACCTTCCGGATAATTAGCTGGTCGAATCATCTTTTTGGCGTCTCCAATAAACTCAAAAATTTCACGATTATCCCATGTGTGATTTCCCATCGTTACCACATCTACACCATCTTGCAAAAAGGATTTATAAATTTTTTCTGTAATGCCGCGCCCTGCTGCTGCATTTTCACCATTTAAGATCGTTACTTGCGGTTTATATTTTTGTTTTAATTTTTGCAAATGATCATGGACCATTTCTCTTCCCATTGATCCAACGACATCTCCGATAAATAATAATTTCATTTTTTGTTGCCTCTTCTCTAAATAATTGCTTTCACTATATTTTAACAATAAACGGGTATAAAGAAAAGCAGCGTAAAAAAATACGGAACAAATGGTCATCATTTGCTCCGCTTTTTTACTTCAAGTTATTTTGCGTATTCAATTGCACGTGTTTCACGAATAACCGTTACTTTAATATGGCCAGGATAATCTAATTCATTTTCAATTAAATTACGCACATCTCGTGCTAAAGTGACCGCTTCTAAATCATCTACTTTATCCGGTTTAACCATAATTCTGATTTCGCGTCCCGCTTGGATAGCATAGCTTTGTTCTACACCTTCAAAACTGTTGGAGATGCTTTCTAATTTTTCAAGACGATGAATATAATTTTCAAGTGATTCACTTCTTGCCCCTGGTCTTGCAGCAGACAAGGCATCAGCAGCTGCTACTAAAACAGATATGACTGATGTAGCTTCTATGTCTCCGTGATGAGAGGCAATTGCATTTATAACGGTCGCATTTTCTTTATAACGCATAGCGATTTCTGCGCCAATTTCTACATGAGAGCCTTCTACTTCATGGTCTAAAGCTTTACCAATATCATGCAGCAATCCTGCTCGTTTAGCTAATACAACATCTTCGCCTAATTCAGCAGCCAGTACTCCAGCTAATTTTGCAACTTCTATTGAATGTTGCAAAACATTTTGACCATAACTTGTTCTGAAACGTAACCGTCCCAAAATTTTAATGATATCTGGGTGAATCGAATGGACTCCTACTTCAAAGGTTGCTTGTTCACCTATTTCGCGTATTCGTTCGTCCATTTCTTTACGTGATTTTTCAACCATTTCTTCAATACGAGCAGGATGAATTCGCCCATCTTGAATCAATTTTTCAAGTGTCATCCGAGCAATTTCACGACGGATAGGATCAAACCCACTTAAAATCACAGCTTCCGGTGTATCATCGATAATCAGATCAATTCCGGTCAGTGTTTCTAAAGCACGAATATTGCGGCCTTCTCTTCCAATGATCCGGCCTTTCATTTCATCATTAGGTAAAGCTACTACAGATACAGTTGATTCAGAGACTTGATCTGCTGCGCTTCTTTGAATTGCTAAAGCAATTAAATTCCGCGCACGGCGCTCCCCTTCTTCTTTAGCTTTTTCTTCTGAATGTTTAACCATTACAGCAAGCTCATGTGAAAGCTCTTCTTCTGTTTCGTGGATAATAATACTTTTCGCATCTTCACGTGAAAGTGCAGCTACATGTTCTAATTCTGCTTCTTGCTGTTCAACTAGCTTTCTTGCTTTCTTCTCTAAATCGTCCAATAATTGCTGTCTTGAACCTAATTTTTCTTCTTTTGCTTCAAGTGTCCGCTCACGTTTTTCTAAGCCGTCATTTTTACGGTCAATATTATCTTCTCGCTGTACTAACCGGTTTTCTTGTCTTAGAATCTCATTTCTTCTTTCTTTCAGCTCAGCTTCAATTTCAGTTCTATATTTGTAGTTCTCATCCCTCGCTTCTAACATCGCTTCCTTTTTCATGGTTTCTGCTTCTCTTTGCGCTTCATCCAATATTCCAGTTGCAGTGTTTCTAGCACCAGCCAATTCTTTTTCATGTTTTGATTTGCGGATGGCATATCCTACAAAAAGACCGACAATTAAAGTAACGATAGCGAAGGCTATACTGTTAAAATTCATTCTTCCACCTCCGTATCTTCTATTTAATTTGTCATTTACTATTTACCAATTATCTGGTAGAACTGTATAATTTTTTACCAATAAAAACCTACTTGTTATCTAAGATAAAGTAATAGATAACTTAATTTTAATTGTCTGTACAAGACATGTCAACTTAATAATAACTTTTGATGCTCTTTCAGCTATTTTCATTTCATAAATGGCATAGCCCGCTTCATAAAGCGCTCTTTTTATTTTTTAATTTTTTTTATTTTTTTACTAGTCTTCTGACTAGAGCCGCACTTATTCTCAATTAGCTGCAGCAAAAAGAGCCAAAACCGTTGAACTTGTTTTGGCTCTTTGACTTTTTTCATCTGTTATTTTTTAACATTTATTTATTTTTTTCAACCAACGGTATTTCAGTTTTCTTTTCTTCAGTTTTCTTCTTCTCAGAATCTTTCGGCTCTTCCACTGGTTCTCCAATACCATAGGCTGCCCGAACTTTTTTCTCGATTTCAGCTCGCATT
>NZ_DAMDAK010000010.1:34820-38696 GCF_032094055.1 Carnobacterium sp.
GCATTTCAGGGTGATCTATAAAGTATTTTTTAGCATTTTCACGTCCTTGACCAATACGCTCGCCCTCATAAGAATACCAAGCACCTGACTTATCAATGATGTCTTTTTCTGACCCCATATCTACTAATTCGCCGACTTGTGAAATCCCTTCGCCGTACATAATATCCACTTCAGCCACTCTGAAAGGTGGCGCTACTTTGTTTTTTACGACTTTAATTTTTGTTCGGTTCCCCATAATATCTGTACCTTGTTTGATTTGTTCGGCCCGTCTTACTTCTAAACGAACAGTCGCATAAAATTTCAATGCACGACCACCTGGTGTAATTTCAGGATTCCCAAACATCACACCAACTTTTTCACGAATTTGGTTGATAAACAAAGCAATTGTCTTTGTCTTGCTGATAGAACCAGATAATTTACGCAATGCTTGTGACATTAAACGGGCTTGTAAGCCAACATGGCTGTCTCCCATTTCACCTTCAATTTCTGCACGCGGTACTAAAGCTGCTACTGAATCAATTACGACAATATCAACAGCTCCACTTGAGACTAGCGCATCTGCAATTTCTAGTCCTTGTTCACCAGTATCTGGTTGAGATAAAAGAAGTTCGTCAATATCTACTCCCAAAGCAGCTGCATATTTAGGATCTAACGCATTTTCTGCATCAATAAATGCTGCAATACCGCCTTGCTTTTGAACTTCTGCTACAGCATGCAAGGAAACAGTTGTTTTACCCGAGCTTTCTGGTCCATACACTTCAATGATTCTTCCTCTAGGAAAACCACCCACACCTAAAGCTACATCTAATGCTAAAGAACCACTTGGAATAGTAGAAATACGAGTGTCTACCTTTTCTCCTAATTTCATAACTGAACCTTTACCAAAGTTTTTTTCAATTTTTTTCAACGCTAAATCTAATGCTTGTTTACGATCTTCTGCCATTCTTATATCCTCCTCGAATATCTTCGATTAACTGAATTGTTTAAGTTTAATTTTATTAGTATCACAAGTTCTATCATACTTGTTTTTTGGTAAAAAAGCAAGAAAAAAGCGAACAAACATTCGGTTTATTTTTTATCTGTTTTTGATTTTTCTTCTTCCACAGGTATCTCTATTAGTTCATGTCGGATTAAATCCAAACCGGACAAAACAGCTCTTTCCCGATTATTATTTCGGTCTTTCCCAAAATGAAAACAGGTGGCATATGGAGCTTTATCTTTAGGAGCCAAACCGATCCAGACAGTTCCTGGTTGTTGACCTTCTAGTCTTGATGGACCAGCTACACCCGTGAATGAAATACCTATATCTGTTCCAAATTTTTCTTTAACTCCTCGTGCCATCTCAATAGCGCACTGGCAGCTAACTACTCCATACGTGTCAATGACTTCTTGCGGAATACCGAGAGTTTCTTTTTTTATCCGGTTGCTATATGTCACTAAACCACCTTCAAAATAATCAGATGCTCCTGCTACTGAGGTCAACATACTTTGGAAAGCTCCTCCTGTCAAACTTTCAGCAGCGGTTAGCGTCAATTTTTTTTCTATTAATAAACGACTTACCACTTCAACCAAACGTGTATCATCGCCATAGCCATATAAAAAGCTTCCAACACGTTTTTTGATCTCGGCCTCCATATTGTCCAAAAGAGAGCGGCACTCTTTCTCAGTACCTCCACTAGCCGTTAAACGTATGCTCACTTCATACTCACCGGCATAAGAAGCTACTGTTGGATTTATCTGGTTTACGATTAAATCATCTAGTTGGGCAGCTAACTGTGATTCTCCAATTCCAAAAAAACGCAGCACTCTTGAAACAAGTGCATTTTCTTGTTTTGTATAAGCTAGTAATAAAGGCTCGGCTTCTTGCCTAAACATTTTTTTTAATTCATGAGGCGGTCCGGGAAGCAGCAAATAAAACTGTTCGTTTTGTTTAAAAAACATTCCCGCCGCTAATCCATTCGCATTTTTTAAAACAGTTGAGCCTTCGATAACCAGTGCCTGCAATTGATTGTTTTGTGTCATCGGCCTTTTCGAACGCTCGTAGAAATCAATAATGTTCTTCATAGTTGCAGGGTTTACTACTAAATCCTTTCCTAAGTGTTCTGCCAAGACTTGCTTAGTTAAATCATCTTTAGTTGGGCCTAACCCGCCTATTAAAATAATTAAATCGCTTCTTTGTTCTGCATACTCTATCGTTTCTTTTAATCTTCTTGCATTATCTCCTACTACAACGTGATGATAAACATTGATCCCTAGAGTCGCCAGTTCTTGTGATAGAAAAGCTGCATTTGTATTGACTATTTGTCCTAGTAATAGTTCTGTTCCAACTGCTATAATTTCAGCGTTCATTTTTTTTCACCTCGTTCTTAGTTAATATACGCTCATTTACCGTTTTTTCTTTTTTTATCTACTATACAAAAACTGCTATTGGGTAAAGTAAGTTACATTTTCTATTTTAACATAAGACATTTGCAACTAATAAAAAAAGGAATGATTCCTTTTCGAATCATTCCTCTCTTGTATTCTATTACATTGAGCCTTTAAAAACACTGCTATTTTTAACGAAATAATCAATTCCTGAATAAATAGTAAAAAATAAACAAATGTATAACATTATATTAGCAATTGGAATACCCAATCCAGCAAACGGAAAATTATCTATCAGCAAAAAAATGATGGCGAGCATCTGGGTCATGGTTTTTATTTTTCCAGGCCAAGCTGCTGCTAATACCGTTCCGCCTTGTTCAACTAATAATAGGCGTAATCCTGTTACAGCCAATTCCCGGCAGACAATAATGGCCACAACCCATGAAGGAGCAAGTCCTTGTCCGACCAATACGATCAAAGCGGTCATAACCAACATTTTATCTGCTAATGGATCAGCAAACTTTCCAAAGTTAGTCACCAATCCTCTAGAGCGTGCAATTTGTCCATCTAACCAGTCGGTTAAACTAGCTAATGCAAAAATAATAGCCGCTACTAATTGAGTAAGTTCAATAGAAGAACCCCACATGTGCCAAACTCCCCAGTTTAATGGCATTAGCGCTACAACAACAAATAATGGGATCATAATAATTCGTATAACTGTCAGTTTATTCGGTAAATTCAAAACTTCGCCTACTTCCTTTTTCAACATGAATGAAAATAAAAATAACTTTTTTCAACTGCTAGTGTCTACTTGCTTATCTTTATTTTTTATTCTGTCTTTTTAAATTGAAACTCGATTTTTTGGGTCACAGCATTAGCTGCTTCAGGAGCATAATCTACTTGCTTATCGTTTAATTTCACTACAGTGACAGCCGCATTTCCAACCACGATATTTACCTGTTCAGTATCAGCGGGTATATCAGCATTCATTGCATCTCCATTTGTTAATAAAGCTTGATCAAGCATAACTCCATCTGCCTCGACACTTACCCAGCTGTCGCCGCCTTCTGCATTCAAGGTAATGACATTGTTAGTTGTTGCTCCTTCAACAGCATAGGTTGTTTGCGAGCCTGTTGATGAAACAACAGAGACAGTCTGCTTCTCTTCTTTTTCTTCAGAAGCAGCAGATTCTTTGGATTCAGATTCACTTGATTTTTCTGGCTCAGAAACTGCGCTTGAAACAACCACACTTTCTGTACTTTTTGTAATCATGCTTTCCGTTGTTGCTTGATTTGTTTTGATAAAGGCAAAATAAATTGCTACAGCGATTACTATAACAACCAGCAAAATAATCAATGTCGGTAGGTAGTCCCGAACTTTTGTCAGCAATTCATTGCCCGTCTTATTTCCAGAACGCGTTTGGCTGCTGGATACTTTTTCCACATACTCTTCATCATGTGTATGAGGGACAGTATCTGTATATTCTTCCAATAATTGGTCACCATTTAA
>NZ_DAMDAK010000010.1:38706-42877 GCF_032094055.1 Carnobacterium sp.
AAACCAACTGTATCAGCATACTGTTTAATAAACGCCCGTGCATAAAATTTACCCGGCATAACATTGTAATTGCCTTCTTCAATAGCTATTAAGTAACGTTTTTGTATTTTCGTCATTTGTTGTAAATCATCTAAAGTATATCCTTTGGCTTTTCTAGCTTCTTGCAATTTTTCGCCAATTTCGTTCATGTTAGTTTCACCTACCTGTTCTCTTGTTTAGAGAGCATAAAAAGCTCATATCACTATGATTATAACACACCAAAACACGTTGAAACATCTCTTTTTACTTATCCTGTTTTTTAAGAGTCCTGATAAAAATATTTTTTAGTTAACTAAACCATTTATTTTAACCAGCCGCCGCTCACAATAATAGATTGACCAGTCAAATAAGCACTTCTTGATTCTAATAATTGGTGTACCCAAAAACTGATTTCTGAAATGGTCCCCATTCGTCCAACAGGAATTTCTTCTTTTAATCCCGTTAATTCTAATTCTGTAAATGCTCCATTCATTTTCGTCTCGATAGCCCCGGGAGAAATAGCATTAACTGTAATCCCTAAACTTGCTACTTCTTTACTATAGGCTTTAACAAATGCCAATTGCGCTCCTTTGGTCGTACTATAAAAAACCTCCATCGAACTTCCCGTTTCTCCATAAATCGAGCTGATAAAAACAATTCGGCCATTAGGAGAGTGAGCCAGTTTTGATTGAAGCTTTTGAATCAATAAGACAGGCGTTTTTACGTGAACAGCCCACATTTTATCCATTGTTTCTGAAGTCACTTCTGTAAGTAATTGGAAAGTTGTAAAACCACTGGAGAAAATAATCGCATCCAATTGAAAAATACTTCTAATAAATTCTGGAATTCCCGCTTCAACTGTCATATCTAACTGCAGCCCAAAAAAATCTTGTTGCGGATAAGCAGCACGGTAGGTTTGCAATTGTCTTTCCACACTTTGGTAATCCGTATGGTAATGCAAATACAACGACCAGCCGCTTGCGGCCAATTCTTCAGCAATTCCTTTACCTATATCACCGCTTGCTCCCATTATTAATGCTGCTTTCATGCTTCGCCGTCTCCCTTAGGTAAAATGTGAAAGACACTCATGTGTTTTTCTTGCATAAACTCTTCTGCTAATACCTTTAATTGGTTCAATGTTATGCCTTCAATAATAGGCACAACGTCAAATAAAGTCGCTTCACCATAAGCTTGTTGACTGTATTGATTAGCAATATATTCTAGCGAGTTTAGCGATTGCAGCACTTGTCCAATCATTCTTTTTTTCACTAAGGTTAACTTCTCTTCAGTTAATTCAGGACTTTCCTTCGCTGTTAACAAAATCTCTTTTATAACTGTACTGAATGCTGCAGGATCTTTAGCATCGCCGCCGATATCTGCAAAATGAAAAGTACGATCCAAACTAAAATCATATGAAAAACTATCATCAATAATTCCTTTGTCATATAACTTCAAATAATTATCAGATGTCGGTCCCACCAATAACGTCAACAATAAATCCATAGCTGTTTTATATTCCAAAGCGGCTTTTCCTTTCGGTACTGGCCCAATGCCTTTAATGCCAATCATACTCTTTGCACGTTGAACTGGCATTTCGATAGAATCAAACGGTTTGATATCTGTCGCTGTTTCTTCTGGAAAATGACGTTTGATTGCGACAGCCGTCGGAAATTCTTTTTTGGCCTGGTTATCTCGGATCCATTGCATCATTTTTTCTGGATCCATTTTTCCCACAACAAACAAATTCATATTGCTTGGATGGTAAAATGTTTCATAACTTTCATATAACAAATCAGCGGTAATATCCATAATGCTATCCACTGTTCCTGCAATATCAATGTGCAAAGGATGTTTAGGATACATATTGCCAAGAATACCAAAAAATAAACGCCAGTCCGGTTCATCTTCATACATCTGTATCTCTTGAGCAATGATTCCTTTCTCTTTATTGACTGTTTCCTCAGTAAAATAAGGTTCTTGAACAAAATCTAATAACGTTTCTATATTTTCCAGCACATTGCTTGTACTCGAAAACAAATAACTTGTTTGCGTAAAACTAGTAAAAGCATTTGCTGATGCTCCAAGTTTTCCAAAGGTATTAAAAACATCACCATCTTCTTTTTCAAACATTTTATGTTCTAAAAAATGTGCAATCCCATCTGGAACCCGAATCATTTCTTTTTTTCCAAGCGGAACAAATTGATTGTCTATTGAACCGTATTTAGTAGTGAATAATCCATATGTTTTATGAAATCCATTTTTAGGCAGTAAAGTAACCGATAATCCATTCGATAATGTTTCTGTATATAGGGTTTCATCTAATTGCTCATAATTTTTTTTCTCCATTACTTAACCTCCCCCGATAAGAAAAATGCAGCTTTTAATTTCACATGATTGGCAACATCCATAATATCCTCTTTTGTTACTTTATCAATATTAGCCAACCAATCTTCCAAACTTATTATTTCTCCCTTAGCCAATTGATTAGCATATATGCGTTCAATGATTGCTCCAGAATTATCTTCTGATTGCAGCAATTGATTTTTCAGCATTTCTTTTGTTTGATTTATAGCTTCATCCGTAAAATTGCCGGACTGGATTTCTTTTAACTGCAGCGTAACGATTTTTTTTACTTGTTCCATTTTTTGACTGTCAATACCCGTTTGTACGATCAGCATTCCTCTAAAAGTATCTAAAGAACTAGAGGCATAATAAGCTAAACTTTCTTTTTCTCTTACATTTGTAAATAATTTAGAATGAGGAAAGCCACCAAATAAACCATTAAACACTTGTCCTGCATAGTAGTTAGCTTGATGGTAAAAAACATCTGTCCCATAACCCAAGTTAAACTTAGCTTGAGTAATTTCTTGCCGTTCTGTTTTTAAAATGACTTCTTCAACTGGAGGCTCGCTATAAAAAGCTGTTTGTGCCATTTTTTTTCTTGCTTTAAAAGGAAACTCTTTGAATTTTTCAGCTATTTCATTCTCATTTACATCGCCTAAAACATATAAATCGACTTGATCATTTAAAAGCATTTCTTGATAATACTCATACAACGAAGTAGCTGTGAGATCTGCTAAATCTTGTTTTGTTCCAATACTTGGAGTTTGTTGCCCTTTATCTTCGAAAAAAAGTTTCTGTAGTTCTAAACTAGCATAAGATTGTTTATCATCTGCTATAGAATCATAATAATTCACCAAATTTTCTTTTTCTCGTTCAAATGTTTCTTCGTCAAAATGTCCATTTAAGACATTTGGTTGAAAAATAACTTCTTTCAAGAAAGCAATTGCCTCAGATAAAACAGAATCTCCCATAGTCAAATACTTTTCGTTCACTACATTTAAAGAAACTGTCAGAATATGAAAAGTGCCTTTTTTACTAACTGCAGTACCGAAACTAGCACCGTAAAGATGAGACAATTCACTTCTTAAAGCTGTTTGTGTTGGGTATTTTTTACTATTCGTTTCAATTAAGCTGGATATCAACGCTCTTTTAGTGATACTTTTTTTATTTAAAGGGGCACAAAACTTTGCAACTATTCTTACCGTTTTATATTTTTTGCTTGGTAAAACATGCAAATTAACGCCTTCGGTTAATTGGATGGACATTCTTTTTCCTCCTCATTGTATAAAACAATCTATTCCTTAATCATAGATGAAAACCGTAAAAAAGTGAAGTATTGAATTCACTACAAAAAAACAATCAAGAGATTTCTCTCCCAATTGTTTTTTACACTCTTTTATTTTGATTTGATATAAGTCTTACCATTTGCTGCAGGTCCTTCTGATTTACCGATAACTCCTACCAATACGATAATCGTGATCAAATAAGGAGCGATTTGCAGCCAGACACTTGGTACATCTTGGATAAATGGGATATAGTTGCCAATTACACCTAAACTTTGGGCAAATCCGAAGAAAATCGCTGCGCCCATTGCACCTAGTGGGTTCCATTTACCAAAAATCATAGCTGCCATTGCGATAAATCCTTGTCCCGCAATAGTTGAGCCTGAAAAGTTCAATGAGATAGCTTGAGCTTGAATAGCTCCTCCCATTCCACCCAAGAGACCGGATAACAATACACCAGCATACTTGGTCATGTATACATTAATACCTAAAGTATCTGCGGCTTGGGGGTGTTCCCCAACTGATCT
>NZ_DAMDAK010000011.1:0-827 GCF_032094055.1 Carnobacterium sp.
TTTTCCTAATACTTTATTTTTTGCCGTTCCCCAAGCAATAGAATTGATACTGTCGGTTGAACGATTGATTTTAGCTGAATATGCAATAGTTTTTGTTGATTTTATTTGATCATATATGTCGAGTCCTGCTTTATCTATCCAACCTATTTCTTTACCATTGATGGAAATTAATGCCCAAGATGCACGACTTGTTACAGCTTCTTTGCTTACAGTAACCACTTTATCATAGTACTTGTCTGATCTTGAAACTAAAGAATAACCTTTTGTTCCATATGGTTTTGTGTTGATACTATCGGTTTTCCGATTGATTACAGCTTCATAAGAGATATTTTTAGTAGAAAGAATATCTTCATAATAGTTTGAATCATACTTATACAATTCATTTTCTTTGATAACATTTAATACTTTGGAAAAATATTTCGAATCAGTAGCATACGGAGAAGTTCCGCTGCTCAATCCTTTTATTGCTTGCTCATAAGTAGAAGCGTTTTTCATCCATGTTCCTGCATAATTTAGAGGATCATACGATAATCCATTTCTCATTTTACTTGCATAATCCTGCAAGGCCTGTTCATAAGAAGGGTATTTTCTAAAGTTAGCTAAAACTTCAACTACTTGCCCATCTACTTCTTCCCATGTCCACATCTTAACGTATTCGCCATTGTAGCTTCCTTTAACTCCCGATAGATTATAATAAGGTGGTGAAGCCAACCCGCTTCTCCCATAATCACTTTCGTGAGCTGCTTGTCCCATCATAAGTGACACATATAGTTCTTCCTGTCCTTTAGCCGCAGCAATTTTAACGGCATAAGGTTTTATGTAATTTA
>NZ_DAMDAK010000011.1:837-1921 GCF_032094055.1 Carnobacterium sp.
AAAAATTGCTGTTTTGTCGTAAATAAACTTGTAGTAGCTACTGATAGTTTTGCTTTTTCAGCTTTACTTAAAGTACTTTCATATCCTTTTCTTGATACTACAATATTTTGACCTACTTTTATATTATTAATATCTGTTATACTACTATTCCAAACTTTTAATTGAATGCTTGATAAATTAAAATCTTTAGCAATAGCATTAAAATTATCGCCTTTTACTATTGTATAGATACCATTATTTGCAGTTCTTTTTGCTGGTGCTGTCATTACTGATTTTGAAGATGCTGTACTCTTTTCTTTAGTTTTCGGGGATTCTATTGGTTCTTCGTTCTTTTCAGCTGATTCAGATTTCTTATTTGGGATTGACTCTTCTTGTTCAGGTTCTTCTGGTTCTGATTCTTTTTGTTCAGGTTCTTCTTGTTTTGATTCTTTTGATTCTGGTACCGCACTGATTTCTTTTTGCGCTTCTTCTAACCCTTGAAGCAGTCCATCAAGCTGATTAATATCGATACTTAGCTCATCTAAACTATCTTCAACGTCAGAATCATCTATCTCCACTAATTTAATTGCTTTATATTCAGCTATTTTATCATATTCTACTTCAAAGTAGCCTTTATCATCAATAGCCAATTTTACAGATTCACTACTGGCTTCATCTACGAGTAAAAGATCCATATTATCCGGTACACTACCATATAATACAAATTTTCCCTCATCAGTTTGTTTTAAATACATTTCCTTAAAAACATCTTCTATCTGTTGAGAATGATTTTCACCAGATATATTGTTATCTATATATAATTCGTTTATAGGTAAAGCATATCCACCATTTACCATTTCTATATGTACAGCACCTGTGTTTATTTCTTTATCAGCCATAACAACGTCTTTTGTCACTAATATTGACAATAAACATGCACTGGATAAAGTAAGTAAAATATTTCTTGCTTTCAAAAAAATAACCTCCAATTATTTTTAATTTTGTCATTTGTTTAATATGAGCTTTTATTAAGTACAACGCTTGTTTTACTAAAATTTAACATACTCTTCTAACATGCATAAAAAACAGCGAGAGCATGTTGGCT
>NZ_DAMDAK010000011.1:1931-9749 GCF_032094055.1 Carnobacterium sp.
TTGTATCCCTTCGACAATTCCTGTTGCAATCTTTTCTTGGTAAGCATTTGTAACTAGTTTGTTTCGTTCTACAGTATTATCTACAAAACCAATTTCAACTAAAACAGCCGGCATTCCAGTTTCTCTAACAACATGGAAATTTGCTTTTTGTGCTTTACGGTCAAAAGCACCAGTTTGTCTAATTAAAGAATTTTGAATATTTTGAGATAATAGAGAACTATTCAATAACCGTTGAGGGTCATTTGCTATTAAAAGGTTATTTGGGTTTCCTGCTTTATTATACGAATAGGTCTCAATTCCGTTAGCCGTACCATTAAATGAATTGGTATGGACGCTAACAAATATATCCGCATTTGACCTATTAGCAATACCCGCAATTTCTGATAATTCTAAAAATTTATCAGTCGTTCTTGTCATGATAACTTCATAGCCAGCTTTTTCTAATTTTTGCTGAACTTTTTTTGCAACTATTAAGTTTAAGGTAGCTTCTTTGACACCACCTGCTTGTGCACCAGGATCTTTTCCTCCATGCCCTGGGTCAATCACAACTACTTTTTTAGAAAGGTTAATTTTTTTTAATGCTTTTATATCGATCCAACCTAGTTCTTTCCCGTTGAAAGCAATTAATGCCCAAGTTGCACGGCTTGTTTTTGCTTCCTTAGTAACGGTTACTTCTCCGCCAAAGTAATCTTTTGAGTAAGCAACTGTTTGATACCCTTCTGTTCCCCATGGTTTTGTATTGATAGTATCTGTTGAACGAGTAATACGTGCTTTATAATTTGTATTTGTTTGAGAAGTAATTTTTTCAATTGTTAAACCAGCTTTATCCATCCAGCCTAAACCAGAAATGTAAGCCCAAGTTGCTCGGTCAGTCACAGCTTCTTTCGTAATCGTTACTTGATTTTCATAGTATTCTGAAGATTTCGCCAAAATTTTATAACCCTGTGTTCCATAAGGCTTCGTATTGATAGTATCTGTTTTACGGTTGATTTTTGCTTTATAATTGGTTGTTTTTTCAGATAATATAATTTCATAATCTGTTAGCCCTTTTTTGTCAATCCAACCCAACTCTTTACCGTTTAACGTAATTAAAGCCCAAGTTGCACGACGAGTTTTAGCTTCTTTAATGATTTTAACTTGTTTGCCTAAATACTGAGAAGACATTTCTACTACCTTAAATCCTTCTGTTCCCCAAGGTAAGGTTGAAATACTATCTGTTTTACGACCAATTCTTTTATAATAAGAAGTATCTGTAGAAGACGTTACTTTTTCAATATCTAAACCTGCTTTATCAATCCATCCTAATTCTTTACCATTTATTGAAATTAATGCCCATGTAGCACGATTGGTCACTGCTTCTTTAGAAATTTTCACTTCTTGACCATAATATTCTGAAGACCAAGCTGTTCTTTTATAGCCCTCTGTTCCATATGGTTTTGTATTGATAGTATCTGTTTTACGATTGATTTTTGCTCTATAATCGATTGTTTTTTCTGAAGTAATAACTTCAGCTTTTTTCACACTTACAGCAAATGTAGATCTTTGTTGTGGCTTATCTACAACTTCCTCTTCTGTATCAGATTCTGTTTCACTTTCCGAAACTGATTTATCATATTGAGTTAAATCATATGTTTCAATAATAGTATTTAACATGTTCTCATAATTGGGAACGTTGCTATATTCCTCTGAAAGGATATGGAGGATATTTTTATAATTTTCAGAGTCTGCTGAATCTTTGAAACTTTTCCATTCAGGATTCTGTTGTAATTTTAATAGATTTTCCGCAAAAGCTTCTTTATAAGATGAATATTTTTTGAATTTCACATTTTCAAGAGTTGTATTTTCTTGATCAGCGACTTTCGAATAGTATTGCACGAAATCTTCTGCTTCACTTGCTTTTACACCAAACAAATTATAACTTTCTAACTCTTTAATCAGAGCACTAGTTCCCCATGCACTTTCTAATGCTGCTTGAGCAATCAGAACTGACGCAAATGAATGATATTCTCCGGCTGCGGCAATTGCTTCAGTAGAAACATTTTCAATAAAATTGTTTATGATTGAAGTAGATTCACTCTTATTATCTGAAGAATCGCTAGCTACGTTTGCTATTTTCATAATTGCGATAGCATTTTCTCTGTTTTCAGCTAATGAAAAATAATCTTCTATTTTTGAATTGCTTGTTTCTTGTTCTTCACTTGAAGTAGAAGATTCTTCAGAAGTGTTTTCATTGCCAATAGCATCTTCATTTGATTTTTCATCACTTAGTTTGTCTTCACTTGATTCTAAATTATCTATTTCTTCTTTCGGTACTTCCTCTTCTATATTTATGTTTTCTTCAACTGGCTCATTCTCTGCGCTTGACTCTGTTTCTATTACCGTTGATTCTGCTTTCTCTTGGATAGGCTCCTTATTTTCAGCTGCCGATACTCCTGTAGACAAAATCATTGGACTAAGTAGACTGAAGACCATAGTGATAGTTAGCAACTTTTGTAGCGGTTTCTTCCAATTGTGCAAAAAAAATACCTCCTCAAATTATTTAAAATTAACATACAATATTACTATAACGGTTTTTAGCTTTCTTATCTAGACTTTTCAATAAAAAAAGTATTAGTGAATGCTATTTATTCACTAATACGACTTATTTAATCTTATGCAGTAAGATCCTTTTCTGTTTCCTTCACTAAATAAATAGGACGCCTTTTAGTTTCCAAATAGGTTTTTCCTAAATATTTGCCGACAATTCCTAAACAAAATAATTGTAACCCACCTAGACCAAGAACAATACACACTAAAGAAGTCCATCCAGATGTTGGATCATCAAATATAAGGGTTCTTATTGCTATGACAAATACCATAATAATTGCCAAGATAAAAGATAGCAAGCCTACTATTGATGCAAATGCTAAAGGAGCTTCTGAAAATGCAACTATGCCATCAATTGAGTATTTCATTAGTCCCCAGAAAGACCAAGTAGTTTCGCCAGCGACTCTTTCTATATTCTTATATTCTAAATATTTGGTTTTAAAACCTACCCAACTGAAAATCCCTTTAGAAAATCGATTATATTCTTTAAGTTCTAAAATCGCATCTACCATCTGTCTTGTCATTAATCGATAATCTCTAGCACCATCGACAATTTCAGTATCTGAAATACGGTTGATTATACGATAAAATTGTCGTGCAAAAAATGAACGAATTGGCGGTTCTCCATCTCTACTAACGCGTCTTGTACCAACACAATCATAGTCTTCTTCTCTAATTGTTTTTAACATCTCTATTAATAACTCAGGAGGATCTTGCAAATCAGCATCCATTACCGTAACAAAGTCTCCTTTAGCATTTTCCAAACCTGCATAAAGTGCTGCTTCTTTTCCAAAATTTCTTGAAAAAGAAATATACCTCACACGTTCTGAATCTTTTTTTGCCAATTTTCTCAATATAGTCAGTGTTTTATCTTTAGATCCATCATTAACAAATATATATTCAATCTCAGCATCTTCTGCAGCTAAATTTTGTCTTACTTTTTCCATTGCTTCATAATAAATATCGATAGATTCTTCTTCATTGTAGCAGGGAATAACAATCGATATAAGCTCTTTATTGTCCATTTTTTTCACCTCTATAATTATCTTTTGTCTTCTCTTATCTGTCTTCGTTTAATAACAAACAGATAACTTAATAATAATATCCAGCTCGCTATTGAAACCCATTGAGACAGTTTTTGTATTAAAGTGTCTTTGTAATAAATTTTAACAGTCCCGGTTCCTTCTACTGCGACAGATGTCAACCCAGCTTCAGCTTCATTTAAAAATGGCTCACTAATTGTTCCTTTACCTGAAAGTTCTCCTACATAACCTTTATAGTATATCAAAGGAACAGTAACTAGTTCTTTACTTAAGGCTTGATAATCAAAGATAATTACATCTTTATTTTTATGGTAATTTTTGATTGTTAATTTACTACTATCGTATATAAGCTCTTCTTTTTTATTCATGAGATCCTCAAAGTTTGCCTTATCAGGTAAGTACTCTTTTCCGGCTCCAATTTTATACGAATTAATCTGATTATACTCTCCATAAGAAACAATTTTTTCTGCCTCTACTTGAGAACGTAGATTTAAGGTATAAGATAGCGTAAAAACTGTAATTAAAATAGATAGTGTATAAAAAACTTTTTTATTTTCAAATAAATTCAACGGATCCTCCCCTATTACCCAGCTGAGCAATAAAGTTGCAAAAGCTAAAAATCTCCATGGAAATTGAATAGTATTTAGAAAAGTATGATCCAAGATTTTCCAGGGAAATAAATCTGTTGTTAATCCCAACAATAATAATCCCATGCAGAAAATAGTTTTTGCCTTGATTTTTTTCATTGATAATACATAAAAAATGGTTAGAAGCAATAGAGTGATTCCTATATTAGGGGTTGATTTATTTGAAAGTGCATTTAAAAATGCGTTTCCTAATTGGGAAGCTTTTTCTGACATAAAAAAGATTGGATTAGAACTAACTTTAAAGGTCTGTGAAGCTAGTTGTTCTAAAACAGGAAACAAATAAGAAACAATTAAAGGAACTGTGAGGAAAGCTGCTTTTACTATGCTGATCAGTCGCTCTTTTTCAAAAAACATTCTTTTTACATTAACGACTAAAAAAAGAACTATTAAAAGAGAAAACATAACTGCTGAAAGAATATGCGCATGAATAATTAATGCCATTCCTAATGTTAAATAATACCATTTTTTTGAGTTTCCATAAATAATTTGATAAAGCCCCATAAATGCTAATGGCAAAAAGCAAATAGCTAGTACTTCTCCTAGTGCTGCTCTAGTGGTTAAATCTAATAAACGATAAGAAGATAAAGTATAGAGTAATGAAAATATTAGGCTTTTTCTTTGATCTTTAATCACTAAAAAATGTGACGCAAAAGCAATTATAAAGGTTACGAAATTAATCACAATAACAAATGCTATATAGGATTCTGCAAGAGAAAAGCCCAATAAACGTAATAGTGCTGGAAAGTATAAGAAAAAATCTGAATAAAATATACTGGAAGCATATCCCATCGAATTCATAAATACCATATTAATTTTCGGGAAAAAATTATGAATTTTCAAAGCTTCGTAGAGCCCTTCAATCCTATTTTTATGAAATTGAAAATCATCACCGACAATAATTTCTCCGTGATATAAATGCGTGAAATATACTGAAATAACACTAAGAATCATAAAAAGTGTGATGATAATGAAGACCTTTTTGGTTGAGTGCTTCTTTTTATTAATAAAACCCATGTTGTACTAAGCTCCTATACATTATTTAGTGATTGATTACAAAACAGGACATTTTGTTTATGCTAAATCCTTTTACATTGTTTACCTGTACTTTACAACAAATAATAGTTTAACATAAATTGGCTTTCAAGCGACAAAGAAATCTTTACGGTACAAATTAATATACATTTTTAAAGATGCAAAAAAACAAATATATCACTTGAGCGCTCTTTACTTTTTAGGGATTTTTAACGTAAATCAAAAAAACAACGTAAGCATTATAAGAGCTGCTTACGTTAATTGTTTTTTTATTTTCCCGACTTATTGACCGCTCTAAGCAATAAAAGTTTATAGGAAAAGCACGGTATTAAACACTTTATCCACAAACTTTTTGATAGAAATCTGCCAAGGCTTCTTCATTATATAGACGATAATCAAAATCGGCAGCTTCTAGTTTCCCAGCAATGAACTCTTGCATTCCATGATAGATTCCTTCTACTGAGTTATTGACTAATAAACCTTTTGTATTCTCCAAAACGCTATGAATTCCAGGTACATCTGTACCAATAACTGGTTTGCCTATGATCATAGCTTCAAGAAGCACTAAGCCCTGACCCTCGTAGTTTGAAGTTAAAATGAAACAGTCGCATAAATTAACCAACATTGAAGGATTCTCCATATGACCAAGTAAGTGAATATGTTTTTGCATACCCATTTCGTTTATTTTAGCTCTTATTTCCGCATGTATAGGTCCGTTTCCTAAAATATACAATTGGCATTTATTATTTTCTTTAACTAACTTTGCAAAAGCCTCTACTAAAGATAAATGATTCTTTTCAGGCGAAAGTCTAGCTACATTGACAAAATTAATATTTTCTTTATTAGGTGCAATTAATCCTTTTAGAGTAACGATTCCGGTACTTTTATCAATGTTCTCGTAAAAAACGGTTCTACTAATTTGGTCCGATGAGCTGTAAATGTCATGACCTCTATTGAGTTTTTCATCAAGATTACTTGCCTTAAGTATAGCCTCACCATCAATAGTATTATTTACAAAATTCATCTTTTCATTAGCGTTAGGGATATAATGAACTAGATCTTTTTTATTTTGTTCATTCGCACTTTCAGAAACAGAGATAACTTTATCAAAATAGCGGTATAAACTAAAAATTACTTTTAGGTTCCATTTGTGTTTAAATTTATCACCAATTACTTTATTGTATTCTTCTAACATAACATTATGAAGATAAATCGCTTTTTTAGGAACATCAGCCATGGCAAATAAAGCCGTAAACATCTTATTGTAACCACCGAAATCAATCAGCACATCAACTGGAAGCTTGCCGGTTACTCGATCAAATTCATGATTCAAATGTTGTTTTAATTTTTCTTTGTTTAAATACTTTGAATTCATCCCTTGTCTATATAATAAATTTTGACGAATAGTATTTTTATATCCTCGATTAACGGCACCAAATTTATAAATAAAATGGACTCTTGGGTCGACCTTTTTTATATTATTAGCTTTTTCTGCTTTCATTCTATCCGTATCCATAAAAATCACATCATATTTATCATAATCAATCATTTTAGAAAGATTGATAGCAGACATTGTAATACCATTATTGAAGAATCCGCCACAATAAAAAATGAGTTTCTTTTTATTTGATAAATAGTTAATTTCTGTTTCATTTACAGCATTGTCATGAATAAAGATATCGATTGCTCTTTTTCTTGATTGGCCATTGTCATAAGAACAAAATGTTTCAAGGTAATTTATATACTTCGTTCTATTCATAGCTTCGTATTCGTTATCTTCTATTACAAGTGCACGACATAGCTCTTCGATAGTTGTACATAATTCTCCTGGCAATTTTTCCAAATCCAAATAAAAACCCCGTGTTTCCTCATAGATTTCTTTATCTGGTATATAGAAATAAACAGGCCTTTTTGTAGGTAAGAAATCGAAAAAAATACTAGAATAATCTGTAATCAACTTATCAATACAGGCCAACAATTCGTTGGTATCAATCCAGTTTGGCACAACTTCTTTTTCATAATTATGCTCAACAAAGTATTCATAAATAAAATAATGCGTTTTTAATAAAACTTTGTATTTGTCTCCTAATGTTTTTTGAATTTCTTTAACTTCAGCTAAAAGATTTAAAATATCTTTTTCCGTTGTATCCTTCAAGCTTTTTTTCCAAGTAGGAGCATAAAGCACTAATTTTTTATCAGAAGGTAATCCTAATAACTTTATGATTTTTTCTTTATCTGTATCTAGTGTTAAATCAACTCTCGAATTTCCAGTAAGGAAAACTTTGCTATTGAGAATGCCATCTAAATCATGGCTTTTAATCAAGCGATCTGCAGTAAATTTATTAGGCATCAACATATAATCTGTATGTAAAAAATTACGTTGTATATTTTTATGATCTGCAATATTTGCATCTTTAATATCTAAACCTAATGTTTTTAACGGAGTGCCATGCCATGTATTAATATAAATTTGTTCTTTACGTTTAATAAAGTAAGGCATAAATGAAGTG
>NZ_DAMDAK010000011.1:9759-10413 GCF_032094055.1 Carnobacterium sp.
ATAGTGACAAGTAGCTAATAACATAAAATATTTTTTGCTTTCATATTCTACAAAGTGAATATTCGAATATTCAGGATACTCATTTTTAATTTTTTGAATCATCGGATCATTTAAATTTACTGTAGCCCAATAAAATTGTGCGTTTTTCAAAGTATCCTCTTTAATTAATTGAGTAAATAATGCAAAAACATTCCCAGTCAAACTTACCCCGTGATAAGCTTCTAGTAAAAAGGTATTGGGAACTACTTCTTTGTTCTCAATCGTTTTAATATAGTAGCTAGTTAACCTTTTTTTTTCATTGCTAATTTTTTCTTTCAAAGGACTAAGATAAAATTTGCTAACCTCTTTTATTTTTTTAGTATCCACTATTCATACACTCATTTCTTTCTAAATTAGATTTAAAGAACAAGAAAAAATTTCTTGTTCTTATAAAATAAGTCTTTCATTTTTTATTGTTCTTAATTTTTAATTAAACCATTCATATTTCTATATCTAATTCTTTAAAAACTTTTTCAGATGCTCGGCCATTTTCCCATCTGCAAAATTCATTACGAAAATCAGCTAGTTTGGAGACATATTCTTTAAATTCCCCTTCATGAATGAATTGTTCTACATACTGAAAGAATTTGTCTTCACTAACTACAAAAGGACCTG
>NZ_DAMDAK010000011.1:10423-11035 GCF_032094055.1 Carnobacterium sp.
TTCTATATCAAAGTAGAACCCTCTTAAATCATTCCGATAGTGTTCATAATCATAAGCGTAAAAAAGCATCGGTCTCTCCAAATTCGCATAGTCAAAGAAAACGGAAGAATAATCCGTTATAAGAAGATCAGAAACCAAGTAGAGATCACTGATGTCTTCACTGCCTGAAAAATTATAAATATTAGGTTTATTTACAACATCATTTAAGCTTTCTGCAACTAGATAATGAGCTCTGAAAATAAAAACAGCCTCATCTCCTAATAACTCTATCAATTTTTCCAGTTGAAATGGTATATGAAACTTATATTTCCCAGCCGATATATAGTAATCATCACGCCATGTTGGTGCATATAAAATAACTTTTTTATCGTTAGGCAATCCTAGTTTCTTCTTGATTTCATTAATATCTTCAGCATTATTTTTTTGATACAATACATCGTTTCTTGGATATCCACTCTCGATAAACTGTTTTTCAAAAGCAAAACAAGATTGAAAAATATCTTCTGAATATTGATTAGGAGCAATTAAGTAATCCCATTTTTGCGTTTCAAATAAAAAGTTGGCTTTATAACTTTCTAAATCCGAACCCGGCATACTAAATGTATCCATGTC
>NZ_DAMDAK010000011.1:11045-12190 GCF_032094055.1 Carnobacterium sp.
AGGTGTTCCGTGCCAAGTCTGTACGTAACTTGTTTCTTTTCTCTTTGGTATCCACTTAGGTAATCTCGCATTAGTAATCCAAATTTTTGCCCGAGCCATATAATAAAGCCAACGTAGTGAAAAGCGATATAGTATTTGAATGTCTTTATCTTTAATAATATGTCGATCTTTATATCGAATACTCCAAATAAGCTTATACTCATTGTTAGTGTGTTGCTTAAAATAATCATAAAGAGCTTTAGGATTATCATCAAATCTCCCCCCATATTGTGACTCAAACATCACTACATTTGGAAAGACCGGAAAGAGTGAAAAGAAACGAAACATTGAAGATAGGAAAAAAATGATGATTTTTTGTTTCATTTTTCTTTTACGCTCCCCTTGCTGGTTTTCATTAAATTAAATTTCTTCATTGATATCTTCTTCAATTTTTTGACTTAATTTATCTACTTCTGCTTTTATTTCTTTCAAGTCTTCTTTAATTTTTGTAGTTGAGACGCCTTCTGTACGCGGCAAGTAGACAACTTGACAATACTCTTTTAAAAAGTCAAATTCCCCTTCCCAATCGTCACCCATTACAAATAAATCAATGTCATATTTTTTTACATCTTTGACTTTTTGTTCCCATTCATTTTCTGGAATAACTTCATCAACACAAGCCAAAGCTTCTAAAATTAATTTACGATCTTCCCATGAAGTATATGCTTTCTTTCCTTTAATTGCATTAAACTCATCTGTTGATACAGCAACCGTTAAATGATCACCTAAAGCACGTGCTCGTTGTAATAATAAAACATGTCCTTTGTGTAATAAATCAAATGTTCCATAAGTTAAAACTTTTTTCATCCTGCTACCTCCTGAATTTTCACTACTTATTTTTAAATAAAGTCAACAAAACGTGCTCGGAATTTCATATGGATATGAGTTCCTACAAGTAAAACCACTAAGATAAAACCCCAGAAAATTAATAGTAGAGTCGGATTTTCCCAAAACCAACCCTGAGATAAAAAGCTATCTCTGAAACCTGTAATAATATAATAAACCGGATTTAGTTGAAGTGTTTTAACTAACCAATCGGGAAAATTACGTGTTTGAATATCCCATATTGGGCCTGATACATAAAACAACAATCGTAGAATTGATTG
>NZ_DAMDAK010000011.1:12200-23699 GCF_032094055.1 Carnobacterium sp.
ATGATAATCACGTATTAAAATAGTAATCGTTGAATTAAGTATTCCCATTGCAAACAAAAAAGCAATCATACAAAAGAAGTAATAAAAATATTGTAACCAATAAATGGTTGGAAATATACCAAAAGCAAACATAACTATTATTAAAATAGCCATCATCCACCCATAAGAAACGAGATTGCTCATAATATTGATTCCTGGCAAAACGCTCACCGGAAATTTCATTTTCGAAACCATGGCCACTTTGTTGTAAATACTATTGGAACCACCTAGCAAACTCGTATTAATAAAGAACCAAGCAATAATTCCAATCAACATCCAAACAATAAATGGTACACCATCTACGCTTCTTCCACCATTCAAGCCTAAACCGAAAATCAGGTAATAAATTCCAATTTGGATTAAAGGGTTTAAAAATTGCCACATTAAACCTAAATAATGGCTTTGGTAAGTCGCTCTTTCTTCATACTTTGACACTCTTGCAATGATTCCAAAATTATCAATTTGTTCTTTGATAATCAACATGACATTTTTCACGTTAAAACTCCTCTAACTTAAGAAATCTTTATATTTATTCTGGATATGCGCCATGACTCGCTTTTTTGCGTGTCCGTCATTATACGTATTCCATTTTTGATTAAATTCTGTAAAATCTACTTGATCTTCCTGTTTGATACTCGCTATAACTTCATCCATTGAAGATACAATTACTCCAGGTGCCCATTCTTTAAAATCTTTTTGGATGCCTGTATGCTGTTCATAATAAGTTTGATCGTAACAATAAAAAATAATTTTCTTTGCATTATCCAGTAACGTGAATTCAAATGGAATCGAAGAATAATCTGTAATTAAACAATCTGTCACAACTAACAAATCTTCAATAGAAAAATCAAATACATTGCCATAAAAAAAACCTTCGTATCGGTTTTCAACTATCGGTGTGACAACGTGCGGATGTTTTTTCATAATTAAAACATAATCGTTCCCCAAATTTTCATACAGTTGTTTTATATCTAATGGATAATTCTCCAGCTTATCCTCTCGATATGTCGGAGCATATAATATAATCTTTTTCCCAACCAGTTCCGGAAATGAAGCATAAAAGTTCGTTCTTTTTTGTTGAATCATATCTTTTTTAAAATAAACATCAGAACGCGGATAGCCGATTGGAATAATGCTTTCTTTAGGAGCACCGTAACTATTTTGGAAAACTTGCCCCATCATTTCAGAGCCGACAAGGTATTCATCAAAATGCTGATAAACTTGTTTAAAACGCATTTTATCAAAGTAGCTTCTTGACATCGCTGCCGGGTCTTCTAGTCCGAACCGCTTAATAGCACCATTTGCATGCCATAATTGTATGATTGTTGTTTCTTTATGCAAGCGTAAGCCCGCAAAAAAGGGGAAATAATTGTCACAAAGAATAACTTTAGCTTGCATACATTTAGGAACGGCTTCTTTGATAAAAGAAATAGATTGTGTGATAGAGTAAACTTCCGCTCCCATTTCTTCAAATCGTTTGATATCATTTTGACAATTTTCTGTATAAAAAATCGTTACCTTTATCTGAGGATTTTGCTCAATAAATGACGCTAACAGTCCATTTTCATTTTTCGGAAAACTCATTAAGTAAATCAAATTTTTTTTCACTTTTAAATGTTTTGAAATCAATGAAAAAAAACGGATAAGCCAAACGTAGATTATTTTAGCCACTTGTTCCTTCATAATTCTACTCTATCTTTTCATTTTCAACTAAATAAGAAAATGAACTATTATTTTGACCTGCAACCTCAACAGTCTGATGGGTCTCCACTTCTCCGTCTATTGATCCCAACAAAACGCTTGTTAACGACTTGCCGCTAAAGTGAACACCAACTAAAAACAATGTTGCAGCTACTGTAAGGAATAAAATAAGTCTCGTAGGCCAAGCCATTTTGTCTGTGATTTTTTCTTCACTAAATTGTTGGTTGAGTATTTTTTCTTCCTTTTTGTCTTTTGCATTTTCAAGCTTTTCTTGATGAAATTGTCTGATATCAAAGTTTTTTTGTTGTTGTTTATGTTCTTCTTGGTACGCTTTTTTATCTTTCGCACTTTTCGCTTTAAAATCATTAATAAACTTTTGATACTCTTCTGCAACTTCTTCTGAAGGACCAATCATTCGAATTTCCCCATAGTGCATCCAGATAATTTTATCACACAACTTTTTGACTTGCCCCAAGGAATGACTAACAAAGAAAATAGTTTTTCCTTGTGCTTTAAATTCCATAATCTTGTCAACACATTTTTGGTAAAACGTCTCATCACCAACAGATAAAGCTTCATCAATAATTAAAATATCAGGATCCGTGTGAACAGCAATAGCAAAACCTAAACGCGATTTCATTCCGCTTGAATAGCTTTTAACGGGTTGATTGACAAAGTCGCCAATATCTGCGAACTCAATAATACTATCCATTGTTTCATCAATTTCTTCATTTGTTTTGCCAGTCATCAAAGATTTTAGCCGAATATTTTCCAATCCGGTCAATTGGTTTTTTAATCCGGCAGAAATTGAAATAATGGAAGTTTCACCATTAATTACTGTGCTTCCTGTAGTTGGCGGTATAATACCAGCTATAATATTGGAAAGGGTTGATTTGCCAGAACCATTGATTCCAATCAAGCCGACTGTTTCTCCATCATAAACATCAAAAGACACGCCTCTTAAGGCCCAAAAAGTTGGAATATCTTTCTTGGAAAACTTAAACAATGCTTTAACTTTATCTGATTTTTGTTTGTACAAGTCGTATTGTTTGGTTACATTACTAACACGTACTTTTAATTGCTCTTCCAAAAAATTCACCTTACTTCTATTATTGTTTTTTATATTTTTACTTTTATTTTGACAATAGTCAATACACCATTAGAAATTATAACATAAAACATTCAGCTTTGCTTTTATGTCTTGTAATATTAATAGTTCCTTTATAATTGTTCTCTTGCATTTAATTCTTCTTTTAACAAAAGGCTACTTTTGGCGTCTTTTCAGCTTCCGATCGACATAATTGCCGATGCGGCTGTTAGCTTTTTCAATTTCGCCATCTTTGTACTCAGTAATGGCAGCATTCACAACTGCTCCTGATGTCAATAAAGCCCCTAGTACATTCAGCCACAACATAAACACGATCAACGTACCGATAGCGCCATAGCTCAACGTACCTTTGGCAAAGTAACTAACGTAGATTGTAAAAGCTTGAGTGATCAGCACCCAGCCAATAGTTGAAAAAATAGAACCTGGCAGTACATGCTTTAACTTTAAATTGGCATTTGGAACAAAATAATATAACAGTGAAAAGGCAAAAAACAAGGTAAACATGGTCACTGGCCACCGAATACTCAGAAAGGTATCTAGAAAGCTGGTAGATAGGTGCAATAATGGGGTAAGGTGTTCTAAAATCAACTGACCAAAACTGAAGACAACGACTAACAATACAAGGCCTAACAATAAAAGGACTGTGAACGTAACAGAAGCCAACCGGACAAAAATAATATTTTTTCGTGGGTTTACTCCATAAGCTTTATTCATACTCATTTGCATCGCATTCATGCCTCGACTCGCTGACCATAACGTTCCAATGGCTGCAATCGACAATACTCCTCCGCTGCCTGAGGTTAAAATCTGGTTCATGATCGGTTTTAAACTTTCCACTAAGTAGCTAGGTATAGCATTTTCTAAGTAAGGATAAAAGAACTCAGGTGATAAATTTAATAATGGTAATAAGTTCCCAATCACGATCAATAAAGGAAATAAGGACAATAAAAAATAATAAGCAATGACGGCTCCTGAGTTGCTTACTTCAGCTTCTTTGTATTTTACTTTTAAAATTTGACTAAACACTTTAATCGATTGCTTTTTGTTCGTTAGTTGAGCCATTTTGATACTCCTTTTTTCATTACTGTTCTCCATTATACTGATTCTCCTGTAAAAAAACTAGCGAAGTCCTTAGACAGGAAAAATTCCAATCAATAAAAACTGCTTTTCCTAGTCCGATTCAGCTTATAAAATAAATCGTTTTAGAAAAGGAATTTTTGCCAGCAATTTGACACAAATATAACTGACTAAGAACAATAAAACAGCTAGTAGCGGAACAGACAGAATCGGTGTGAAGATAAAAGTAGTTAGTCCAAATTTTGTGAAAATAAAACGAATCAGCACATGAATCAAATAAATGCCGAATGAATAACGAGAAAGTTCGATCATCCATTTACTCATTTTTTCAGAGATTTCATGCTGTTGCATACTTTCTTTAATAAATAAAAAGACTGCTGCACTCGCAAACAAGACATTAGGCGTTAAATATTCATATGATAGACTGTAAGGTTTTCCCGTCTTCAATGAATGAACATTCGCTACGACGATCGTACCAATTACTCCAGCTATGCCTAAACTGTAAAGGAAAAGTCTAGCGATTTTTGATAAGGAATAACGCGATAAATAATACCCAGCAAAAAAATAACCCAGGTAGCCGAATGTAATGTCTAAGTTAAGACCTCTTTCAACAATCGTGGTGGTTGATTTAAGCGGAAACGCATGATAAGTCGGATTGAGAAAACCGACAACAAAGCAAAAAAGCAGAAAATATTCTATTAATCGTCTATCTTCAGCGATTTTTCTTAAAAATGGCACCATTACATAGACTTCAATTAGACGGAATAAGAACCACAGATGAAAATGACCTTCAATAAAGGCTTGGTACATAACTTTTACTACATCGCTATTGATTGTTCGGTATTCATACACTGTAAAAATAAATGCATATAAAGCTGACCAAAAAATAAAAGCAAGTATGATACGGAAAATATTTTTTTGATACAGTTTTTTGATGGGTACTTCTTTTTGAGGATTTAAAAAGAAAATGCCGCTGACCATAAAAAATAACGGCACACTAATGCGGGAGAAGCCGTTATAGACGTTCAACGTCTGCCATTGATAAGAAGCGATTGGATATGAACCAAAATCAAGTGATGTGGTATGAATCACAATCACTAAAAAAATAGCTGCTACTCGGAGGACATCAGCATATAAAATTCTGTTTTTCATGTTGTCTCCTCCTCAGCTTCTCTTCTTTTCTCATTCAGTATACCAAACAACAAAAAAATCCGAAAACAACTGTACTTTTGTCTGAATAACCATGGTCAAGCCTTCAATTCCTTTTCACATATCTGAAAATAAGCCGCAAACCTTGCAGCTGTTTTCACGCTTACGTAATCAATGACCATGTAGTTTCAACTTCTTGAGCAGAGCATAAAGGACGTACTTGTCAATGCCGTTATAAATCCTGACTTCAGTATCGACAAGTTGAATCCTAGCTGCGAGCTTATTTTTTAGAAGAAGTTTAAGGACGAGTCGCTTCACTGGTTTCGTGTTCTAAAAATTGAACGATGATGAAAAGGTGGCTGTTTTTTTGTTCTAGCATAGTAGCAATCCTTGCTGACTGATTGAGATAGGACAATCTTACAGCAGGTGATGCGTTAATTCTATGAGATTAATTTTACCAGGGTTACTTTTCATCAACGCTTGTAGAAACATAACTTCTAAGAATCAAAAAAGCAATTTAGCTCACAAGCTAAATTACTTTTTTGGCATCAGTCTATTTTGACAATCTCTAAGCGATCGACGCAGATTGGATCGATTCCAATATCAGACTGCATAAAAATTTCATTCTTCCCTTTTTCTAAATTCACTCGTATTTGTAGTGGTTGGTAGTATTGTGCAAATGGAAGCGGCACTTGTTCTTCTTGGCCATTAGCAGCAACATTTATTAAAATATCCATCTCTGCACGCGGCATTTCTGCTGGTTTCACATAAATCAGCAAAGAATAGGTTCCAGCTTGTGGGGCTTGAAATGTCCAAGTTAGTTGATCAAAAGGATTTTCAAAGCCACGAATCACTTTTTCTGATAAAGAATTTCCATCTTCTATCTCTTCAAATTCGCCATCTTGTTGGGCTTTGTCAGCCAATAAACGATAGCGTTGGTTTTCCCCTTTGGGTAAGTGTTGCCGTTTGTTTTCTGCTAAGGGTGTCTCTAAATTTAACTTATCATCTTCTGACCATTTGATCTTTTGCATACGGATAGAACGATTCCAACCACCATGGTCCCAACGTGCAGCGTGGTAGACCAGCCATTCCTCGCCACCGTCTTTTGATTGGGCGAAACCATTGTGTCCTGGACCAAACACCTCGTTCTCACTTTTAAAGATCGGTTGATCAGCTTTTTGCCAATTTTCCCTTTTCAAAGGATCTTTTGCTGTATCCAAGGTCAATAATCCCAAGCAATAATCATTATCCCAACTACCACTTGCCGAATAGACGAGATTGATTGTTTGATTGCGGACCAAAATCTGTGGGCCTTCGTTGATCAAAGGGGATTGTTTTTTCTCCCAATCGAATTCAGGTTCAGAAAGTAGAAATTTATCTGTATTTACTTCTGTAGGTGAAACCATTTCTGATATATAAAGATTTTGAGCGACATTTACATAACCTTCCCAACCTGACCAAACAAAATAACGGTGGTCGTTGCTTTCAAAAACTGTACCATCAATAGCAAATTTGTCATCCATACCAGTAACAGCTTCTAATATCCATTGTCCTTTGTAAGGGTCTTCTGCTTCATTGATCAAAGCATACATGCGATGCGTTTCGCCGGGTTTATTGGCTGCAAAATAACAGACCCATTGATCGTCTAAGCGATGGATCTCTGGCGCCCAAATACTTTCAAAATCTGATGCTGCTTCAAAAACAACTTTTTCTTCACCAGTGGCTATTTGCGTCAAAGTTTTAGAACGTTGTAAAGTCACATTATTGCCTGTTGTCTTCGTATAATAATAATCATCATCCTCTTGATAGACCCATGGATCGGCTCCTTCATTATCTATGATTGGCGTGAAATCAGTAACTACTTCTTGTGAATCAGTGTTAATTTTACAGCCACTTAAAGAAATAAGGATAGTCAACAGTAACCAAAGCATTCTTTTCTTCAAGAAGCAACACCCTCTCTATTTGATCGTTACTGTAATTTCTAGGGCCAAAGGTAAATCACCGAGATTTTCCACCTTATCAGGTAAAACCACTTCTCCTTTTATCGTTATCTTCCCTGATTCGATAGATTCTGGTAATTGCCATTTGACAGCGACTTTTTGACTTTCGCCTGGTAGGCTTTTCGAAGTAATCAGACCAACTTCTTCTGGTAAAGACCAATCTTTTGCGTTGGTTCCTCTTTTCACCGTCACTTCTCTTATATTTTCTGTTTCAAAGCCAATAAAATTATCAACATCTACAGCGCCAGATGGGACTGGTTGTGGGGTAACGGTCGGTCCATGAACTTCCAAAATGGTTTTTCCTTTTTCATTTTCTGTAAAATGCATGCGGTCAATGGCAAACTCTCGGGGATCAGTATTCCAAATAGATTCATGACGATGATAAACCATGAACATTTCTTTGCCATCTGGAGACTCAGTAACCGCATGATGTCCGGTTCCATGGGCCAAAGAATTAGATTGCATAATCGGATTTTGTTCATATTTTTCAAATGAGCCTAATGGGTCGCTGCTTGTCGCATAGCCCGCTCCATACATTGGACTTTCAAAATGAGAACCTGAATACGTCAAATAATAAATGCCTTCTTTTTTCAACATATAAGGTCCTTCGTTAACATCAGCGATATCTTTTTCCCAGGGTTGTGAAGGTGCTAAAACTTCTGTAACAGTACTTTCATCAATAGATACCATGTCATCGTTTAATTTGGCACCCCAAATAACATTGCCTCCAGTAAAGCGCACAAAGTACAAATAATATTGCCCATCCTCATCTTTAAAAGCATGGGCATCGATTTCTTTAGTATCTTCATGCATCGGCGCCACTTTTTTTTGCGTGAAAGGTCCTAAAGGCGAATCAGCGATAGACACACATAGCTGTTCGTTGGCTGTGTAATACATATAGTATTTACCATCGCGCTCAATCAAATCAGGTGCCCAAAAGCCTTGAGTCCCCCAATTTTCATTGCCTGCGGTCATGGCCATTCCTTTATCCGTCCAATTCACCAAATCTGTCGAAGTATACACTTTGATCCCGTCATTATTACTACCAGCCGTGGTTGGGTACAAGTAATACGTTCCGTGGTCATATAAAACATCAGGATCAGCAGCTTCTGGAACCAACGAATTAGTATAAGTAGCACCTTTTACTTCCGCTTCATTAAATGGAGCAACCGTCATCTTTTCAAAAGTCGCATTTTCTAAGCGATTACGAACGCCGATTTGACCTCTCACATAATCTTCATCGCTCACATCGATTTTGGGGTAGCTATCTTTTTCTTCATTGACAAAACCTTGAATATGTTCTCCTGCGGCTTTTACCGTCAGTTTGTATGGTTGGTCATACTCAAGATACATTTTTTTTGTTGCGACTTCCGTCCAAGGTTCACCGTCAGTGCTTGATTTTCCAAGGATCACTTGTTGTTTGTTCACATCGATTCCAAAATAATAACCATCATAACTATCGACACCATCTCCAGGATTTTGGATCCGAAATAAGATTCCTCCTTCTGCGCTTGTATCATCCGTTTGATTATCTGGTTGTTCAATGGTGACTTCTGTTTCAAATTGAAAATCACCATATTCAGCTTTTTTATAAATCGCTTTGTTTCCAGTGCCTCCGTCCACTGTCAACACTCCTTTCTTATTGTCCCAACTGCCATCGCTATCACCTTGATAAATTTCCCACTTTTCAGGATCCAAAAAGTCAGCGTTAAAGGGATCTTTTTGTGCCAATACTACTTTAGTTATGCCACCTACCATGATTCCAGTCAGCAAGAGCCCACCGATCCAAAGCATCGTTTTTTTTTTCATAATCCCGATCCTTTCTGTTACAAAGAAAATGCTGAGACACAGCCTTTCAACAATGTTTTTCGAAAGTCTTTCATTGTTGAAAAAACGTCTGTCTCAGCCATTTTTCATTTACTCGTTTTTATAAATTCTTGTTATTCCACAGTAGGAATATGAAATTGATCATTGATTTCCTTGATTTTGCTGAGCTCACATTTAGGCTGTCTATCATAAGTCACTAATCCGTTGATTTCTTGTTCAACGTCTGTCATTTGAGTATAGCAATAGCCCCATAACGCTTTAGAAGCATAGAGAGCTTCCATAATCCGGCGATATTCAGAAACAAACTCATCAGTAGAAGCAACAGATGTATAGCCCCAACCAGGTTGACCAGACACGTCAAAACCAATCCCACCAAACTCAGTCAGCAAAATAGGTTGTCCTTCATAAGAAAAACCATTAGCAAAAATAGGCCAAGGAGTCGAGCGGTTATGAAGCAAGGTTTCTTTGCTGCTCAAACTTTCTTTGAAGTATTCATATTTAGCTACTTCTTCTTTTTGTCCATGTGCGTAGTTATGGATAGCCACGATATCAGTATCGGTTGCTGCCCACCCATCATTTGAAATCACCAAACGTGTGGTATCTAAGGAATGAATATAATGGAAAATGGCTTGAGAAAAATGTTGTTGTTGGCGATCAAAGGAAATATTCGGTACACCCCAACTTTCATTGACAGGTACCCAAGTAATGATCGATGGATGATTGTAATCACGTTTGATACTATCGGTCCATTCCACCATCAACCGTTCCACCGCACTATTTGTGTAAACAGGTGGCGCTGCACATTCTCCCCATACAATAAAGCCCATTTTATCGGCCCAATACAAGAACCGAGGGTCTTCCATTTTTTGATGCTTCCGACAACCATTGAAACCCATTTCTTTAGCTAATTCGATATCTTTGACAAAGTCCTCATCAGTAGGCGCCGTTAGCAAGCCTGTTGGCCAATAACCTTGGTCTAAGATTAATTTTTGATAGTATGGCTTATTATTTAAATAGACCATTCCATCAGCCGCATGTACTTTTCGCAAGCCAAAATAAGAATGCAAAATATCTTTACTTTGATCGGCTTCTTTTAGTTCCAAGTCAAGATTGAATAAATTTGGTGTTTCCGGTGTCCATGAATACCCTTCGTTATGATAATTTTGTCTGAAGATATGGTCTTGATACAATTCCACTTCAAATATCACTTTATTAGTAACCAAGTCAACTTGACCACTGGCTATGGGTTGATCTTTAAAAGAAATGGTGTAAGTTAAAGAATTTTGTTTGGTTAATTTACTGATCACAGCTTCGATTTCGATTTTTCCTTCATCAAAATGCGGTGTCAATTTAAGATCTGTTATATACTGTTCATTCACCACTTCAAACCAAACTGTTTGCCAGATCCCAGTTGAATTTGTGTACCAAATACCTGCTGATTCATCTTCCCAAAATTGTTTCCCACGTGGAATAGTTTCATCATAATGTGGATCCAAAGCTCGTACACTCACTTGTTGCTTGCCAGAAGGGTCTAAAAATGGTGTAATGTCGATTTCAAAAGAAGTATGCCCCCCAATGTGATGTCTGACATGTTGTCCATTTAAATAGATATCTGATTCGTAATCTACCGCACCAAAATGAAGCAATACGCGTTCATTTGCTTGCGGTAAAACGTCAAACTCGCGTTGATACCAAACAATATCATGAGGGGTGCGATCTTCAATGCCGCTTTCTTTACTTTGATAAACAAAAGGAACCGTAATAGTTTGATCGAAAACATCCGATTTTGTGAACCAGCCAGCATCGATTCCTTCGTTTTTATCATCAAAAGCAAATTTCCATTGACCATTTAAATTGGTCCATTTTTTACGTTCTAATTGTGGTCTGGGATATTCATTTCTCATCATGTCGTTTACTCCTAATCTTTTGCTCATTTTACTTTTAAACTTTTATTTTTTGCCATCAAAATAATGGTGGCAGTCATGCCGATAATGGCACTGACAACATCTAAAACGATATAGGAAAGAACCGATTCAACTAGTAGAAAAAAGCCGATTTTCCAATGTACTTGGCTATCTTTGATATAACGCTTGCTGAACAACAGATTTATGATGCCAAGTGCGATCAAAAGACTACCAAAGCTTGTAATTACTAGCATATAACCATTGGGATACACTGAAGGTTTAAAGCCAAGCATCCCATTTCCATGTTGGAAAATACCGTAATAGATAATGGTAATCATCCCATCGATGATTTGCCAGATTCCCATAGTTTTGATCAAAAAACGTTCTTGTTTTCTACTCATTTTTTTATCAACCTTTCACGCCGCCCGATAGAGACATTGATTCTAAGAAATATTTTTGGGCAAATAAATAAATGATAAATGTTGGAATAATTGCAATCAAAGCACCTGCCATAAGTAACGTTGGTTGGGCTTGGTACATTCCTTGTAATAATTGTAAACCAGAAGTAATTGGCATTTTTTCAATATCATTAAAGACAATGGATGGCCATAAGAAATCATTCCATGAACCGGTGAAAGTAAAAAGTGTGATAACCGTTAAAATCGGTTTGATCAATGGAAAAATAATTTTACGG
>NZ_DAMDAK010000011.1:23709-27433 GCF_032094055.1 Carnobacterium sp.
GATTTGTGCCGCTTCATCATAGTCTTTTGGAATATTGTCCATAAATTGTTTTACTAAGAAAATATTCATTGCACCTGCTGCTCCAGGAACGATCATTGCCCAAGGAGTATTGACCCATCCTAAAACATCTACGATTTTGTATAGCGGGATCAAGTTTACGACTCCAGGAAACATCATCGAAGCGAGTAAAAAGGTAAAAATTTTATTGCGCCCTTTGAATTGAAGACGACTGTACGCAAATGCCGATAAAGAAACTACAAATAATACAAGTATGGTATTCATCGTAGCGATAAATAAAGAATTAAAAAACCAACGTACCAAAGGTGTACTTGTGTTATCCATTAGCAAGTCTTGGTAGTTCGTCAATACCCAATCAATAGGTAATAAACGGGCACCTTCTGTCAATAATTCCGATTGTGATTTAAAGGAAGTAAAAATTCCATACAATAAGGGAACGATCCAGATCACAGCCATTATCGCCAAGAAAACAAATGCAACGATTTTTGATGTTTGTCTTTTTTTCATTGTTTTCATTGTTTTCTCCCCCTTAATCCTTCGTTTTCAAAAACTTAAATTGAATAGCCGATACGAGCATAATGCAGACACCTAATACAATAGCCATCGCTGAAGCAATGCCGGCAATCGATTGCCCAGAACCAAAGGCATTTTGTTGAATGTACATCAAGAGAACCCGAGTCCCATCATTAGGGCCTCCGCCAGTCAACATGAGCGGCTGTCCATATACATTGAACTGAGCGATCGTAGTCACGACCAAGGTATAAAGGATTTGTCCTTTGATCGATGGCAAAGTGATTTTTAAAAACTTTTGTACCGAGGTAGCTCCATCGATATCAGCTGCTTCATAATAGTCTTGTGAAATCCCATTTAAAGCAGCTTGATAAATGATCATATTTCCACCGATTGTCCACCAAACGGTTACTACGACCAAAGTGACCCAAGCATAGGGCATCGTACTCGTGAATGGTGTTGATGTGCCTAATAATGTATTGATCGGTCCATAAGTGACATTAAACATCAAGGTCCAAACAATGACTACTGCTGAAATAGCAAATAAATTTGGCATATAGAAAAGGGATTGAAAAAATTTACCCAATTTAGGTTTTGTATTCAAAGCCACGGCTACCAGTAATGGCACAATGATACAAAGCGGTACGACAAAAATGACGAATTTAAAGGTATTCGTTAATCCTATTCGTAATTGCGAATAAAAAATAGAATCTTGGTTAGTAAAAATTTCATTGTAATTTGCCAAACCAACAAAATTAGGGCTTGAAACAAGATCCCAGTCTGTAAACGAAATATAGATTCCAAAAAAAACAGGTAACAAGAAAAAAATCGTAAAAATAATCAAATGTGGGGCAATGAACAGCCAAGGCAAGGCTTTACTTTGCCCTCGATTTCTTTTTTTTCCTTTCTTTGATAAAGACATTTGTTCCCACTCCCTTTCTATTCTTTGAGAAAGGGAGCCTTTTAGGACTCCCTCACTCATGAATAGACTTAATTATTGGATTTATCTTTTGAAACTTTGTCTGCTACTTCTTTTTGCATTGCTGGTGCAAAATCATTCACTTTTGCTTTACCAAAGATAACATCTAGTGCGTGTGCATCCATGTACTCAGCTACATATCCATTGTATTTGTAGTCAAAAATAGACAATGTTTCTTGTTCTGCTGGATCATTGATGAACATTGATTGTGGCATTTCTAAGTATTCATCATTGTTCAAAAGATCTAAAGTAGCTGGGTTTTGTCCTGCTTTTGCCCATTCTAATGAATTCGTACGTACCCATTCTAAGAAATCCATGATTCCTTTGGTCTTTTCTTCCGAACGATCCGGGTTTTTAAACATCACGAATTGATGAGAAGAAGACCAGTTGACTGCTTCACTCAAATCATCAGAAAGTTGAGGAGCGTTTGTCAATCCCCAATCAAATTTTGCTTCATTCACATTATTTCTCATCCAGATACCTTCTGGATAGAATATTACTTTACCAGCAACAAACAATTGATACGGATCTTCACCATCTTTTGTAGTGATGCCGCTATCATATAAATCTTTCCATAACCCAAGCGAATCGGTCATTGCTTGATTATCAAGTGTTGGGTTAATACCATCCGATGACAATTCGCCACCATTTTGTTTATACAAAGAAAGCAAAATTGGTTTCATCCAAGTAACACCAAGAGAGGCAATCTTATCTGCTTTGGCTTTTTCGCCAGCTTCTTTGATTTCATCATAAGTGATGATGTTATCATCTAAAGCAGTTGGCGCATATTTTTCAACTAATTCTTTGTTATAATAAGTACCGGATGTATGAATATCAAGTGGAATCGAATAGCGAGTGTCATCAATATCGCCGATCTTCCAAGCTTCTGGTACGTAGTTCTCAGCTTTGATTTCTGGGTAATCTGCTAAAGCGTCATCATACGTTTCTAACATGTCATTGTCATTATATTGTTTGATTCGTTCTGCATGAACAATATTCAAGTCAGGAATGTTTTTACCAGAATTAACAACAGTAGGAATCTTGGTATACATATCCCCTTCTTTCATAGAAACATTTTTCACTTTGAACTCTGGGTTTGTTTTATTGTATTCATTGATCATTTCTTTAATGTTAGATCCATCTGGACCAGTGAAAGGATTCCAGAAAACAATTTCATTCTTGTTGCCTTTTGAAGAATTTCCCGAATCTGAACTACTTGCCGATCCGCCACATCCTGCTAGTAAACCGATACATGCTCCTGTGATTAAAGCTAATCTTGCAAATTTCTTTACTTGCATTTCCAATTCCTCCTAGTTTACCAAAAAGTTAACTCCTATATTTTACCATTAACTTATCAGTAATATTTTTTTATTTTTATTTCTTTCATACACAAATTATCATCTTATGAAAGCGATGTCAACACTATTTTAACAGGTTATACCAAAAATAACTTTAAAGTTAAACCACATTAAATCATAATCCAAATCAGCATTTTAATATAACTAAATAGTTAAAATCGATATTGTTCTATTTTTTTTTTTGGCTTTTTTTATTCTTAACTTCATTTCTAAACTCAACATTTTTCTTGATTTTTTATTAATTCATTTAATTTTTTCGTCGCGTATTGATTTCAAAAACTTCTGCTATATTTACTTTAGAATTTCTTTGAGGATCGAGTAACCCATTCACTTCTTGTTCTACATCAGTCAATTGTGTATAACAATAACCAATTATATAAGGAATATCTTGAATAGCTTTATGAATATCATTAAACCTTTTCATGAACTGTTCTTCATCTTGAACTTGTTCTCCATAGCCCCACTTCTTTTTATTATCAGTAGCAAAGGCTATTCCGCCAAATTCAGAAATCAAAATTGGCTGTCCGTTATATTGATATCCATCAGCCATCATATAGCGAGTATTACTGTATTGTTGTTCATTCTCTAAGAATTTTTCTTTCCTTTCATATCTCGTCTTCAAGACTTCACCAGATTCTTCATAATCATGTAATGTAATAATATCTGAAACAGTATGCTCCCAACCATCATTCGTTATTACAGGCCGAGTATCATCAATCGTTTTTGTTAAATAATAAACAGCCTCGGTAAACTTCTGCTGCTTTTCTCTTCTTTGTATATCTTTGATGCCCCAAGATTCATTGAACGGAACCCAAGTTATAATCGAAGGGTGATTGTAATTTTGCTCAACAATCTTTTT
>NZ_DAMDAK010000011.1:27443-28969 GCF_032094055.1 Carnobacterium sp.
CCATTCATCTATAAAATTGGCAATGGCTATATCATTAAAGTTAAATGTTGAAGGCATTTCAGACCAAACTAACATCCCTTTTTTATCACATAGATAAAGAAATCTTTCATCCTCAATCTTCTGATGTTTTCGCAAACCGTTATAACCTAATTCAAAGATCTTATCTATATCCTTTTCTAAAGCTTCCAAAGACGGCGGTGTTAGTCCTGATTCTGGCCAATAACCTTGATCAAGAATCAATCGTTGATATAACTGACAATTATTAAGCAAGACTTGTCCATTCTTAATATGAATTTTACGCATACCAAAATAACTAATTGCTTCATCAAGTAAAATACCTTCAGCATCCCTTAATTTAAAAGTAACATCGTACAAATTAGGATTTTCTGGGGACCATTGCTTAGTTCCCCAGCTAGCATCTTCTTTAACTCGCGTATCAATCTCAATAGGTACCATTTGATGCGTAAAGGTCCCTCGATAAGAATTAACAAGGTTATTGTCAAATGACACTTCAATTTCCAAACTATAATTCCAAGAAGAAATATCAAGATACGAGCTATGCATCTTAGGTTCGAAAATAACCATATCTCTATCTATATCCGGTGTAATTTTAACATTTTCAATCCGGTGTTGTGTCAGGTGCTTTTCCAACCAGACAGATTTCCATATTCCTGTAGTTTGAACATACCAACATCCAAAATTATCTTTCTGCCACCGTTGTTTTCCTCTTGGTTGCTCGCAATCCATTGAGTCTTTGATCCGCATGGTAATTTTATTGATTCCTTCTTTAAGATTACTACCTAAATCAAATTCAAATCGCTCATAGGCTCCTTGATGCATTCCCAATAAATTACCATTTAACCAAACTTGACAGATATAATCTACTCCTTCAAAAATCAAAGAGTAGTGTTCGGGCTCAGTTATTTCAAATTCCTTTTCATACCAAACAATAGGGTGGTGTGATTGATCGTTAACGCCGCTCATTTGAGTTTCATAGGTATATGGAACTGTAATAGTTTGTGGATCAACAATCGTTTGATGCCACCCTTCACTCGATCCTTTATCATGATCATCAAATTTAAAATTCCACTTTCCGTCTAGCAGTTCCCACTCATCCCGTATAAATTGCGGTCTAGGGTGTTGCATTCTTAAATCTTTCATTTAATCATCTCCAATAGTCATTATTTTTTTAAGTTTTATTCCCTAAGTCTAGTATTTCTTCTATTTTCAATATAAATTCAGGTAGAAGCGTTTGATATGCCCATCTATAAATAATGCATCACTCATTAGCATCATATTTTCCAAGGAAATCGATGTAAAATCGTTTTCCCTAACACACCTAGCACTATAATTGCTGTTACTGCTTTTTTCATCTCCAACATAGTTCCTTGTGAAAACGTATTATTTTCTTCAAGAAACATTATTTAATAAAATATGTTCTATTTTTGAAAAGAAACCTTTCTAAAGATATAAAATAAATATATATAAGATTATCACCTTCCAGTTTTAACTTTTTAGTTAATCCT
>NZ_DAMDAK010000011.1:28979-30829 GCF_032094055.1 Carnobacterium sp.
TGAATTGTTTTAAAAACAAGTTCAATGTAAAAATACCATTCCATGTAAACGATGTCAATGTTGTTTTGGCTGTATTCCAAATATAACTTTACAGTTAAATAACATTGAGATATAATATGAATAACATTTAATTCGTAAACTAATGAGTTAATTAGAAAGTGAGGTTTTAATATGCAACTTGATTTAACTACTGAATCTAAGCTTGTCTTTCAGGCTCTATCTAGTGATACACGGCTAAAAATGATTCATTTTATTGGTAATCAAAAGAAAAGTGTCGGAGAAATTGCCGATAATTTACAAATCAGTAAAGCTATCACCACTCGTCATGTGCAACAGATGGAAGATTGTGGACTATTGGGTTCTGAACGTGGTGTTGGTAAAAATCATAATAGAAAAATGGTTTTTCTTAAGGTTGATGATATCCATATCTCCTTCCCTGAAAAAGTCTATCCAGAATTTCAATTGCATTCGACTGATTTGAAAATCGGACACTTTACAGACTTTTCAGTCAAACCGACTTGTGGATTAGCTACAGAAAAAGAAGTCGTTGGAAAATCTGATGATCCAAAATATTTCTTAGACACGAATCGTGTAGATGCGGCTTTATTGTGGTTTAGTGAAGGTTTTGTAGAATATAAGATTCCCAACTTGCTTCGTGAAGATGAATTACCCGAAATGCTTGAAATCAGTTTCGAGATTGCTTCAGAATTTCCAGTTTCAAATAATATATGGCCTAGTGATATTTCGATTTTTGTCAACGATATCAAAGTAGCTACCTATACCGTTCCTGGTAATTTCTCAGATATTCGTGGACGCTATACACCAGGTTGGTGGAATGACCGTTTCAGTCAATACGGCTTATTAAAACATATACGTATCAATAAGCTAGATACCGGAATCGATGGAGAAAAATACTCACCAGTTACTATCGACGATTTACATTTACAAGATCATTCTTTATTGAAATTACGGTTTGAAGTTGAAGAAAACGCGAAAAACAAAGGAGGTCTCACCTTGTTTGGACAAGGTTTTGGTAACCATGATCAAAATATTTTGATCAACACCTATTACTTAAAGAAGACAGTAAAAAAATCTGAAAACAACTGATTTTCTCCATAGCTATTATTATCAGACTTCTTTAGTATTCTAATTGTTTTTGTTAAACTCATTTACAGGGAAAATTATCCTCTATGATTATATTTAAGAATAAAATCTATAATTGTATTGTAACGGCTTTCCTCATTTTTCGTTCATTTGAAAAAGATGAGGATCATTCGGATTTGAAAGCTCTTATCTACTTACCACCAAAAATTTTACACTGATTACTTTCTCTAGCGCTTTCAGATTTATTGATTTATTTTGTTTCCCTATCACTAGTGTTGTATTAAAAGTAAATTGATTGATTCTTTTTATAGATTAAGATCTTTTAAAAGTGTGCTTTTCGGTCATGTCTGAAAAAGCCTTACTTAATGGAATAAAGACTGTTGAGCGCCATATACACAAAAACAGCCCCGAAAAACAGATTGTTCATCTGCCTTTTGGGGCTGCTTTCTCATTATCCTATAGAATGTGTGCTTGATTTGTAAGCAAAATACTGTGTTTTTTCAACTGAACGATTGGAAGCCCTTCGCACTCTGAATTGAGCTGCATGACCCAGATACTTGGCAATTTAGACTACTTTAAGGATCAACATTCGCTATGCTTATCTTGTACTGTTCGACTTCTACGCTGCGCTCCGCATACCATATCTGTAAGCAGCTAAAGCTGCAACAGCTTCGGCATAAACTGCTAAAGCAGTAAGTCTCTCAGCAATGCGCGGGATGCTCTTGCTTGTAAAATCCCTAAAATTG
>NZ_DAMDAK010000011.1:30839-32288 GCF_032094055.1 Carnobacterium sp.
GTGTGTCTACCGGGGTCACTCCGCATTCTATTTTTAGTTGAGCTGCGTCCCGCAGTTTCTAGTCAAAATAGATAACCTTTCAGGAAATGGAACATTTCCTGAAAGTTTCTTAATTTTGAATCGAAACTCCCGCGCGGTACTTCATCCTTAGTCTTTTTGCATGGTTAGGATTCTTGGGCCTTCTTTAGTGATAGCTAATGTATGTTCGTATTGGCAACTCAAACCGCCGTCTTTTGTGCGGGCTGTCCAGCCATTATTATCCATTTTTGATTTCCATGTTCCGGTGTTGACCATGGGCTCGATCGTAATGACCATGCCTTCTTTTAGACGCAAGCCTTTGCCTGCTTCGCCATAATGTGGAACAGAGGGTGCTTCATGCATCGTGGGTCCAATGCCATGGCCAATAAATTCCCGCACTACTGAGAACCCTTCTCCTTCAACATAAGTTTGAATAGCATGACCGATATCCCCAATGCGATTTCCGACTTGTGCTTGTTCAATTCCTTTATAAAGCGCATTTTTTGTTACTTCCATCAATTTGTCTATTTCCGGTGTGGATTCGCCGACAACGTAGCTCCAGCAAGAATCACTCATGGCACCGCGCAAATTAACAACAGTATCTACTTTAATTAGATCACCATCTTTTAATGGTTGGTCTGTTGGAAAGCCGTGGCAAATTTCATCATTAACACTGATACAAGTAGCATATTCATAACCTTCAAAACCAATTTGCTCAGCGATTCCGCCAGCTGCTTCAATGCGGTCTTGGAAAAATTTGTTGATTTCTAGTCCTGTTACACCGGGTTTGATAAAGTCGCGCAAAGCTTCGTGGATGCTGGCTAATAACGCACCTGATTCATCCATTGCGTCAATTTCACGTTTTGATTTTAGGGTAATCAATTTCATTCCTCTTTTCTATTCATTTTACACAGTCACTCAGTCTATTATATGCTTAAAAGCTTAAAAAGTGAACCATTCTTCTTTTTTAACTGTTTTATACTTTTCAAAACCCTTTTTTGTTCCTTTTCACGCTTTCTTAGCGTTGCGAAAGTGCTCTAATCTTTGGTATACTTTCTTAAGAAGAAAGTGCGTTTTTTAAGGAAGGATGAAGATCAGTGACTACGGCTATGATTGTGTATGCAAGTTTAACTGGCAATACAGAAGAATGTACTGAGATTGTTGAAAAAGCTTTAGAAGATTTAGATGTGGAAGTGGAGAGTGTAGACTGTATGCAAGCAGATCCTGAAGATTTTTTAGACGTTGATATTTGTCTCGTGGGAACTTACACATATGGCAATGATGCCAATCTACCAGATGAAATCGTTGATTTTTATGAAGAACTGGCTGAGATTGATTTGACCGGAAAAGTATTCGGCACTTATGGTTCAGGTGATACGTTTTATGAAAAGTTCTGTCAATCTGTCGATGATTTTACAGAGCAGTTCAAAA
>NZ_DAMDAK010000011.1:32298-35879 GCF_032094055.1 Carnobacterium sp.
TTCAAAAATGCGGGTGCTGTTGAAGGCGCTGTGAGTGTCAAAGTAGATTTAGATCCAAATGAGGACGACATTGAACACTTCCAAGTTTTTGCAAAATCTTTAGTTGAAAAAGCTGCAGCGTTGTAACAGAGACAGGCTGTCTCGTACTAAGTAAAGAACCGATCTGATTATTCAGACCGGTTCTTTACTTTATTCTATTAAATAACTTTAGCAATCGTTTCTTTTACATTAGCCGTAACGGCTTTTTCGTCAAATTTTATTAACCCTTGGGCTACGAGAGCAGCTGTTCCATAGACCACGATCCATATTTTTTCAAATACTTTCTTCTTTTCTGCTTTTGTTAACTCTTTTGTTTTAGCTTCTTGCTCAAAAGCAGCCAACATAGCCTCAAAAGGAAGAGCATACATCCGATCGGCTCCTAATTCATCTTCTAAAAATAAAGCTCGGAAGAAGACCGGTTCCTCTTTTGCAAAATGAATGTAGTTGAGGCAAGTATTTAACACCGCATCATCTGTTCGTTTCTTTTGAAACACGGTTTCAACTAAATAATCTTTAACTTTTGCAAATAACTCATTTTTCAAATCGTCCATATTTTTAAATTCCAAGTAAATGGGCTGCGTTGAACAGTTCATTGTTTTCGCAATATTCCGGGCTGTAAATCCCTCAAATCCTTCTGTTTTTACAACCTCATATGCTGTATCGAGAATATGCGATTTTAATATTGTTTTCTTTCTAGCCATTTGGGCTCACCTCTTTTTTTATTCCTATTTGGTTATCGTTCTGATTAGTTTCATCAGCATCTGCTTATACTTGAACTATAAAAAACAAACTTATTTCCCCATAGAACATTGTTTCTTGTTGGAAAAGTAAGTTAATCTACTGTGAATTATTCAGTTGCCTGTCTCATTATCCTAGTGTTGTCTCTGATTGTGTGAGTGATGACTTGAACGAGTTGACTTTATTTTATTAGCAGATTTTTAAAACATTTAAATCTATAGGTATTTTATCACTAATGTCATAAAAAAAAAAGCAATTCACCTTTTGCCAAATAGACTCTTATTTTATCAACAAACTGAATAGAATTTTTGGTTTTTTATTTTTTAGGGGAAAGCTCTTAAGAATTTTTCAATTCAACAAATTGTTTCCGCTCTCTTCTTGTGCTATGATTATTAAGTTAACTTGTGTTTCAGCAAGTAAAAAATAGAGTATTGGAGGAAATGATAATATGGTATTACCAAATTTTGATGAGCTTTTAAACAAATATGCTTATGCCATCGTTAAGACAGGAATCAACGTTCAAAAAGGACATACAGTGATTCTTCAAACAGATGTTGATCAAGCACCACTTGCCCGCTTGATTACAAAGAAAGCTTATGAATTAGGAGCTAAAGAAGTTATTGTAAAATGGTCTGATGATATCGTAAACCGCGAACAGTTTATCGGGACTCCACAAGACGTTTTGACTGATATTCCGCAATACAAAATAGATGAATCGTTAGATATGATTGCTAAAGGCGCAAGCCGAATCAGTTTGCGTTCTTCTGATCCAGATGCTTTAGCGGGTGTAGACGGCGAAAAAGTCGCTGCTTATCAAGCAGCTGTTGGGAAAGCCTTAAGCGAACAACGGAAAGCTACACAAGCAAACAAAGTCAGCTGGGTTGTTGCCGCTGCTGCCGGTGCAAAATGGGCAGCTAAAGTCTTCCCTGATTTAGCAACGGAAGAAGAACAAGTAGATGCATTATGGGATGCCATCTTTAAGGCGGTTCATATGTACGATGCTGATCCAATTGCTACATGGGAACAAAAAGATGTGACGTTAAATGAAAAAGCAGACGAATTAAACAAAGAACAATTTTCTGCTTTACACTATACAGCCCCTGGTACAGATTTGACAGTTGGATTACCAGCTAACCACCGTTGGGAAGGCGCCGGCAGTGACAATGTTCGCGGAGAACGTTTCATGGCCAATATGCCGACAGAAGAAGTCTTTACAGCTCCTGATGCCAATCGTGTAGATGGCGTTGTCAGAAGTACTAAACCTTTAAGCTATGCTGGAACCACTATTTTAGATATGGAATTTACTTTTAAAGATGGTAAAGTGGTGAATGTTACTGCTGCAGAAGGCGAAGATGTCTTGAAACGCTTGATTGCAACAGATGAAGGAGCGGCTCATTTAGGTGAAGTAGCTTTAGTACCGGATCCTTCTCCTATTTCACAATCGGGTATTACATTTGACGAAAATGCTTCAAATCATTTAGCTTTAGGTTCGGCTTATGCCTTTAGTTTGATCGGCGGAACAGAAATGTCCGAAGAAGAATTAAAAGCAGCTGGCTTAAACCGCTCTACTGTCCACGTAGACTTCATGATCGGTTCAAAAGACATGGATGTTGATGGAGTTCGGGCAGATGGCAGTACGGTTCCAATCTTCCGCAATGGCGACTGGGCATAATGTAATAAAGATAGAAATGGCTGCTGAATCAAAAATGCAGTTAGGAAGCAACAACAGAGCAGAAAGTGGAAAATTCCATTTTCTGCTCTGCTTTTTTTGGTTGTTCGTAAAGGTTTAAGAATTTTCCCCTCTTCAATTTCCTTCTTTTGTTCATAATAGTAAAAAACATAGAAAACAACCAAATCATTTTGGTGCTTTCTATGCTTTTCCTACTAGTCTTTAAATTAGTCAGCCATTTCTTCCTTTAAATATTGGATTTCGGCAATCTTAACAAATGGTGCATAGATGATGACTGAAATAACTAAGTTAACGGCTGCTAATACCCCGCCAGCAATACTTTGAGTAGCTAAGAAGCCTCCAATAATTGGCGGTGTTACCCATGGCGGCATAGCCGTTGCTACTGGCACCATACCTAATTTTGTTGCACTATAAGCCACTGTTACAAGCACGATTGGTGTCAAGATAAATGGAATGAACATGATCGGATTCAAAACGATTGGCAGACCGAACATCATCGGTTCATTAATATTAAAAAGTCCTGGAGCAGAACTCAAATTCGTGACTACTTTATATGCTTTATTTCGACGTCCGAAGATAAAAATAGCGATAATCAAACCAAGTGTTGCACCTGTTCCGCCTAAGTTAACGAAAGAATCAAAAAACGGTTTATTTACAATATAAGGTGCTGCAAGACCGTTATTGATGGCTTCGATGTTTGATTCAATTGCAGGCGCATTGATCGACTGCATCAAAGGCTCAATCATATTTGCACCATGGAGTCCGAAGAACCACAAGAAAGGTGCAATGAAAGCTAATAAGATAGCTGATGGGAGAGTATTTGCTAATCCCATAAATGGTTGTTGAACTAAATCATAGAAAGAAGTAATGATATCGGTTACACCGAAAGCAAAGAAAATCGTTCTGATCATCCCAAAGATACTGATAGTGATCATTGCTGGGAATAATGCGGCAAATGATTTAGCTACCGCTGGCGGAACTCCTTCCGGCATAGTGATAATCAATTTTTCATTTCCAACTAAACGCGAGAAAATCTCAGCTGTTAATAAGCCGACGATAAGAGCAATAAATAATCCATTTGAAGACATTCCAGTTGCTCCGCCTAAAGCAAAGA
>NZ_DAMDAK010000011.1:35889-40783 GCF_032094055.1 Carnobacterium sp.
AAACGACCCCGGCAGATACCCCGTCTTTGCCATACTCTTTAGTTAAGTTGTAAGCAACTAAAAAAGAAATCAAGACAGATAAGATACCAAAAGTACCTTCCCAAACATTTCCTCCAAAGCTTTTCCAAACTTCTTCTCCAAATACAGAATTCATAAAGCTTTGGTACGCTGGAATTGGAAGGTTATTGATTAACAGAACCAATGAACCTAAAATCATTAACGGCATTGTTACAATAAACGAATCTCTAATAGCTACTAGGTGACGTTGTGCACCAATTTTTGCAGCTCTTGGAATAAAATGTTCTTCCATAAAAGCAATAAAACTATTCATCTAACTGACCTCCTGATACTATTTATACTAAATAATTGCATTATTTTTATTTAACAATTGAATTTATGAAGCGATATAGAACTAGTTCTGTCTCCTCTCTTTTGCTTTAGCTTGATAAATTGAACTTTTTATCTTTATTCTTTTATTTCTATAAAAAAACGCTGTCAAATTTATTTGCATTACATGCAATGCTGCTTTCTTTACTTTAATAAGGTAATAAAAAATAAAACAATTCATTGTTATAAAAACCCGTAAGCGCTAACCAATTAACCAAAAAATAACGTTTTCAACTTTTTCTTAAGAAAGATAACGTCCTATTTAAGAACTTATTTTCTTTTTTATTAAAAACTCACCTTAACTTAATTAAATTAATTAACAAACTGTACGATTCATTTAGTTTAAATAATTTGATATAAAATGTCAATAGGAAAATAGGATTTTTATTCGTTTTCTATTCGTAATCACTATCTGATACTGCTAATTAACTAAAAAAACATATACTAAATTGCTGAATGACACAGTAATTTAGTATATGTTTTTAGTTTTAATTGATCGAATCAACCCGTTACTTTTCTAGCTTGGATACGATTCTTCAATCATGGTTAACATTTTTTTGAAATTGCGTTTTTTAACAAAACCTAGAATTATTCCTAAAACAGCATCGTTCATCTTCTGAAGAAAACCATAAGACTCCATGTTTTCTGTATAACGAACTTCACAATTTTCACTGTCGATTGCTTTTATGTCATATTGAACACGATAATCGTTTGCAGTAGTTGATGTACGATAATGGTAGGCTTCATTTTCAACAACTTTTTCAATTTCAATTTTAGCACTGCTACTTTTAGAAAATGTTTTAACGTAGCTGAAATTATTCAATTGATCAGGAGTCAGTTGTTTTCCAGTTTGTTCGCGAATATCGAATAAAACAGATTTCATTACACTATTATAGAAAAAACCAGCGGGTATCTTCATTTTTTTAACGATTTCCACTATTTTTTCACCTCTTCTTTAGCTGCATCTTCTGCTTTTTCTTTTTTACTGCCTCGGTAAGCCATCACTCCGCCAATCACGATCAAAAAAATCGCTGTTGTCAAACTTAATATATCATAGTTCAATGTTTGCCGATTTACGCTAAACATCAAAATCAGCATTCCGATGCTGGCTAGAAATAATCCATTTTTTATCATTTTATCAAACCTCTCTTATTTAACAGGGGCTGCTTGGAAATACAAAACAGCGCCCCAAGGTTGAGCTTTAATGGCTGCTTTTGCGATTTTGGCTGCTTGATCTAAATCTTCCGTAGTTGTTTCAAAATAAAGCTTGATGCCTTTTTTTTCTTTGAATGTAAACGTTATTCCATCTTCTTGATGAGCGTTTAGTAGCTCAATGGCTTTGTCTTGTTGCATAGGTAATGTAATTTCAATCATTTTTTTCACCTTTTCTTTCTTTAAAATTTAAATGAGAAAAAGTTACCTCTACTTCATCTGCGACAAAGTAGAAGCAACCATTTTTAATTTTTCTAACCGTTAATCGTTTTTAGGTTCACCTAGAGCTGGATCCATTTTATTGGCAGCAATAACAAAAGGTGCCCAGATAACAAAGGTTGCAATCATCCCCACTAATGTTACTATCGGTGCACGCCAGTCGGCTCCTGTTGCTAAGAAAGACAACAAGAATGGTGGCGTAACCCAGACGATTTGTTGTGAAACCGGGTTGACCCAATCTAAAATAGTTGCAAAGTAACCAATGGAAACAGAAACTAACGGTGCAACGATGAATGGAATAAACATAATTGCATTTAGAACGATTGGTAAACCAAACATGATTGGTTCATTGATATTGAAAATCCCAGGTCCTAATGATAAGTTAGCTACTGCGCGGTAATCTGCACGTTTTGAGAATAACAGAATGGCAATAATCAAGATGATCGTTCCACCTGAACCACCAAACCAAGAGTAAGCATCAAATGATCCACGTACCCAATTATACCCTTCAGATTTAACAAGTTCAACTCCGCCTTGTTGGAAAAGGTTAACGTTTTGAAGTTGTGCAACTCCGAATACACCTTCCAAGATTGGAGCCAATACGTTAGGCCCATGGATTCCGAAGAACCAGAAGATTTGAACGAATAAGGTAACTAGAATAACAGCTCCAAATCCTTGTGATAATCCTAGTAATGGTTTAGCAATCGTTTCTTGCAACCAAGCTAGGAAAGTCATATCTGGAACAAGTTTTGCGAACAACCAGTAGAAAATACTGACTGCATACAACGCTACAGTAGCCGGAATGATCGCTGCAAAAGCTTTTGAAACTGCTGGCGGAACTGAATCCGGCAATTTGATCGTCATGTCTTTCAACATTAATTTACAGAAAATCATGGTTGCAACAAAACCGATGATCATCGCTGTAAAGAAGAAGTTGCTGTCTAAGTTGTTTAACGGCAACCAGCCCCAGCCTCCAACGGATAAGCCTGTTTCTGTAGCAGACCAGCCAGAATCGGCAGATCCTGCATTGATTGCTTCCATCACGTCAGCTGGAATAGCAGTTTCTAAAGAACTAGAAAATGCAAATGTGATTCCGCTGATTGAAGCAGCTAGCGATACGATCCCGCCGGCTAAATCATTGACACCATAAGCACGGGCTAGATTGTAACCCCAAGAGAAAGCGAAGATGATCCCTGCGATCGCAAGTGTACCATTCCACACATACCCGTTAATGGTAATGATTTCTTTGATAACGGGAATAGACGAACCATCATAACCGTCCACAAATTGTGGGGGCAAGTCGCGTAAAATCGCGTTCAACATAACGGCTACTGAACCGGCCATTGTAGCAGGCATCGTTCCGATAAACGCATCACGTAAAGCTACTAAATGTTTTTGTGCACCGATTCTAGCTGCGATTGGGAGAATGTATTTCTCCAGCCAAGCTGTTAAAGCTTCCATATTTAAAACCCTCCTAAAAATAAGTTTATATAATTAAAACAAGTGCATCTTTATTTTTTATAAAACCTGAATCTGTTTTCCATTATTTTTTTAAGCGAAATTTATGCCACGGCTTGATCAAATCGAGTAAAAATAGTTCTTCTTCGACTACATGACCAACGACATTTGTTTTACCTGTGTTTTCCATTGGCAAACGGGCTAATTGAAGCTCTCCGGCATAACGAGTATAAAGGGAACTTTCAATTAAGATATCGCCTTTTTTAATGGCCGGTGTATGGAACGCTGGAAATTCGTGCCCGCTGTATTTCACACGGCTTTGTGTTGAACGAATCACATAATCCGATACATCTCCTCGATTAAAGTGAGGTTCTTCTAAAACAATTTTTTTCTCCGTTTCCGGAATTTCTTCTACCAATTCACAGTTCAGTGTTAATTGATATGGGTCAATTTCACTTAGTGCTTTTAATTCTTCTTCAGAAGCAAAGGCATTGCCGATAATCACGTCATCAATCAATTCTGTTGCCCATAAGTGTTTAGCTTGCGTCACAATCGGCAGTTCACGGTGCATTTCTAATGTACATAACCCTTCACTGACCGGCCAAGGTCCAATTGTTGCTGTCGGCGAGCTGACAAAAGCAGCCGTTTTGATTCCTTGTGCTTTGTATTGCTTACTTGTTTCAATAAAGTGATCATATCCTAGACCCGTATAACGATGAGGATAAAAATTATGACAGCCGTATAGATTTGTGGCATTGGCTTGATAACTTAGGATATTTTCTAAGTATTTCGTGCCATTGCTGATATTCAGCTCGATTTTTAAGCCTTGAGGATTAAACGTCATAACGGATTCTTCATTACCGGTATATCCCATATCCAAGCGGATACCATCGGCTCCAATTTCTTTGAAAAAGGTCAAATCAGAATAACTGATCCCTAAAACATCAAAAATCTGAGGACTGACATCTGCAATGACTTCCATGCCTTTTTCTTTAGCAAAGGCAATGGTTTCTGTAAATTCCTTTACTACTGCTTCTTTATCACCTTCGATCGATAATAAACAGGTAAACACCCGTTTAAAATTGTATTTCGAAGCTAACTCGATATAGTTTTTCACCTCCTCTGGTTTACTATGATTTGGATAGATTGAAATGCCCAATCTCCTCATTACCACTGCTCCTTCTTTTTTCTATTTTTAATCAAAAACTCTCTTTTTAGAGATTATTTTTGATTAACCAACAATTTTAGAAAACGCTACCAAGTCGATCCATATTGAACAACTAAATTTAGTTGTTTAAAGCATAAGGATGGATTAAGAAGAAGCTTCTCTTTAATTGCAATCTTGGCAAACAGTAAATAGAATCGAAAGTTAAGCGCTTTCCATAAATTTCTTATAAAAAGCGGTCTTTTATGTGATCGCTTTCTTTGCTTTCCCATTTAAAACTGCACTTGATTCAATTAAAGCATAACATTTTCTCAAAAACTTAGTTAAATTAATTAACTAAGCTCTTGATTAGTATTCTAGAGAACCTTAAATGAATTGTCAATAGTTTCAAAAAACTTTCTTTATTTTATTTTTTATTTGTGACAGTCTTTATTTTTCACTCTTGTTTTACCT
>NZ_DAMDAK010000012.1:0-3004 GCF_032094055.1 Carnobacterium sp.
ACAAATTTTATGCATTGACTAGCCACAGCAGCCTGAGCAACTGTCACGGATCTTTGCGCAGTTTGGCTGGAGACCTGCTTAAGATAGCCAATGATATCAGATGGCTCGCCAGTGGACCTCGTTGCGGAATTGGTGAAATAAAAATACCAGCCAATGAACCAGGAAGCTCGATTATGCCAGGGAAAGTTAATCCTACACAAGCAGAAGCCTTAACAATGATAGCTGCACAAGTTATGGGAAATGACACAACGATTCAAGTAGCAGCAAGCCAAGGCAACTTTCAATTAAATGTTTTTAAACCAGTAGTGATTTTTAATTTTATGCAAAGTATTACGATACTTGCAGAAGGAATGTCCTCTTTTCGAGTTCATTGCTTAACTGGCATGGAAGCGAACAGTGAACGAATGGAGCAATCATTGCAAAAATCTTTGATGTTAGTTACTGCCCTTAGCCCACATATTGGGTATACAAAAAGTGCTGAAATTGCTAAAAATGCTCTCGATTATAACTTGAATTTACGTGAGTCTGCATTAGCTTTGGGGTATGCTAATGAATCAGAATTGGACCAGTGGCTAGATCCTCAGCAGATGATTCATTAAATAGAAATTTCAGTTAAAAGGATTATTGATTAATAGATAGGGTTTGGGCTTTTTTAGAGAATTAGTTCGTATTTTTTATGATATACTAAATTAAAAGAGCTATATCGATAAAAGAGGAGACCCGGCATGTTGAGCTTTCTTGAAAACTATGATGATTTAACGATGAGTGAAAAAAAAGTTTTGAAATATATAGTGGAGAATATTGAACTGATTCCTTATTTAAAAATAACTGATTTAGCTGAAGTAACATTTGTCTCGAAAACGGTGATTATTAACCTTTCTCAAAAACTAGGATATAGTGGTTTTAAAGAATTGAAGTACCATATCAACAGTTCAGTCAGAGATAAGATTAACCAAGAAACTAATAACGGATTGAACTATAGAGATGGGTTAAAACAAAGTATAGAGAAAACATTTTCTCTGGTTGATGAAAAAGTATTGGTAGACTGTGCACGATTAATACAGTCGTCAAAAAATTTATTTATCATGGCCAGAGGGACAAGTAAAGCAGCTGGTTATTACTTAGAGCATTTACTTTTGTCAGTGGGTATCCAGTGTATTTTTATTAAGGACTATAACTTATCAGAATTGTTCACAAATTTTGTGACAGAAAATGATACCGTTATCTTGATTTCTTTATCCGGCAATACACAGAAGATTGTTGAAACAGCTAAAACAATTCATTTAAAAAAAGCTAATATCATTAATATGACATCTTTCCAGTCTAATACATTATCTAACTACACTAAAAATAATTTATACTGTTATACCAATTTAGCAGATACTAAGAAAAATGATAAGATTTCTAGGATTGGTTTTTTCTTAATAATTGATTTGTTGATCCATCAATTATCTTTAGAAGAAGCCAATGGAAGTTAAAACTTTATTGTTGTTCATCAAAGAAGCAGCCTTAAGGATACAAGGCTGCTTCTTTGATGATTTATTTAGAGAAATATGAAAATAGATGCAAAAAGGAACTAATATATTAGTTTAATTAAAAAAATTGTGCGAATACGACCCCGAGTGTATACAAAATAGGATACAGCATCATAATACCGGCCATGTTTTTTAAAGCCACTGGAAAGGTCTTTTGTTTATCTTGTACATCAAAATAAGGAGACAAATTCTTCCAATACCTTGGAAACAATATAACCAGTATTAATATTAGGAATGGAGCTAACTTTAAGTAGACCAGCAAAATCAACCATAAAAAATTAAAAATAAATACAATTTTAAATAACTGGACGGCTTTCTTTTTACCTAAATAATAGACTAACGTTTTTCTGCCATTCACGATGTCTTCCTCTAAATCACAAGTATTATTGGCCAGTAAGTTATTGAACATCATAACAACCATCGGTAAGCTAACGAAGAAGACTAATTTTACCGTCTGAAAAGAAAAACTAGCATTATCGTATAAACACAAATAGGCACTGATCAAAGGAATGACAAATCCGCTGAACAAAGACGTGACGGTCTCGGCAATCGGCAAACTATTTAATGGTTTAGGTCCTGATGAGTAAAATAAACCCACATAAAAGCCTATAATGCCTAACCCTAATATGATTAAATTGAAATTAGTAGACCAGACTAATAGCAGACCGAAAAAAGAAGCTAATCCTAAAAAGAATAAAAAGGTTTTCTTTACTGCTACTAAATCGAGGTTTTCTCTTCCAATGATATTTGATTTTATTTTATAATCATGGGCATCTGAAGCATTTTTATAATCCATATAGTTATTAAAGATATTAACGGCTACATGGAAAAAAATGATCGTTAATACGTATAAGATGATACGCCAATTCCATGTATGGTTATAGTGATAGGTTGAAAAAGAAACTCCTAATAGGATTAAAAAAAGATTCAACGGAGAAGTGTAGATTTCTCCAAGCTCCCATAGTAGTTTGAATTTAGTTTTGATAATCGTCATCTCCCAAAAAGTTACCTGCTGCACTCAGGTTTAATATGCAATAAAGCTGCTTTGTCGGTAAACTAAGTTTAGAAGCATTCTTCAAAAAATTTACTTGATTCCTGACGCTAGCAATTTTAATTACACATCTAAGTATAGCTTATTTTGTAGATAAATGTACATGATGAATCCATGAATAGTGGTGGTTTTTTGGGCAAACAAATAAAGGAATAGAAAGGATTTGGGATTAAGTTAACTAGTAGAGGGTGCTGATTTTCCTTAATCGTCTATTTAACTAGTTCAATCCAAATTTTTGGAAAAAGTAAAATAGCCTTTACAATAATAGGTAAGTTAAATGAAAAGAAAGCTAAGATAAAATAGTGAAACTTATGCTAAACTTAAGTTATCTAAATTTACGATATAAGGAACCGTTCTTATCCAACTAATGGGGTAGATTCCTGAAACTAGGTAAAAGGGGAGATATGTTGAAAGCTAT
>NZ_DAMDAK010000012.1:3014-4084 GCF_032094055.1 Carnobacterium sp.
ATTAAAAATATTGGATGTTTTTGCCCAACCGATGATAACGGCTATATAATCAATGATTCAAATCTGCAGAAGATTGATCCTGAGTACTACAAAATAATAGAAGAGGTAATAGAAAAGTATCAAAGCCACTTAAAAACGGACTTACATAGTGTGTATGTTAGGGGCTCAATTCCTCGTGGTTTAGGTATCGCTAACGTTTCGGACTTGGATACAATTGCGATTACCAATAGAGATACTAATGATATTGACTTAAGTTGGGTAAACGAGGCTGAGCAAGAATTAAATAAAAAAGTTGATTTTGTAAATGGAGTGGAGTTTAGCTTTTATACGATTGAAGACATTTTAGACACCACTACTTTTTCAATTATTCCATTTATGATAAAAACGCATAGTGTTTGTGTATTTGGAAAAGATTTAAAGAACGATTTACCTAATTACAAAGCAGACAAGACACTGGGGAATGAACACCTCGTCAATCTAAAGGAACAAGTGGAGCAAGCAATGAAAGAACTCGAGGGCAATGAAGATACTGAAGATATTTTAGACTGCTGCGGATGGATAATGAAAATTATTGTTAGAGCAGGGCTTGCACTTGTGATAGAGGAAGAACATCAGTATACAAGAGATTTATTCCCAGCTTATAAAGCATTTTCTAAGTATTATCCAGAGAAGGAAAATGAGTTGAGACAAGCACTTAAGTATGCTATTAAACCAAGTAGAAATGCTGATGAAATCCTTGTTTTTTTAAATGAAATGGGAAATTGGATGATAAATGAAGCTGAAAAATGGTTGCAGGTTTATAATCCTAAAAAGGTTAGAAATTTGCCAATATAGAATAAGGCAAATCAATAATAAGTTTCGATAAAGAAAGAAGCACAATTATATAGTAAAGGGGTCTTCCATGGATACAGAACTTATTTTATTAGTAGTAGGGATAGTTTTTCTGGGCTCGCTGATGCGGGCAGTTTTTGGTTTTGGGGATTCGATTGTCAGTATGCCATTATTGGCTTTATTGCCAATTAATTTGTCTACCTCAATTGCGTTGATTGGTTTAGGCGGATTTACGGTTG
>NZ_DAMDAK010000012.1:4094-6647 GCF_032094055.1 Carnobacterium sp.
TCCAGTTCTGAAACAACTTTCTATTGGCACGTTAGTGGGTATTCCAGTGGGTTTGGTGTTAGTTAAATTCGCTCCTAATACCGTGATTACGTATATTCTAGGAATTTTTCTGATTGCCTATGGTATTTATTCTTTAGCTAAAAATAAGATTGGACAGTCAAAACCACAATTAGGGCTGAATAAACCTGTTCGGTCGTTGCCTTTTGGTTTTGCAGCAGGCATGTTTGGCAGTGCCTATAATATGAATGGAGTTCCTATTGTTGTTTATGGCACAATGCGAGAATGGAAACCAGAGGTCTTTAGAGAAACTCTGCAGGCACATTTCTTGATTTCCAGTTCATTGATTATTATTGGTCAGTTTATGGGCGGCTTCTGGTCTAAAGAATTATTGGTTTTATATGGTTTTTCTTTGCCGGCAATTGGACTAGCTATTTTACTGGGGAAATTTATCTATGGCAGAATCCCAACTTATAAATTTGAACGTTACGTTTTTGTTTTAGTTATTCTGTTAGGAATTATGTTATTGATTAATCCTGCCTAACATAGCAGGTGCTATGTAAAAAGACATGTCCATCTGTTAATCTAGTTATAAGTGAGAAGTTGTCAATCAAATCTAAAAAAGCATCGAATTCATTGAATTCGATGCTTTTTGCTTAGTTTATAAACCACATTTTAATTGGGCATTACAATTGGTGCAGGTATTGCAGCCGCCTAAATCTTCGACAGTTCCTTGTCGACAGATCGGACAAGTATCGCCTACTTCATTTCCAACTGTATTTTCAGCTGTATTTACAGCGACAGGGTCAGCTTTTTCGGTGTAATCTGAATCGGATTCCCAATTATTTTCTTCAGCTTTTAGTGTCAATACTTGAGAATCACGACTGCCGTCAACATAGACCGTTCCGCCTTTTGCACCGCCTTTATATAAGCGTTCATAGATGCTTTGAACTTGTTCCACGCTATAGCCGCGAGGAGCATTAACGGTTTTAGAAATCGAACTGTCCACCCACCGTTGGATAACGCATTGGACATCGACATGTGCTTCCGGGGCCAAACTCATCGCTGAAACAAATTGATTCGGTAAATTGTCGGGATCAGCTTCTGGATGACGGCTTAAGTAGTCTTCTACAATCGCAGCTTTGACTTCAATAAATTTGCCCAAACGACCACTTCTGAAGTAACTGAAAGAGAAGTAAGGTTCCAATCCAGTTGATACCCCAACCATCGTACCAGTTGAACCTGTTGGAGCAACTGTCAGCAGATGAGAGTTGCGGATCCCATAAGTTAAAATGTCTTGACGGATGTGTTCTGGCATTTTTTTCATATAACCGGTGTTGATAAAGTTTTCACGCAATTGAGCGGTTTCTTCTTCTGTTTTGCCAATCAAGAAGGGGAAGCTGCCTTTTTCTTTAGCTAATTCAATGGATGTTTCATAAGCGGTCACAGCGATAGCTTCAAATACCTGATCGACTAATTTATTTCCTTCAGGAGAGCCATATTCTTTTCCGGTATAAATCAGTAAATCAGCTAATCCCATAATGCCAAGTCCTACTCGACGTTCGCCTAATGCTTGTTTTTCATTGTCTTCTAAAAAGTATGGCGTTGCATCAATCACATTATCTTGCATCCGCACACCGGTTTTAACGGTTTGTTTTAATTTAGCAAAGTCGACGGTCTCGGCATCCTTATCCGCCATTTCAGCTAAATTGATCGCAGCTAAATTACAAACCGAATAAGGAGCTAATGGTTGTTCGCCGCAAGGGTTTGTTGCGACTACTTTTTGTCCATAAGCTGTTGCATTTGTCATTTTATTGGCATTGTCGATAAAGAAGATGCCCGGTTCAGCAGAGTAAGTGGCACAGATATTGATCAAATTCCATAGTTCGCGAGCTTTGATCGTCCGGTAAGTCCGGACTGCACGACCGCTGGCTTCCCATTCGCGCACATCGCCGACTTCTGTCCAATACGCATCATAAAAAGCCATTTCAGCTTCATTATAAGATTCAACAGCCGGGAAACGCAGGGCATACTCTTCATCGTTTTCAACAGCTTGCATAAAGTCATCGGTTAAACAAATAGAGATATTGGCGCCTGATAAGAAGTCGGGATGATGAACTCCATATGTTCCGCCAGTTCTAACTTTATCTTCAACTTCTTGTAAAGTGGCTTGATCAAATCCACCTGTACCTGGCATATTTTTATAATTCAAGATATTTTGGTACATAGCTGCTTCACGCTCAGTAAAAGGCGTAAATTTTAATTTTTCAGAAGCTAATTTTTTGATTTGGGCATCTGCTGTATTTTCAATCAAATAACGGAGGATCCGTGGATTCTGCATTTTAGAAATAATGAATTCAATGATATCTGGATGCCAATCAGACAGCATAATCATCTGAGCACCACGACGACTGCCACCTTGTTCAACTAAATGAGTCAATTGTGCAATATCATCTAACCACGAAACAGAACCTGATGACTTGCCGTTTACACCGCGAACCAATGAATTGCGCGGGCGTAAAGTAGAACCGTTTGTTCCGACACCACCACCGCGGC
>NZ_DAMDAK010000012.1:6657-21009 GCF_032094055.1 Carnobacterium sp.
TCATGATTTCCATAATCTTTTTACGATGATCTGAAATTCCGCCACGTGAGTCAGGGACAAAAGGCATCACATAACAATTGAAATACGTGACTTCAGTATCCGAACCTGCGCCGTATAAAACGCGACCAGCAGGAATAAAGTTTAACTTCGCCAATTCATTGTAAAAGCGATGATAAGAAGCTTCACGCTGTTCAGCTGTTTTTTCAACTGCCGCCAGTCCCGTGGCATTGCGTTTCGCGATTTGCTCGTAATAAATTTCTAAGGGTTTCTCAATGGCATCTAAATCACGAGTGACTATCCCTGTTTCTTGTTCATCTGGATTTTCAATAGCCCCACGGTATTCTTCTTCTATCAAAATTTGAGCAGTATGGTTTTCATAATTGATTTGAGTCACAAAACCTGTACCGCGAGTTGGGTAGCTAGGATCAGGCTTGACTGTTAATACAACTAAATCTCCAACAGAAAGAGTCACTTTGGAAGTATCTTTAAAAGCATAGCGATCCAGCATAACAAGACGCGAAACCCCCATATGTGTTAGCGACATGTCTGCTGTAATTGGATGAACTTGAGGAAAAGCTTGAATATCCTCATTTAATTTATTGATATTTACTGTTACATCGGTCGATACGTTCATTGCCACATCAATCACTCCTCGTATTAATTAAGCTTTGTTAAATAGTATGTAATAGAGTTGTTTTTTTATTTTTATACCATATAGTGTTGTTTCGAATCCATTGTACACCATATGTAGTGTTAAATCACTCTTGAAGTTCCAGATAAATTGTGATTTGTTTGTGAAATGTTGAGAAGACAAGCACTTCAGGTATTAAATTTTTTTTGCTGATTAAGTTGAATCGTTTTAGTATAAAATAAAATTTTCTATTGAACTGCTAAAGTGGATCACTATCTGTCAATTAGAATAGAAGGAAAATAAAAAAACTACCTATTAGTAGTTTTTTATAGTGTCAATCATATGAGTGAGGATTCAGGGTTACATACATCGGTGCTGAAGAGAAGCAATAAAGAAGCAGAGTTGAATGAAATGGTCTATTTTTTTATTTTTGTAAAAGGAACTGTTTCTTAGTTTTAGGAGCAGATTCGGCAATTCTAGTGATTATGTAAAACAACTAGAATCATTCACAATAAATACTTGTACTAGTAGACAATTCAAGCAATTGTTCTTTAGTCGTTCTATTTTTTGATAATTTAGGCAAGTTTTCTAAATCAAAAAAGCCGACATCAGAAGTCTCAATGTTTTCTTTGAATGTTCCGCCAGCGACAGTACAAGAAAAAACCAATTTATAATATTGAAACAGTTGGGGGATATCTTTTCGTAAATTAGTATCGAAGACAGCAATTAAATCACACTGATCAACAATTAAACCCGTTTCTTCAAATACTTCTTTTATAATGCTTTCTTTAGGCGTTAATCCTATTTCTGCATAACCACCAGGCAAAGCCCATTCTTTTGTGGGGAAATCTTCTACGAGCAATATTTTGTTACCTTCTTTAATATAAGCTCGAACATCAATTTTAGGAGTCGGGTATCCTTCATTAGCAGAAACGATACTTTCCAGCTTTTCAATCGGTTCATTGCTCACATCGCTTATTAATGTCAATGCTATCTCTTTTAATTCTTCATATCGTTCTTTATCGAAGGCATCTTTACCATAAAAAAGCCCAGCCTCAGCTATGGAAAGCAATCTTTTGTATTGTTCTAAATAATTGAAAGCCAAATCAATGCAGTCCTTTCATTAGGTTCTATACTATTAATAGTGTTATAACAGAATTTAAGTGATAAGATAACCTTAACATACTAAGACAGCTAAGTTTAATGATTTGGCTAATTCAAAATACTAAATAAGATATTTTTGTATACCGCCTTAAACAGAATAAAAAATTGTTAGTTTCATGCTGTGACCATGAGAGTTAGATGTTCTAATTCATTGAACGGATCTTTTTCTCACTAAACAAATATATGATTACACCAATTATTCCACGAAATTATGTGAACTATGTATTGGACCTCATTATACAAAAAGAACCCTAGTTACCTAAGGTTCTTGATATACGTTTTTATCCAATTTCATATATTCTATACAGAGTATACTTTATTATTTAATTTATAAAAAAATAAATATTTGCGTTTATCTTCTAGAAAAAATGAACTTTTTAAATACAGTGTTCTTGGAAGGGTTAAAAATAAGTAGTCTCTTTTTTGTTTTTTTGCTTTATATGCAGCTTACACATTACAAATCTTGCAATAGGCTGTGCAATTAGCAATTCAACCCAAATCGCCACACCAAAGTTCTTGAACCAATTGGGAAAGAAGCTTTGGAAAGGCTCTATGCTTATTTCTCTCATACCAACCCATGGACCTATTATTGACATACAAACAGATATAACTGTAACTGTTAAAAAAGTATTCAACAGTATATGAGCATTGAACCCATCGGTTTCACCTAAGAACTTTGGCATTACTTTACCAACTATAGGCTCTGCGACCAGCGTTATCAGTAATACGATAATGACCCACATGAATGGGATAATCCGTAACGTTTCTAAATAATTTTCAATGTTGAATCCTTGTCCCAACATCATAATAGTAGGAGCTATGATATTTACCGAAATAACCGATATAATCACCATAAATAGTATGCCTTCTTTTGGAGATTGAGGCAATCGATTTTCTTTATGCATTTTTTTTACCCTCCGGAATATTTTTTCAGATGGTAGACGTATCCTATGACATATATTTTTGGCCAAGAGAATTGACCAATATCTCCACAAACTGTATTACTTATTTTAGCCATTAATTAAATGAATTCAAGACTTGTATTAGTAAAAGAAATGTGAGCAAAGTTAACATGGTTGCAGACTCCAGAACATGTTTGAAGGAATTTTATATCTGTTTATTAACGAAAATAAGAACTAGATACAGAAGATATGAGAGATTTGTGTCCGTGTTTTTTGGAGGAAAATAACCTTGATTTAATGACATTCTGGATACATACATTGCCTTATAGAATTTCATACATGTAACTAATAAAAAATTATATTTTCTTATCAAGATATTAGAATCTATTTATTTGAATATCAAATTAGTATTATATCTGGTAGTTATTCAATAAACAATTTGTTTTAAGTAGTTATAGTAGAAATAATATATTAATGCAATTTTACAACAATCCATAAACTTTAAAGAATCGAAAAGAATAGTTAATAACCCTATAGAAAGTTTTGATTGTTTATTTTTAGAAGCATAAAAAATTATCATGGATTACGATATTATTTAATCCCATGTATCGAAATAGAAGTTAGAGTAGTTTAATCAAAAAGCAACCATAGTGATCCTACTTATTGTATACTAGTAACACGTAATTCATTCTTACTACCCTATAAATTTTATTTATTCTACATACTTAATGAGTTAATTTTTACTATTTTTTGACTTTGTAAAGAATAATAACAGATTTTAGGAGGGATAAGACCCATGTAAACACTACCCTGTGACAATAAGACACAAATTTTAATTATAAAGGGGTAGTAAGGATGAAGAGTGAATCTTTCCGTTTTCTTTGGGTTGGGCAATCATTGGCCAATTTAGGTGATATTTTTTATATTGTTGGACTTATATCAATTTTGTATATTTCAACAGAATCACCATTCGTATTAGCATTAGTCCCATTTTTCAATATGTTTGGCCGTTTTATTAGTGGATTGCTTTCTCCGCTATTATTAAATCGTTATTCATTAAAAGTACTGCTCGTTTATTCGCAGGCAAGTAAGACGCTCTTCCTATTCTTTCTAGCGATTATTTTAGCGTTAGATGCAACGTCAAACGTGCTTGTGCTAATCAGTTTTGTATTTGTGATAGCATTCTTAGACGGATGGGCAGCGCCAGCCAGCCAAGCCATGTTACCGCGTTTAGTTGCGGAAAATGAGCTGGTAAAAGCTAATAGTTTTTTCTCTATTATTAACCAAACGGTCAATTTAGGAGGATGGGCAGTTGGTGGATTAGTTGTTGCTCTTTTAAGCGGTCAAAACGTCATTTTAGTTACAGTAGTGTTGTATCTAATAGCTACTATACTGATGACTAGAATTGTTGATCCAATCCAATTTCAAAGAAAAATTTCCGATGGTCGTCAAAGCGGTGAATTAAAAGAAGGCTGGCAAATCGTTTGGCGAAATCCTTTATACAAAAGCCTTCATGTGATTATAGTATTTGAAGCTTTTGCAAATGTTGTATGGGTTGCTTCTATACTTTACGTTTTCGTGAGTGACGTTCTTGGTAAATCTGAGGCTTGGTGGGGATATATCAATACCTCGTTTTTTGTTGGAATGGTTGTGGGTGGAATTATATGCTCCCGCTTTACTTTGGCATTCGAAAAAAACCTCAAGTATGTTTTGATTACTTTTTCCTTTGGCATCAGTATCCTAACACTTCTTTTTGGTTTAACAACAATTGCTTGGTTGTCCCTCGTTTTTGCAGGACTCAATGGAGTTTTTCAACAATTAAAAGACATTGCTTTGAATACTTTTCTTCAAAAATCAGCTAGTACTGCAGAACTTCCTAAGATTTATGCCGTACAAAGTGCACTGGTGTCTTTATTATTTGCCATTTCTTCTTTACTGTTTGGTGCTCTTGCTGAAATATGGGATATACGCATTTCATTTATTATTTCAGCGATATTATTAGGTACAGCAGCCATTTATTCTGCTATAAACCATCGTGTATTCTCTGTTGAAAGATCAAGATAATTATTATCACTCCCTTGATTTAACAAGGCTATAGATATACAATTTTAACTATTATAAATAGTCCTTCAACATGCAGAACAGTTTCAAGAGGACATTGATACATTGAAATTAAGCGATAAAGTTAATGACGTAGCTGATCATTTGGCATTCTATTTGGCTAGTCATGACGTTATTTCGAATCGTCAAGAGGCAGAAGTAGTGTTCAGCCAATTAGCTGCTCATTCTTCTAGTCTATCAACTGACGATATTCATCATATTATTAAAGAGGTCCGTCAAAAAAGAAACGACTTTGATCAGATTGAAGACTGATGAAAATCACTAGTTTATGAACCACCGCCAATCATAGTTCCCTTTTTTTGATGAACTGCAAAAAAAGGGATTTTGTAAGACTGCTACTGATTAAACTAAAAAGCTCTGTCACTTTTATTGTGGCGGAGCTTTTTAGTTTACTGGCAATTATGTCAATCAAAGCTGTAAATGACAATTAAAAATTAATTTTTTTCTTTATTTCTTTGTCTGACTCTTAAAAGTTCTATTAAAGTAAGTGCAATAGCGGTGTATAATCCTCCACCGATAAAGTTTTTATTTACTATATACTCTATTGAAATACCAATAAAACTAGTAAATGCCATTATTAGTATGACATAAACATACGGGTGTTTTTCTGTAAATTCTTTATGATTATTAAACATAAACTCGCTCCTAACCTATATAGCTATAGCTACTTAAATTTATATTTAGTTGCAACATATTTTTCTGCTGTATTATACCCTTTGCCCATATAAAATTCTACCCAACCATTTTTACTTGTATTCTATTTTTTTGCAACAGCAGCTTCTGGAGCATTTCCTAATTTAGTCCATTGTGCTGCATTTAGTAATCCTGATACAATAAGTACTAGATTAAGGAGTTTTCTTATGATTTATGGTTATGCAAGGGTGAGTGCAAAGAGTCAAAATTTTGCCACCCAGATCGATGAATTAGAACACTTTGGCGTAGATAAAATTATTTCTGAGAAGATAACAGGAGTAGCGAAAAAGAAAAACAATGGAACGGAATTGCTTTAGCGAAGAAAAGGAGTATACAAGAGAAGAAAGAAAAAAATATACCAACAGTCATGCAAGTATAAACCATGCAAACGAATTGCGAACAACAATACGAACAAAACAGTAAAGGAGATCTACCAAATAACTGGAATTAGCGAAGCAAGTTTCTATCGCAGGTGGAAAGAGTTTAAGTCATTCTAGTAATGAATAGATAGGCACAATATGATATAATTAGAGCCGTAGAAAAGTCTAAAGATGGTGGCTAATCTCTTGGAAAAAGGGGTGAGGCCTATGGTGAATGGCTGTACTCCTGGAAAGGAATAGCTTTGACGGTATATGAAACGTTAACGCTAGCGATCTTATTCGCTGCGTTGATTGTTGAAATACTGAAATTTAACCAAAAAAAATAATCATCTTTTAACTTTGACGGGTTAAGATGATTATTTTTATTCATTATTAACTAAGTCACCGTCTTTAACGGTTCTACTACCAGGGGATACGTTGTCGCGTATCCCCTTTTCATTTAGATTATACCACAATTCGCTATTTTTATACAACTAATGAAAATTTCACTATTTCACTATACTACTAAGTACGAATTGTATAGAACAATGTAAAACCTAGATCATTCATAGAATTTCATATAGAAACATTTTTTCTCCTTTTTCTCTTTTTTAAAAGAAATTTACTAAGTTCCTTCCTAGTGGAAGAAAAGAAAAACTTATTTCTCGTAAAAGTGGAGGATCTATATGATCAAATTGCCGATTTACTTGCCGAAAAAAGATTACTGAATGAAAAAGTAGCTACTTTTTCTGATAGTGAAGTACGTGGAGCAATAGCAAACGAAGTGCCTACTATCGACGAAGAAGATGGATGGGAGTAGCATTTGTACCAGATTGAATGGAGAGAATATTTAAAAGGTGATTATAATAAGCTTGACGATAGCCAAAAGATCTTTGTTGATAAAGCTCTTAATCGCATTAAAGTGCGTGGTATGGATGGTGGTCAACCATTACATGGCGCTTTAACTAAATATAATAAATTGAAAAATAAAAAAATAGAGCTTCGAGTTAATTTGAGAGAAGTACAAGGTAAAGTTAAAGTCATCCAAATTGTTGTTATCGGAAAAAGAGACAAAGAAACCGTCTGTAAAATTGCTGAAAATCAGATAAAATAATCAAAAAGCCATCTAACACTTTTTACTGGAGCGTTAGATGGCTTTTTTGATTGTGCTATATGATTCTATCCAATTTCATATATCAGGAATAACTTAATAGTTATAGCACAAGTATAGAATTAAAAGAGAATAAAGTTTATGATAGAAGTACGCTGTAACGAAGATATTTATACTAGAATGGAGATCTTTATGAAAAAAAAGAATACACTTTTGTGGACTATTTTAACAGGTATAGTTATTACACTAATTTTTATCGTTGGTCCATTCAAAAAAGATATATGGGATATAAATGCTAGTCAATTAGAAGATTCAATTGAGAGTATAAGCGGTCCTACGGTTATTAACGACTTTTCAAAATGGACTCCCTTTGAATGGGACACCCTTTATAGCTTTCCACCATATACTACAAAAGAAAACATATATAAAGTTGTTGGATATAAATGGGATAACATAAGTGAAACTGTAAATGACAATATGAATCAAATTGTATTTGTTAAAGACGAAAAAGTCGTATGTTATCTATATGGATATCCTGAAAAAAATAATTTCAGCTATAATTTTGGCGAATATGAAGGCGACTATATCTCATTTACTTCACAGCAAAAATTATCCTTTGATATTACGATTGGCGCAGATGGAATTAAATATTTTAATTATATTAATAATTAGTTAATCGGTATGACTTTTAACTAAATTTAACATGGATTAGTCCGATTCTAGATTCACGATATTAAGTAAATGAATGTATGGAGATAAAAGCATTGATATCGCTTAAAGTTCAAAAAACAGCTTCCTTTGATATCCACGTCTTATTGCTGTTAATATTTTTTATTTGTTAAAACATTCCACTCTTCACGAAGGACTCCATATTTGATAGAATCCCAATATTGATTTTGCCAATACCGTACTTTTCTTATTCTTCCTTCTAAAGATAACCCAACTTTTTCACCTACACGCATCATCCCTTTATTTCCAGACCAGGTAGTGAAGCCGATATGAGGCAAATCAGTTACATGTCCAAATAAATGATCAATCCACAATGTTAGAGCAATAGTAGAAACTCCTTTATTCCAATACTCCGAATCGTAGATACAAATTCCAACTTCAAGCCATCTTTTTAACTCTCCATCTCCGTAATAATAAGAAACGGTTCCGATAATTTCATTGTTGTATGCAATGCACCAAGCAGTTTCACCCTCAATCCATTTTTTTCCAACTTTATTGATAAATTCTTCTTTTTCATAAACCGGATTATTAAAATAAGGTCCGTTCCAGTTCATCCAAGCATTTTCTTTCTGTCCATAAGCTATTTTCCAAATAAGTTCCAAATCTTTTGGCTTTATTGGATGAATAGCTACCTTAGGATTATATCGTTTTCTATCCATGATTTACCTCCAGTAGTTATTGTATCATATACGTGAGCTTTGATTAAAATTGTGTACCAGCATTCTATGAGAATTGAATTCTTTTTTTTAAAAAAAATCATCTAGGTTTATTAAATATATTTTCTGTTAAGAGAATTTTTATAATTATCTCGCGTTTGTTATACTATAATGAGATTAATCATTAAGTTATTACAATAAAAAGGAGGAATTTATATATTTATCCGTGTATTAGATGAAAAGGATGCAGAGATGTATCAAGTACTGAGACTGACTGCATTAACAACGAATCCTGAAGCTTTTGGATCAACTTATGAAAGAGAAATGCAATTTTCAATTGAAGAAATTAAACAACGAATGGTACCATCGGAAAAAAGAACCACTCTAGGTGCGTTTGATGAGAGTAATGTATTGATAGGAATAGTTACATTTATTCGTGAGACTAGTATAAAAATGCAGCATAAAGGGCAGATTATTGGTCTTTATATTTCTGCTGCTAGTCGTGGTCAAGGTGTGGCCAATTGTTTATTGATAGAAATGATTGAACTCGTGAGAAAATGGGACGGACTTGAGCAAATTAATTTAACAGTTGTTTCAACTAATCTACCCGCTAAGCAACTATATAGCAGGCTTGGCTTTAAAGTATTTGGAACTGAAGCAAAGGCTATAAAATATGAGAATCAGTATTATGATGAAAAATTAATGGTTTTATTTTTGTAAGCTTGCATAAAAACGCCTCTAATATTAATTTTGGTTTCAATTTTAGAGACGTACAACAGACTTTATTTTTACATCATGCAACAAAAGATCTGTTTAAAGTTCCATTTTCATTTCAATAAACGGATAGACACTTCCATTTGTCGGCTGGTCATAAATCCTTGTTTGCTTGAAGCCGACTTTTTCATACACTTTTTTTGCCCGGTCATTAAACGAAACAACTCCTAACCGAACTGTTTTAGCAGAATAATGTTTGCGGATATAGTCAAGGGTTTCGAGCAGAAAACTCTGTCCCAACCCCTTCCCAGTCAGTTCTGGTTTTATTCCTAAACCCATCTCTACAATATCGTTGCTATCAGAAGCTTTTTCAACAACAAAAAAACCAAATAAGTGATTATCTTCCATCACTTGAAAATAGTTGTTCTTTCTTAAACTTGGAGTAAGGAGTTCTTCATAATCTTCTGGATCAGAAGTCATATCATAGAATGCATAAACCCCTGGGTATTTCCACTCATCTGCAATAACTTCAGCGTTATTTTGGCTAAGTTTTTGAATATCAAAAGTCATAATACGTATTCTCCTTTTCTTACTTTATATAATGCTTATTATAGCAAACTATCTCAAACAAACCGATTTTATTTAAATAAGTAAAGTGTATTTACTAATACAGAAAATGAAATACCAGTAAAAAGTTGTGAGTATAGTAACATTTTGAAAGAATCGGTAAAGTAAGTGTTATGATAAACTTAATAACAAATGTAAGTTAAAGGGATGCTAATTCTATTTAATACAAAAAATCTAGACATTTTAAAGATGGAGGAGTAGCTATTTTGAAAAAGAAACTAATAAATTTAGTTTTACTAATTATGATTCCAATTGTTTTAGCCTCACTGGCGCATATTATTTGGAACGTACATATAAGTTTAATGGCGGGTATCCTGTATATTATTTTACTGTTGTTTAATTTACCTAGCGGGAGTTTTATGAGCACAAATACGGATTATAATATTAAGAGAGTTAATCCTCACTATAAAGCAGAACAGCAACATACCAGTTCTTTAACTAGTCAATCTTTAATCACTTTAGCTATTTTAATTTTATTGACTGTAGTGAGCTTTCTTATCTATTTTCAACAAATACAAAACTAACAGTTGATTATTAATTATTAAGCGAAACATTAAATCAGCTAAATTCTAGAGTAGAATTTAAAAAGGAATGATAAAAATGAAGAATAACTTAATGGTGATGTTTATTCTAGGATTGATGTCTATTCTTATTGGGTTACAATTTTATCAGTTTGCTGGCCAATTCCCTTATATATCATTTATTCCTTCAGGCATTCTTATCGCGGTTGGAGTAATTTTGATTTTGTCTACGCTTTTGATTGCAAAATTTGAGCCAAGCGATAATGATAAGAAGTGACGTTCCAAATAATTTTAAAAAATATGTATACCTTAATTTGAGTTACAAGCGGTTAGGTGCTATGTAGATTATTACATGGAAGATAATAGCTATTTATAAGTAGGGATACATTAAGGTGCAAAATGTCCAAAAGAGTTAACTTATTTTAAAAAGCACCTGTCTTCCTTTATACTGAAATCAGAGGAATTAGAAACTTTCACTGTCCTTTTATACATAATAGTAATGAACCTTTTCAAAAAGAGCGAGTTTTGAAAAGTGTTTTTATAAATTCTTTAGCTAAATAGAATAACGCATTTCAAGAAATAAAAGGAGGTCTTGTTAGTGCCAACTTGTCAAAATTGTAAGAACAAATGGGGTTGGAAAGAAACATTCAAAAAAACTTTTACTACAGATCCAGCAATGAAGTGTCCTTATTGTGGAGAAAAACAGTATACTTCTTTAAAAACAAGAAAGTGGAGTCTTTTATTTTCTATGCTTCCTTTACTTCCTTTGCTGCTTAATATTTTTTTGGATATATCACTTTTAATGATGATAGGATTAATAATAGGAAGCGGAATATTGTATATTTGCTTATATCCTTTTGTTCTTGAATTATCTAATCAAGAAGAACCTCTGTTTTAAAGATAGTATTTTAATAGTTAGAAATGAGGGAGCTGCGTGAAAATAGGAACTCAATCTTTGCTATTCGGGCTTGTTATGGGGCTATTTCGAATTTTACAAGGAAAAAGTGTAGGCGAAATTTTTTTAACCTTTATAGTATCAGCGCTAGGGGCGCTTATTACCTTATACATTTATAAAGACGGAGATGCTAGAAATAGTGTGAAAAAAGACAAGAAGTAATTATCTTAGCTGTTGTTAACGAATATGGAAGAAGTTTTAAAGCGATAGGATGGTAAATGTATGAAGAAGAGTTGGATTTTTGTTCTTCTATCTGTATTGATCTGGAAATTTATTATTATAGGCGGCATTCAGTATCTTATGAATGGAAATTATTATCCTTTGGGATATTTCAAAGACAGCATGGGTGTTACGATGCTATATATTATTTTTTCAATAATTTACTCAGCCTTGAAAAGGCAACATAATTAAAAATTTGGATAAAAAAGCCTATAACGAAACCTTATTAAAAAGAGTTCGTTATAGACCTATGTAATATAACTATTTTTTTACTTAATATAACAAGGTTTATCATACCTTAGTTGTCTTGGAAACCCCAATTAAACCAATGGAAAGAAGTTTCGCCTTTTTCTGTTAAAGAAATTTATTTATGTTTAATACAAAAAAATTAGCTATTTTGTGAGAGGAGAGAAGAATGTTAGTCGATAAATTAGAGAAAAAAGATTATAGCAACAGCAGTTTAATTTTAAAAGAAATGTTATTAAATATAGGCAATGTAGATCCGTATATTAGAGATAAATTGATTTATAACGCTTTTGTAGAATTGATTAATAAAGATTATTTAAGTAACCAAGAATTAAAAGAACTATTTAATCAATTGACTTCTCACCAATATCTACTCTATAAAATTGGTTCTGATAATGATGATTCAGTCTATACGCGCTCATTTTCAGCACTTGCTCTAAGCGTTTTAATCAATAAAGATAAAGAGAACAGATTTCTTGAAGAAAGCCAAATACATTTTATTTTAGAAAAAGTGTGTTTTTATCTTATAAATGAGCAAGATAAACGCGGGTTTACTATCAACAAAGGATGGGCACATTCGATTGCACATTGTGCTGATTTATTAGACGAATTAATTACTCATCCATTATTTCAGCCAATATTTTTTGAGAGGGTGTTAGAGGCTCTATTATTTTGTGTAACTACTCCTTTTGTATATGAAGATGATGAATTGGAAAGATTGTCAATTCCATTTGGTGCGTTGATCAACCGCTATGGATTGCCAGAAGAGCACCTTCATACACTAAATCATTTGATTGACAAGTGTTTCTCAAAGAATACTTATAGTTATTTAGATACTCGGGCAATCAGTAACATACGAAATTATTTAAGAGCTGTTTATTTTAAAGTTAATCTAGAAGAAGATAAATTAAAGCTATTAAACTGTTTAAATCAAATTACTACATATTAAACTTGGATCATTCAGCATAATGAAGACGATAAAGCTGCATGTAATAATTAATAATAGATAAGAGTCTATTTAAACTCGATATTTGGCAGACTTTTTATTAATGAATATATACAAATAACCAAAGGAGCAACTTTAAGTGGAAATTATCTTAGTAAGGCATGGTGAATCTGAATTTAATATTATTAATAATGATCCTTCTTTAGGAAGGTTATATACTGGACAATATGATACTCCGTTAACTGAGAAAGGAAAAATGCAGGCTAAACTTTTAAAAAGCAAACAACTATTTGAAAATCTCGATAGTGTCTATTCTTCAGATCTTACTAGAGCAATCGAAACAGCCTATTTAGTTACTGAAACAGATAAGTTAATTCAAGACTCTCGATTATCTGAAAGATCTTTAGGAATATTTGAAGGGAAATTTAAGCATGAATTAGTTGATCATATGAAATTTATTAGTACTACTAACTTTTCTCATAGCTTTACTGAGAAAGCGCCAAATGGAGAAAATTATGCAGATGTGTTAAAACGAGTTGCTAATTTTTTTAACGAGTTTGACTTCAAGCAAAATAAGAGCGCCATTTTTTCACATTATTGCTGCATAAGGATAATTATCATGCTTTTGACTAATCTAACTCAGGAGGAAACCTTGCGATTGAAGATAAAAAACTGTCAACCAATAGTACTAAAAGGAATGTCTGTTGGTAATTTTAAAATTATCCCATGGAAAGATAAACCATAGATGAAAACTGAAATTGCTGAATTGTATAGGTAGAAAAAGACCAAGACTAAAGTGTCTTGGTCTTAATGTTTATTTAATTTTCCGGCAATGCTTTATTCAGGATAATGGCGGTTAAAGAAGCAATGGCGATTGGAGATCCAAAAAGATATTGAATCATAGTTGGTAAAGTGCTTAAGTAATCAGCTGGTAAGAAGGTCAAAGCGATGACCAATAGGATGGGAATGGAGATGACATACATTTCTTTTTGACCAAGCTGCTTTTGTTTTAGGACTTGGAAGCCGCTCATTGCAATGACTCCGCAAATAAGCGCGAACACACCGCCAATGACAGCAGAAGGAATAGAAGAGATAATCGCAGATAATTTGCCCGACAATCCAAAAACGATGAACAATCCGCCTGCAGCTATAAAAACTCGTCGACTGGCAATACCGGTAATCGTGATGATGCCGGCATTTGAAGAATAACCCGTTACAGGAGTAGTTCCGAAAAGTGCTGCTGCCATACAACCCAAACCTTCACCAATAACTCCGCGATTGATGTGATTCTGATTAAGAGGTGTTTTAGTGACGTTACTAACAGCTAACCAAGTACCGGTTGTTTCAGCCATTAGGACAAGATAAATGATCAGCATAGTTACCACCGCGGAAAAATCAAAAGAAAAAGTGAAATCTTTGAAGACAAACTGCGGCATAGAAAACCATTTAGCTTCAGCGACTGGAGTTAAATCCAACATGCCCATAAAACCAGCCAGAATACTACCCGCAAAGAGTGCAATGATTACAGAAGCAACGCGAAAAATGCGTCCGCTTTTAGATGAACGATTCCCCAAAATAGAGCAGCCAATCATAATGGCACCCGTTATAAGTGCCAAGAAAATATTTTGGCCGATCGATCCGACAGCACTGTTGTAAATATTGTCGTTCACCGCAGCTGGCATCAAAGACAGACCAACACAAAAAATAATCGTCCCTCCTACGATAGAGGGTACAAAAGAGTCAATGAATTTGTGGAAC
>NZ_DAMDAK010000012.1:21019-30439 GCF_032094055.1 Carnobacterium sp.
CGTTACGACAACTGCTCCTAAAAAGCTGGCACCCATTGCTACACCCCAGCCTTCCATACCGCCACCATTGGCTAACGTAATTCCAGCGATAGCACCGATCGGAATAAAAGAAGCACCTTGCGCAACGGGCATTTTCATCAATAAACCTGTTTGAATAATGGTAGCAATACCGGCAGCGATGAAAGTAGATTGAATCAGGACGGCTGATTGACTAGCAGAGAAGCCGACAGTCAAAGCGACGATGAGCGGCACAACATAGACATCCATGGCCAATAAGTGTTGTAATCCAAGCAATAGACTTTGTTTCCAAGTTACAGTATCCTCTGTTTTCACTGATATATTCATTTGAGTCGTTTCCATTTGTAGACAAATCTCCTTCTTATTCGTTAATTTGTTTTCCTTGTACCCAGACTGAAACGATATTTTCACGCTTTGTTAAGTAAAGCAACTTTTGAAAAATATCTTCTAGCGGTTCGGTTTTATCAAAAATCGGCATGGAAGCTTGAGAAACAGTAGTATCAATCACTTGAGCGTCAAAAGCATAATGTTCTGCAAGTCGTCCAATTGGCAGGCTGACACTTTCTCCTCCGCCAGCTGTTGCGTAATAAAAAGCTTCGTTAACTGTGATACGAGAGTGACTCGTTCCACGTTCTTTAGGGTCTTTCTTCGTATCCACGCCATCTTCCAGCATACGAGAGGAGATAACGGCTTGGCGAATCGCTGAATAGATACTTGGATCATATCCTCCAGAAAGATCGGTTCCTAAACCAACTTCAACTCCAAGTTCATGAAATTGTTTAATTGGAATCACGCTATTTGCAAAATAAGCATTGGAGATAGGGCAATGAGCAATTGCTGTGCCTGTTTCTTTAAAAGTAGCTGCATCGGATTCACTTAAGAAGTTACAGTGAGCCATGACAGATTTATCTCTTAATAATCCAAAATCATTCAAGACTTGGGCATCATTTTTACCAAATCGGTCTTTGACGTAACCATGTTCCCAATCGCTTTCGCTGCAGTGACTGGTCACGTGCACATCATACGTTTCTGCCAATTTCCCCAATCCCGCTAAAGCTGAATCAGTACAGCTAGGCACGAACCGAGGGGTAACGACAGGATAAACACCTTGAAAAGTTTCGGCTTGCAAAGCTTTGACACGTTGAATAAATCGTTCGGTATCGGCTAGGGCCGTTTGTGTATCCTTATCGCGATAATAATCAGGATTCTGTTCAGCGTCATCCATTACAACTTTTCCGACTAGTCCCCGTTGGCCTTTTTGAGCACAAATTTCAGCTAGTTTATAGCTAGCCTCTTCATGCACTGTCGCGAAATAAAGACCGGTCGTCGTTCCATTAGCCAATAAAGTATCCACCAAGTGAGCATAGACTTTCTCGGCAAAAGCGGTGTCCTCAAATTTTGCTTCCAATGGAAAAGTATAGGTGTTCAACCACTGGTATAAGGGAATATCTAATGCAGTTCCGCTTTGAGCCCATTGAGGAGCATGAATATGTAAATCGATAAATCCGGGTAAGAGGTATTGCCCTTCAGCTAATTCGGTTAGCTTATCTTCTTTTTTTGCTTCTTGCAGCGTAGACTGATACAACGCATCTGATGGAGCCAAACGTTTTGCAATCATTCCTTGATCATCTATACAGTAGAGATAGTTTTCTAGTACTTCCACTTCATGTGCAGAAATACTAGAAAACCCCGTTCCTTTTAAGACCTTAACAATATCCTTCATATACCTCACCTTTGTTCGTATTATTAACACATTTTTTATTATAAAGGATGTTTGAGAGACAAGTCAATGATATTTACGAATTATAATAATGTTAGTTTTTTTAATGTTCGTGTTTTTGGTGAAGAAAGAGATTGGATAGTGTTATCTTTCCTAATTTACAGAAAGATAAGGAACGAGAAGCAAAAAAGAAGGACTATTTAATGCAAAAATACAATAAAAAACAGCAATCGTTTTTAACGACTGCTGTTTATCTAAGAATGATGAAGGTCCACTCTCAATGTTTTGATTCATTTTGTTTTTTTTACTCTTTCCTGATTTCATTTAATTGTTCATTTCGCTCTTTAGTTAATTTTAAAAACTTCGTTACGACGTAAACAACAAATACGATAATTGCCAACCAAAATAAACTAATAATCAATCCGTATAGTTGAAAAAAGCCATCGGTAAAACCCATATAGTTTCTCTCCTTTGTTTAACTAGTTATGTAAAATTAGGTTTATTCGAAAAATATACCTATTCAGAGATTAAAAACAAAGTCTATTTTTTTGTATGGTTACGATATAAAACCAAAGTTAGGCCGTTTAAAATAAGCGTAACGATTAGCAGGATAGCAGCGGCACTCGTTATCGTGGCAATCGTATCCATCAATGCAGATAGATCTCCGATGTTTACCAAATGTGAACTATAAACCAGTGGAAAATACAAGGCAACAGCGCAAGCAGCGACACTTAAGGTGGAAAAAGTCGCCCAATGTTGATGGCGGTTATTTTTGTACCTGATTAAATTAACGATTGCCAGTATCCAAGCAATTAATCCCAGTCCTAAACTACCGAAAATAAGAAAACTAACCATAATAAATCCTCCATTCAGTTAGATTACTCTATCATTAAAACTTTATTTCTCACCAGGGTATGACAAACAAATTTATTTATCATCGCTGTAAGCACTCAACCAGTGGTAGGGTTGCAGTTCTTCCAGTGTTTTAAATAGAAGACCATTTTCTTTAGTTGTAACGGCCGCTTTTACGGTTGATCCCCAGTAGACTAATCGTTCTTGGCATGTTCCACATGGAGTGAGAATTTTAAAAGGAGCATGTTCATCCTCTCTAGCGATACAGATACTGTGCGTAACAGCGGTGTCTAGTTTATGCGCTTCTAGAATGGCACCTGTCTCCATACACAATTCTGTGGAAGCGTTAAGGACATCGGGAGCCACACTTGTTAAAATTTGCCCGTCTTTTGTATACATAGCAGCAGCTCCGCCCCAGCCTTTAGGGTAGCGTTTTATTATTAATTGAATAGCAGCTTCGTATAAAGCATTTTCTATGTCCATTTTTTTACCTCACTAACGTTCTGTTTGTTAGTTTAGTTATACCATACCTCTTTTTTAAAAGTAAGCGATACTTTTATTCAAGGAGTTAATAGAAAAGATAACCTAATATTTGCTAGACTTGATTTAATAGAAAAAATAAAAAGGAACTGTAAGATTATGTGTATTTTAAGATATTCTGGAGAATGATTACGGATTAGTTAATTAAGAGATAGAACAAAATGATAATTCTAATTGTATCGAATTGTATTAATTATTGATTTATTATTTTATAAGATTTATGCAATAATAGTTTATATGATTAACCCAAGGACTTAAAATTAGATAATTGCCTATTCAAGAAGTGTTTTTAAATAAAAGTTTTGTCAAAGTATTAAACAAAGTTATTTCATTAAATAATTCATCATTTCTGTTTGTGCTTATATATTTTTACTATCAATGGCAAGGTGTCTTCTAGCTTTTTAATAAAAAAAATGAGTTAACATAAAAACGTGCACAATTATCTATACTAAGTGAATGACTTATATCCGGAAGGTGTGGTTTAACAATGAAGAAAGAAACAATAGATTATGCAAAATCTAAGTGTGAAAAAATAGGTATAAGTAATATCGAGGAATGTTTTTTTGATACAAGAGATCTTGCAGTGTTTTTAGATACTGGAAGAACAAATGCGAGTAAAATTGCAAACGCTTTAGTATCTGAAAAGATTTTTTTAAAAATTAATACACGCCCAGTTTTATTTTCAATGAAAGAAAAGTTCGAAGAATATTTTTCTATTATCCTGAAAGACACATATGGCAGCTTAGCTGAGCTTGAGTCAGCATTGAAGGCACTAACTTCAGAAGTGATTCTACAAAAAATGATTGGTTATGATATGAGCCTATCTGATGCAGTTGAACAAATGAAAACTGCTGTTTTTTACCCAGGAAGAGGGCTTCCGATGATGATAACCGGTGATACGGGAGTTGGAAAAAGCTTCTTTGTAAATATTGCTTATCAATTTATGAAATCAGCAAAAGTTGTTGATGATAATGCTCCTTTTAAAGTATTTAACTGTGCTCAATACCATAATAATCCTGAACTGTTGTCTGGAATATTATTTGGATACGTCAAAGGAGCTTTTACTGGCGCAGAAGAAGATCGTAACGGATTATTAAATGACGCAGATGGCGGAGTGCTTTTTTTAGACGAAGTCCATAGATTGCCGCCGGAAGGACAAGAGAAATTATTTGTTTATATGGATGAAGGGTTTTATTCAAGAATCGGAGAAACATCTAATCATGCCTCAAATGTGCGGTTAGTTTTTGCGACTACAGAACAGAAAGAAGATTTTCTTGAAACATTTATGCGAAGAATCCCTATTCATATCCATATTCCCAATATTGAAGAACGCGGAATTTTAGAAAAAAAGCAAATCGTCGAAAAAGCTTTCTTCGGTGAAAGTAAAAGCTTTAATAAGAATATTGTTGTGTCCCCAAGAGTATTTGATCTCTTATTGCAAAGCGAATACAGCGGGAATATTGGCGATATAAAAAACGTTATAAAGTATGTATGCGGGAGAGCAAATGCAAGAGAACCGCAAAGTGATGAGATCTATATCGTATTAAAAGATCTACCCGCAAAAATGTATCGACATAAGCCTATAGCAGAAACGTACACGATCGAAAAAAGGAAATACTTTTTCACGCCTAAAGGGAATACGACTTTTGTGCCCAGAATAACGAATGAACGTGCTTCATTAGACACTAAAATAATGGATGCGTACACAAAGGCCCAGTCGGAAGGCTTAACAACTTTTGAAACAAGAAACTTATTTGAATCGGTTTTAGATAATATTATGAACGAGTTGATATATGCAAATCATACAGATACAAATGAAAATTTAGAAAAATTTGTCTCTGAAACAATGCAAGATGTTTTTCGTACTTTAGATTCTTCATCAAGATTAGTTTATGACGGCAATTTTGTTACAGGCGTTTCTTATTATATTTATAAGTTTGTTTTTAAAAGAAACGTTGAAGATAAACGTATCACACTAGCCATTTTGAATTTTGTAAAAGATTTATATCCAAATGAACAAATGACCATTTCTAAAATTATTCCTTTAATTGAAACCAGCCTTGATATTCATTTCAGCGAAGTTGATCAAATGTACCTTTCATTGTTTTTATCTATGGTAAACTTGAATATTTCAACTAATGAAATCGAAGGAATTATCGTTGCGCATGGTTATGCTACTGCAAGCAGCATTGCTAATTTATGTAATAGAATCTTGGGTAAAAGAACGTTTATAGGGATAGATATGCCTATTGTAGCAACTATAAACGATATATCAGAAAAAATTTTCGAATATTCAAGCAGAATAAATTCAGCTCGGGAAATCATTGTAATGGTAGATATGGGTTCTTTAAATACTTTGTATGCGAGTTTATGCGAGGCTCTAAATAAACCATTATTATTTATTGACCAATTAAATACGCTTATGGCATTAGAAGTCGGAAACATGATTGATCAAAAGCTACCTTTACAAGAAATTGGACAGCGGATAAAAGAAAATGTCGTACCAAATGTACAATTATATGAACCCAAACTGAAGAAAGAACAAGCGATTATCACAACGTGTTTAACCGGACTAGGAACAGCTATCCAAATCCAAACTTTATTGAGTAATTGTTTAGACGGGATCGTAAATATTCAAATCCTTTCAATAAATTTCGCTGAATTAAAAAATAATGGGATCCCGAGCGAAATAGAAAAGAAATATGAAATTGTCTCAATAGTTGGAACAGATGACCCTGAAATTAAAAATGTACCTTTTGTGTTCCTTGACCAAATTATTACTGGTGACGGAAAGAATGAGATGATTAATCTTTTTGATTCAATTCTTACAGAAAATGAAATTGATGAGATCAATAACCGTTTAGTGAGAAGTTTTTCGTTAAACAGAGTATTAGATTCTATCACTATATTGGATACTAAAAAGATAATGGAGATCTGTGAGAACGTAATAAACAGCTTAGAAAAGGATCTGTTGATTGGACTGACAAATGCGAAGAAAATCGCACACTATGTCCATATCAGCTGTATGGTCGAAAGATTGATTCGAAGATCAGAAATAGAAGAATTTCCTGACATTGAAAAGTTTTCCTATGAAAACGAAAAAGCAATACGTGTCATTAAAAACGTTCTTAGTGTGATTGAACAGAGCTATAGTGTGCATGTCCCTTTACCGGAAATTGGATATATTCATAATATCCTTTATCCTGACAGCATTTAGATAAACTTTAAAAACCATGTCACTATGTTGGCATGGTTTTTGCATTATAAAAAGTATAGAAAGGAGAATAATATGAATTACTTAATTGCAACTCACGGGACCTTAGCCAGCGGATTCAAGGATAGTCTTGATTTAATTATGGGTGTTCCAAAAAATTTAGAAGTCTTTCAAATGACAAAAGAAAAATCTGCCAGTGACGCAGAAGAGGAAGTGAAAAAACTTTTAGACCACAAAAAAGGCAGAGGATTAATTGTATTTACAGATGTATTTGGAGGGAGTGTAGCGAACTTATTTACACAATTTCTTTTAGAAGGATATGAGTTTAAATTGGTTACAGGAGTGAACTTACCAATGTTATTAACAGCCATACTTGAAGGAGAAACTTCTTCAAGTGCGGAAGCTGTAAAAAAATCAATTCAAGAAGGAACACAAGGTATTCAGTTTATAAACGAAAAAATTAAAGAGGTGAATAATAATGACATTAGCTTTGATGAGGATTGATGACCGTTTGATTCATGGACAAGTAGCTTTTGGATGGACAAATTCACTAGGAGTAAATACGATCCTGGTTGTAAATGATGATGCAAAAAACGATAAGATGAAAGCTACAGCTTTAAATCTTGCCAAACCCAGTAATGTAAATCTTTATATACGCGGAGTAGAAGAGTCTGGAGAAATCGTTGAAAAATTCAGTCAATCGAAAAAAAGTAATGTGTTGATTTTAGTTAAGGATACAATGGATGCTCGTAAGCTGATCGAAAACTCAAATGGTGTGATAAAAAGTTTAAATGTCGGTGGATTGCGCTACTCTGAAGGTAAGAAAAAGTTAACGGATCTTGTGGCTGTCGATGAACAAGATATAGAAAACTTAAAGGCTATTCGTGATACAGGCGCAAAAGTAGAATTTAGAATGCTGCCAAGAGATAAAATCAAAACACTAGAAGATTTTGAAATTTAAGAAAGGTGAGTGATTGTTCATGGCTAGTCAGGCACTAATGATTGGTTTAATCGCAGGTATAGGTATTCTGGATGGACGTATTTTTGGACAATTGATGTTTGAGCGGCCATTAGTGACAGGGTTGTTAGTTGGTTTAGTCTTAGGAGATCTTCCAAAAGGCATTATTATTGGCGCACAGTTAGAATTGATTTGGATGGGGATTGCAGGAATAGGGGCTGCAACACCGCCAGACGTTGTTACGGGCGGTGTATTAGGAACAGCATTTGCAATTATTTCTGGTCAAGGCGTAGAAGTCGCACTTGCATTGGCAGTTCCTATTGCTGTATTAGCTCAATCTCTAGGAGTTCTTGTTCGAATTGCTAATACGTATTTCTCGCACAAAGCTGACAAATACGCAAGAGAGGTTAATTATAAAGGACTTGCTGTTTGTATGTGGATGCCAGTTTTACTATTTTTTCTAAGTACGTTCTTACCAACATTCTTAGCTATTTTATTAGGCGCAGATAAAGTGTCTGGTTTAATCAACGCAATACCGAATGTAGTTTTAGAAGGATTACAAATTGCAGGGAATATCTTGCCTGCTATCGGATTTGCATTATTGATTGATATGCTGTACTCAAGAAAAATGGCGCCTTTCTTCTTTATCGGTTTCTTAGCAGCTGCGTATGGCGGTCTGGATATTACTGCCATCGCATTATTTGCCGCATGCATTGCACTAATCATTCACTTTTACATTGAGCCCAAGAAAGAAGTCAAAGAGGATGCAAGTGAATCAAATCTAACGGAAGGAGAGATTGATTTTGACTAATAAGATAAGCAAAAAAGAATTGTCAAAGATCTTTTGGAGGTCTTTTGCTCTACAAGGAGCTTTTAATTATGAACGGATGCAAAATATTGGGTACTGTTATTCAATGCTTCCGGTAATAAGAAAGCTGTATACAAATAAAGAAGATCAATCAGAAGCCATTTCTCGTCACTTAGAAATTTTTAACACCACGCCTTCGATGGTTCCCACAATTCTTGGGATCTCTGCAGCGATGGAGGAAGAAAACGTCAACAATCCAGCATTTGACACACAATCTGTTAATGCTGTCAAAGCTTCTTTAATGGGTCCTTTAGCAGGTATTGGCGATTCATTATTCTGGGGAACTTTCCGAATCATTGCAGCGGGTATAGGAATATCATTAGCCAAAGAAGGAAGTATTTTTGGACCGATTCTTTTCCTATTATTGTATAATATTCCAAACATTTTGATCCGCGTTTTTGGATTGAAGTTTGGCTATAAATTAGGAGTTAATTCATTAGATAGAATCCAAAAAGAAGGATTGATGGACAAAATCATGGCGATTGCAACCATTATTGGACTAGCGGTAGTTGGAGGAATGGTTGCTACTATGCTGAATATTGTGACACCGATCACCTGGAATATTAGCGGAGCCGAAGTGGTAGTTCAAGATATTCTCGATCAAATTTTACCGAAAATGTTGCCGCTCGCCGTTACTTTACTTGTATGGAAAGCAATGAAGAAATTTAGTGTGACTTGGTTAACGGTAGGACTTATTGTTTTAGGGATTGCCTTACACGCTGTGGGTATTTTATAAAAATTGGAGGAATAAAGATGTCATTAATTGAAAATTATTTGCATGAGACACCAGAAAAAATGAGCGAAATTGTGGAAAAAGCAGAGGAACTATTTAATAAAGTGGAAAAATTAGATTTGAAAAAAGTTGTGATTACAGGTTCTGGAACGAGCTACCATGCAGGGCTGCAGATAGCACCCATGCTCCGCAAACTAATGAATATTGAAGTGGTTTCTCTTTATCCATTTATGATTACTAAGGAAACTTTTTTAAATCACAATGAAAAGACATTAGTCATCGGTATTTCGCAAGGCGGAAGCAGCTTCTCAACGTATGAAGCAATGAAAATTGCTAAAGAGGCAGGGTGTTTAACCGCCTCAATGGCCGGGTTGGAAAATGCTTATATTGATGAGCAGGCTGATTATGTGTTAACAGTTCATTGCGGCGAAGAATTAGCGGGAGCTAAAACAAAAGGATATTATTGTACAAAACTGAATTTGCTGCTCTTTGGTTTATACTGGGGATTAGAAAATAA
>NZ_DAMDAK010000012.1:30449-30932 GCF_032094055.1 Carnobacterium sp.
TTTAAAGAAAAAATAGAAGAAATAAAAGATGCTGTTTCTCATTTTGAAGAGGTTTATGCAGCGGGTGAAAAATGGATTGATGAGAATATAGATGTTTTAAAAAATACTAAAGAAATCCGGATCACTGGTCCAGAAAGTTTATACGGTGATACATTAGAAAGTGCACTTAAACTTCTTGAAACACTTCGTTGTCCAGTTACTGGGTATGAATTTGAAGAATTTATTCACGGTATCTATAATGCAATTGATGAAAATTCTACAGTATTCATTCTTGACAATGGCGAAGAAAAAAGAACTCAAAAGATGAAAGAAGTGTTATCTGATTGGTCGCCAAATGTATTTGTAATTTCTAATAAACAAGTAGATTACGCAGATTTGTATATTCCAACTACTCAGCTTAAAGGAATGGAAACATTTAACTTTATTATCCCGCTTCAATTGATGTGTTCGAAAGTTCCTCATGCACTTGGATATGATCCATCT
>NZ_DAMDAK010000012.1:30942-35638 GCF_032094055.1 Carnobacterium sp.
AAAAGATCCTCAATTTCATATGAAATTGGGAAGCAAAAAGTTTAATAAATAACTAAATTAACGGCTTTAACAATTGTACCAACGAAAGCTACCCATAATTACAGCCTAATAAGCGTAATTATGGGTAACTTTTTGTTGTTTTTAGGATAAGCTGGTTATTTTTTGCATTGCTCAGCTTTATCCATATAACTACTAAGCTAATGAAGGAAATCAAAAGAGATCCAAAACCCATTATGAGCTGTAAAAGTTTTAATTAAAATGATAGTTTCTTTAAAATGCTCTTAAGAATACTGCTTAAACCGGGTGCATATATGATAAAATAAAGGCAACGATTTTTCAGGAAAAGAGGATACTTATGATTCGAGATATGAAGATGAAGGATGCAGAAGAAATCAGACGCATTAATGCGGAGTCTCTAGGATACGATGTTCCAATAGAAATTACTGAAAAACAAATGAAAAAACTAGTAGCCGATGATATACACCACATTCTTTTCGTTGCTGAAGAGGATGGGAAGGTTGCGGGATATGTACATGCAGAAGTATATGAAAGTTTGTACTCTGAACCCATGTTAAATATACTAGCTTTGGCGGTTGATCAAGACCATCAAAAAAAGGGCAATGGGAAACAATTAATGCAAGAGATTGAATTAGCAGCTAGTGAAAGAAACTTAGCTGGAATACGGTTAAATTCTGGAGAAACCAGACTCGGAGCTCATAAGTTTTATGAATCAATCGGTTATAGCTGTGACAAGACTCAAAAGAGGTTTTTAAAACTGTTTTCTTAAGTTAATATACGTGAAGCCGTTAAAAACAATTCCAAATGGATCAGTGAAAATAAAACCTTATTTAAGAAAGAAGGAGTTCGTTATGGCATTAGAAGAAAAAGACTTTATCATGCGTCAAGTCAAACAACTAGCAGAAGGTATGGGGAAATTTCTTGGTTTAGAATCAATCAAAGAAATCATTAATTATGATCAAGCAGAAGAAGACAGATTATCGGATGATGAAATTGAGACAATTATTTTAATGACTAATATCCAAGAAATTCAAAAAGATAAAAGGTTATCGAATGAGGAGATTTCAAAAGAATTAGGGATTACGGAGCAGGACTTAGAAGAGTTATACAATAGCGAACGTTTCGCTACACCTGTAGAACTTATAGAAATTCGTGATTTTGTTGAAAAAAATGGATTTTAGCGACAAGTTTTTTGGACCCTACCTGTAACTTATCTAAGCTGTTAACTCCTTTTCTAATGGAACTTTTTAATATCTAGTTAAAAAAGAGCTTTACATCTGACCGATCTAAAGCTCTTTTTCTATTCAGATTATCCTTAGCACTTTTTTTTTGTTGATTGAAAGTGTATAATAACCAAAGCTTACTAATTGTTTAATAAAAAATTGTTTAAGCAGGGGATAAGTGTAAAAGAAGCAGAGCTGTTTTTGCTTTTTATTTTTTGTTCTGCTGTCCCGTAATGAGAGGATTGAATTTGAATATGAAAGAAAACTTTTGGCGTGAATTGCCGCGGCCGTTTTTTATATTGGCACCAATGGAAGATGTGACCAGTGTTGTTTTTCGTCATGTAGTGAGTGAAGCAGCCAAACCGGATGTCTTTTTTACTGAATTTACCAATACCGTCAGTTATTGTCATCCAGAAGGACGCAATAGTGTACGCGGCCGTTTAACGTTTACAGAAGATGAACAGCCAATGGTCGCTCACATATGGGGAGACCAGCCCGAATACTTCAGAGAAATGAGTATCGGCATGGCGAAAGAAGGGTTTAGCGGAATTGATATTAATATGGGCTGTCCAGTTCCGAATGTAGCTGGAAAAGGAAAGGGCTCTGGTCTCATCCTTCGTTCAGAAGTTGCAGCTGATCTTATAGAAGCAGCCAAAGCAGGCGGATTGCCTGTAAGTGTAAAAACGAGATTAGGTTACAGCAGCTTAGACGAATGGTATGAGTGGATCACACATTTATTGAAGCAAGACATCGCTAATCTTTCCATTCACTTACGTACAAGAAAAGAAATGAGTAAAGTCGATGCTCATTGGGAAATGATTCCAGAAATCAAGAAACTTCGTGATGAAATAGCTCCAAATACCCTTTTGACGATTAATGGAGACATTCCTGATCGGCAAACAGGATTAAAACTCGTTGAACAATATGGTGTAGATGGAGTAATGATTGGACGGGGTATTTTTAAAAATCCATATGCTTTTGAAAAAGAGCCGAAAGAACACAGCAGCGAAGAATTGCTTGGTCTTTTAAGACTGCAGCTTGATCTCCATGATAAATATTCGAGAGAATTGGAGCCGCGTCCATTCAGACCGTTACGCCGCTTCTTCAAAATTTATGTTCGTGGTTTTCGCGGTGCAAGTGAATTAAGAAACCAATTAATGGATACTGAGTCGACCGATGAAGTACGGGCTTTGCTGGATAACTTTGTATATGAAGATGATAATGAAACAAATTTGGCTTCTGATGCCTTTCAGTTTAACTCTGAGGGCAGAATCTGAGTTAAAGTCTATTGATACTGAAAGAGTGTTTTTAAAGAAATAGAATACTGTATTTATGCTCCGCTAAAGTTAGACACACGTTAGGATAAGTTGTGTCGATGCTTAAGCGGAGATTTTTTGTGTTTTTCGAAAACGGGTAAAAGGCTATTGTTAGGCTTTGCAGTCAAAGGTATGGTACTATTTTTTCAAGGAAATACATAATTAACCAGAAGATGAAATTTTATGCTAAAACTACCATGAAAAGTAAAGAAGGTAAAAACTTAATCAACTAGAAGGAGGAACTATGGATAAAACAACTGAAAAAGCATTAATGCATAAGGTGAAGAAGTATAAAAAGTGGTACGAAGGGGTATTTGTTAATCCGATATATCGGATGGTAAACGATAAACCATACTATATGGCCGGATTTACTATGAAGAATCAACCCGTCGCATCGGCTTATTTGTCACCAATGGGAGAAGAGGATAAAGAAGAAGCTTACATTGCACAATCTTCATTATCGTTATTTGCTGATGTTAGCAACAACATTTTTAGTATTGGCGGAGATCATTTGAAGATAGACTCTGATTACTATATAAAACCTTTAGAAATTCCGGTAAATACAGATAATTTAAATGCGTTGGCAGGTCATGAAGCATACAAAAATCTGTGGGAAATGCAAAAGAAATTCAATAGCTTGGTTATCGATTTTCAAAATTATTATGATGCATTACTGGTAAGAGGAGAACTGACTGATCAAGATATTGAGAAAGGAATTGAAACAGCTAACTGGGTCAATTTGTATCAATTTGAAACCCTCAGCATTTTAGCAGAGCAAAATGAAGGGATTCGGGCTTATGCTGCTTATTTAGAAACAACGAAGGAATGGAAACAACTTTCACGTGATCAAAAGACATTTGTTAAGAAAATAGCTGGAGATGTAGTTGAATTGGAAAGCAATATCCATTCATTAGGGTTGATCGTTGACGAAGATGCTGAAAGAATGGTGGCGCTAAACCTTGAAAAAGCTAAACGTGATTTAGAAACGGGCATTGCCAAGCAAAAGCGCTACATACGTTTTCCAGTGTAAGGGATAAGATGAAAGTGATAATAAAACTGTTTAGCAGACCAGAAGTTTATATTTATGTTCAGGACATGCTGCTATTTTAAAGTGCTTTTGCAACCGCCAGTTGCGGATTTGCCAGCTAGAGATGGTGGGATGCAACCAAGCACTATGGTAAACTTAAAATAGAAAATAGGAGGTGGGTGTGATATCTTTTGGAGAAAAGCTACAAACCTTACGCAAAGCAAAAGGTATATCTCAAGATCAATTAGCCCTGCACTTAAATGTCTCCAGACAAGCGATATCTAAATGGAAATTAGGCTCTTCTTTACCAGAAGTAGAAAACATTATAGAAATAAGCCGATTTTTTGATACCTCAATAGACTATCTGTTGAAAGATGACCTGCAAGATAAAGAAGAGGCGGAAAACAAGGCAAAAAAGACTGGTGCTGCTTTATCTAGTTCTGTGCTGCTTAGGTTGTCTACTGCATTTATAGTAATTGGTTTACTCATTTCATTCAGTACTTGGTATGATCACCAAACCTCTGAAGCCATCGTAAATGGTATGATCGTGCAAATCGTCGGCGCGGTTCTTTACGGTATCGGAAAGATGTTAGCTAAACCGAACACCATTTTATTTATCCCTCTATTGAATATTCTATTAATGACACTTATACCAGCTTCTGTCTTAGCAAATTTACTATCTGGAGACCCCCTGGCACCTTATCCTACAGAGAAAAAGGCTATACTAACCTTTGTTTTCCTAGTCTTTGTCGTTTTGGGAATAAGCTACATTTTCATTGGGAATCGCAGAGTAAAGAAGGAGCAGGTATAGATCTATAATAGAAGCGAGTCCGTTTTTTCAGTAAATATTAGTAAGTGTTAGATAGAAAAAAAGGCCATCTAAAATTATTTTTGGATGGTCTTTTTTTCAAGAAAACAGGAAAAATAATTTTATTCTTCAAAGAAACTTTCTCGGTTCATTTTTGATAATCATCTGACGGCATCTTTTACAAAGTTGTCTCTTTGTTAATGCTCAATAAACTTGATCTTTTTTCGTTTTCATCAGCTTTCGATAGATATTAGAGATTATAAATGTCGACACAAAAAGAATAACGCCAACTACATTAAAAAGT